>JBEKUD010000153.1:0-11794 GCA_049515395.1 Candidatus Sulfotelmatobacter sp. | reverse complement strand
TCAGGTCTGAACTTTTTTACGAAGGGCGACTTACATCACGTCCCGAGAACGCCAACCAGCGAGTCAACGCTGCCGCTCCGCTCGGCGGCACTGGGCTGCGCTTTGCTCCAGTTGAGCACACGGGAAACCAGAACGAATCACCGGAAGAGGTTGAACGAGTCGCCGCTATGGTTGAAGGGCTGCTGCGAACGGGAGCGACTTGGACGGACAAAGAGGGTGAGACGAATGCTCTCGGGCTTCAGGACATTCTGATTGTGGCTCTCTACAACGCACAAGTCTCGGCGCTGATAGACAAACTTCTGAATTGGATTCGGTTGGCAAGATTCACGAACTGCTCATCCCTTTCGAGTACACCAAGCTCGACAAGATCATTGAGATTGCCTTTACGGTTGCAGAAGACGCATCGAACGCTCTCCAAGAGGACGACGCGGGAGATTCCGACACGCTGCCCGCTGGCAAACTGGTCGAGGTAAAGCAGCACCATACATCACCTGAGACGATTGCGGCACCTCGACGCAGCATCATCGAGTCGCTGACGAGTGTCTACACACCACTCGTCAAGAAGAGCCGGGCTCTTTATTGGAGCGCGGACAGGCTCTGCGTGCGGTTGTCACAATCTCAAAGCAGTACTTGGAGGATGGTGGTTACTGGCATGCGTATCACTCCGGCCGGGACAAGTTTCTCAGCGAGGCAAGTCAGGGGCTTTACGTCCTCGGCTGTATCGGACGGGACGAGGCGTATGCGATCCCGTTCTAGCGGATTCTAGCGGATACACTCGCGGGTGAAGTATCTCAACAGTACAGAACGTGAAGGCAAGAGCCACTGGCACATCTTGCTCGATCCGACCGAAGCTGGCGAATTAGCACTCCGGCTAAACAACGGACAAAATGAACCGCTTGACGGTTTCAAGATTGCTTTGGGGCAACACTTTGTTGCAAGCCGCCACATGAAGCGAGGCTAACGCACTGCCCATGTGAGCCGCCGCCGCAACGATGAATCAGCTTTGGCATTTCAGCAATTCTTTCAAGATGCCGAGCCATTCCGCATCCAGCGATTCCCGGCAAACGGGTTTCCCCGCGCGACCATACCAATAGGCTGCATTGCCCTGTTCCCCTTCCTTGCGATGCAAGTAGGCATGAACCCACGAACCCTCTGGGCCTTTGTCCCTCTGCGCCGATTTGTGAGCCCGCTTCCAATCGCCCTTGGCATCCCACCATAATCCGGCGAGTGCGGGCGTGACTTCCGCAGGCGGTTCGGCTGCGGTGAGTGATTGACGAAAATCATCTAAGGTCATTTTGGGTACTCCATGACGCAATGGCCGGATGCTGCTCTCCTCAGCTGCTTCCCCATTATCAACCTTTTGCATGATCCGCTCGGGCTCAACGACAAATCATTCCAATCCTAATACAATGAACCCCGCTGTAAGTCTTGAGGGGGCAAACAATGGCAAACCTGAACAATGCGCTCCAGCAGCTTCGCGCTGAGCATGGTAGGGCGCAATTAGAGGTTGAGAGATTAGGGCAAGCAATTTCAGCAATCGAGTCGTTACACGGTTCGGGAGCATCCCGAAAAGGAAACCAACCGAAGCGAATCATATCCGCAGCTTCGCGCCGAAAAATGGCGCTGGCACAAAAGGCGCGATGGGCAAAAATTCAGAAGGGACCGAAGCCAATAGCAGCGGCAGCGAAACCCGGTGCCCCGGCACCTGTGAAGCACAGGATGTCCCTATCTGCTCGCAGGAAAATTGCGGCGGCACAAAGGGCACGGTGGGCGAAGATTAGGAGCAAGAAATAGACCCGACGGAAGCCTTCACTTCTTTTCTTTGGTCAGGTAGTACGTGACTGCTGAACCAGTCAACCCCGCAAGGACTGGCAAGACCGCATTGAACAGGTGCTCGAAGTTCGGTATGGCTTCAGTCCGTGGTAAACGATGAGAGCCATCATTGTTCCGTACTGGAGGAGGATACTGACACCGAGCATTCCAAGGGACCGACGGCAGGTTCGGCTACCGGGGCCTTCCGCTTCATTGGAGTGACCCTGAGCGATATCCGTTTCTTAGCAGGATGAATGGCGAATTGGCAGAATTGGTTTTACTGAAGAAAGGATCGGAGGTCTCGGGCAATCATAACGTCTGGGATATCGCAGAGTTTTTTGTTCTTCGTGGATACCGGAGGCGTGGAATCGGAACCCAAATCGCGCATGAGGTGTGGAGGCGATTCCCCGGTCTGTGGGAAGTTCGCATACTGCACTCGAATATTGCGGCGCGGGAATTTTGGGCGCATGCCATCTCGATATTTTACGGGTGAAGTGCCCCATCCGGTTCAGTTCGAGAAAGAGGGCACCTGCTGGACACCTTTCTCGTTTGAATCCAAGCGCATCCCCTAAAGCATTGTTACTTCTGACTGGGTTCTGCATGCTTGTCCAGCCCTGAACAATACGAGTTGAACGGATCTGGGCGCCCTTCATTTTGCCGAACCAAAATTTAGAATGTCTGCATGAAACGAATCTGCGTTTTCTACGGCTCCAGTCAGGGCAGCCGTCCGGAATACCGCGTTGCCGCCGAGGAGGTGGCTGCCGAATTGGTGCAAAGGAACATTGGTTTGGTTTATGGCGGCGGCAATGTAGGTCTGATGGGGATCATCGCGGACGCGGTGCTGAAGGCGGGGGGCGAAGTGCAGGGAATCATCCCCGCAAACCTTATGGCGAGGGAGGTCGGACACAAGGGACTCACGAAACTCCATGTCCTCCGCTCTATGCACGAACGCAAGGCGCTCATGGCTGATCTCTCAGATGCGTTCGTCGCGATGCCGGGCGGATTTGGGACGTTGGAGGAATTTTGCGAAGTGGTGACGTGGACGCAGCTTGGTCTGCACGCGAAGCCCTGCGGCATCCTGAATATCTTAGGCTATTACACTCTGCTGCTGAGGATGTTCGACCATGCGGTGGAGGAGGGGTTCCTGAAGCCGGAGAACCGGGCGTTGGTGCTAGCACGGGAATCGCCTGCCGACCTACTGCGGGCACTGGTCGTGGCGTTCGGTGCTGGTTGAGAAATGGATCAGTAGGGAGACGCGGTGGAAACATCACTTGTTTCAACTGTTGGGCGAGCTTGCCTGCGGAATTCGGACGGTTGAGATCTCATCTTTCTTGATCATGTGAAGGCTCTCTAATCGTTACGCAGGCAGTCTTCTGATGCTTACGTCTTCAGGACAACTTTTGAGAGGCCAACAAACGATATACTCGCTTTGCGGGCTGCATGTCCGCTTCTTGGAGTTCAGGAGAAGCGTGATGACCAGCATGTTCAAGAGAGGTCAAGCACTCAGCCTGGCGGTTCTGGTCCTGGCGGCATTGTCGCTCCGGGCACAGGAGCCCTCTGTAAAACTCGCCGTGCAAGCTGCAGATGGTCAGACCGTTTTTCGAATCGGCGAGCGCATCCCGATCAAGCTCACTTTTACCAGCGCAAACGACACGCAATACATCATTGCACCATGGGGTGGGGGCCGTGGCGGTGAGTTCGACCTGGAAGACTTCCAGGTCCTCTCCTCCGGCGGCTGGTCCGACCCGTTTGCCCTGTATTTTGCGCAGAACCTGATCAAGACAGGGCACGGTTGGTCCTGGCCACCTTTCCTGAGTTCGAATCCTGTCCAGGGAGCGGTCGATCTAAACGAGTGGATTCGCTTCGATCAGCCGGGGGACTACACGATCAGGGTCACCAGCCGCCGCGTGTGCCGCACTGACGGAGCGGGAGCCGAATTGCTTTCCAAGGAGATCAAGCTGCATATTGCTCCCGCGACGCCGGAATGGCAAAGCGAGAAGTTGAAGTCGATTCTGGATAGGCTGGATCGCAAAATCCCTTCGTTCGAAGAAGCCGCAGCCGACCTCAAATATCTTGGGACGCCTGAGGCAGTTGAGGAAATGACCTCCAGACTTCGCCAGATGGGCTACTACATCGCGGACGAATCCAGCATGGGGCTGAAGGGTCTACCAGATTCCATAAGGCCAAGCTGCCGAAAAAAGTCGGCATCACGATACTCAACGAAGCCGGTAGACTTGATGGACTAACCCAGTCCAGTCGTGAAGAATCCGCACCTGCCGCGTGCAAGAGCGTCAGGAGGCTTTTGTCGAACTCGTTTGGGTGGTCGGCCAAAGCTCGTCCACGTGCCACAATCTCAAAAGAATTTGGGGCCCTTTTGTTTTTATGGTGTCGGCTGGCTGACGTATTGGCTTTCACACGTTCAGTTTCCAATGCCCCTTCAGCGGAGCCTTCTGAACGTTCTGCTTCGTTAACAGCAGATGGGGCGTCGATGGATGCCCGGCTGGTTGCGAACGGGCGAGATGGGAGTAGACTGGGTGCCGTTTCGAGCAGAAAGGATATTCCGAATGAAGAACAACAGAATTTTCGCCGTTGTGACATTGGCTCTCCTTAACATCGCCCTGAGCATTGTCGCCGTTGGACAGGACAAGGCAACCGCTGAGGAGGTCATCATTAAGGTAAGGGAAGCGGCTAGCACCCTATCAAAAACGGGTGACGTGGCAGAGTTTAACCAGAAACAGGGTCCGTGGGTGTGGAAAGACACCTACATCTTCATCCAAGATTGCGACAAGAAGGTCATGGCCGCTCATCCCATCAAGGCGGAGATGGTAGGCCAAGCACTCTCCTCGGTGAAAGATGCGAAAACGGGGAAAAGCATCTACCCGGACTCGGAAGCCTACTGCAAGACGGTGCAGGACTCGCCTTCCGGCACTTGGAACGAGTACTGGTGGCCGAAGCCCGGCGAGAAGGAACCGTCCCGCAAGGTTACTTATCACTTGACTGCCAAGGGGACACCATACATTGTGAATGCCGGGGTCTACGACGAGAAGGCGACCGTCAAGGAACTGTCAAAACTGAGCAGCACGAAGTAAGCGTCGGTCTTTAGCGCCTGTGCGAAATTGCCCTTCTTGCCGCGAAGGCGGAAGGGCATCCCCTTTCTCTCATCCTCTTTTACTTCGGTGAATGGAGTGAATACTGTCGATATTGTTCGATAAACTCAGATCGGCTTTGGGCTTTTAGATACAACCAGCACCTCCAACAAAGTGGCCGCGTTACGAACGCTTCCCGCGAGTGAGGAGGAAATTGAGGACTATCCGCGACTAGATATGGCGTACGGAACTTTGAGCGTCGCATATGACGAACTGGGGCAGCATGAGAAGGCTGCGGAGATGGCTCGCCAATGTCTGCGCATAGCTCCGATAGTGTCGCTACATACTCGGAACTCGCCGGGTACGGCTTGGCCGTGCAGCACTTTGATGAAGCGAGGCAATTCATCCACGAGGCGCAGGCGCGAAAACTGGATGATTTTACAATGCACAATGATCTCTAAGCCCTTGGCTTTTTAGCTTCGGACTCCACCGCAATGGCGGAACAGCAACAGTGGTTTGCGGGCAAGCCTGAGTATGAGAACTTCGGACTTTCGCTCGCATCCGACACCGAGGCGTATGTCGGTCACCTGCGCGAAGCAAGGGAACTGACCAAGCGGGCCGTGGATTCGGCTATCCGGGCTCACAGCAAGGAAACTGGGGCGATCTGGCAGGCGAACGCCGCTGTGCTGCAAGCGAGTTACGGCAACAGCATCGAAGCCGAGCAGTCAGCGGCAGAGGGCTGAAGCTCGCTCCTACCAGTCAGGGTGTAGGGGTCGAAGCCGCGCTCGCATTTGCGATGGCTGACGACACGACGCGAGCCGAATCGCTAGCGCACAGTTGGCGCTGGATAGAAAAAATCCGGCTTCCGCCCTGAATGCCCTGCAAGCTGCGTCCCTCACCGAGTTAGGGGCCTTCCGTTCGGCAACAATGAATCCTGTCTCTATCACGTGTACATACGCGGAGAGGCATACTTGGCAGCCGGACAAGGCAATGCTTCCGTGCTTCTAATTTACTTCGTTCCTGTAGACATTGCTGCGGGTGATCGAGGAGGAACCACCACAGTTCCTCGTTGCTGAGGACTCTCAGCTTTAGACGATGACGGTTGGCTCCGGGCTTCACAACGTTCACGGCTTCTTACTTGACCTGAAAGGGAGGGAAAAGTCTACCACCGAAGGCAGAATTCAGCCGAGCGAACGAGACGGCAACCCTTCATCGCACACTTGGCGCGCCTGGAAGTAATTTGTGCCAAAGCCAAGTGCGGCGGCTGCGGAAAGACCGTTGGACTGCCGGGGCTAAACCCTCATAAGATAAAAACTTTACCGTCAAGCGTGGACAAGACAGAGCCAATGACAATCTCTCGCTCCACGAACGCCCAGACGACACAGAGAGATCGGGGTAATCGACATTTGGACGGGAATAGGCGCTGGGAGCTTTGTGCTCTGCTAACCTATCGCCATGCAGACTCCGGTCAAAGAGCGCATCGCCAAGTTGCGGGAAGAAATAGTTCAAATTAGCGAAGCGAACCGCCAATATGTGCAGGGCGGCAAGAAGATGCCCGGCGCAGCAGGGGATCATGAACGCCGACTTCAGAGGTTGCAGGCAATCCTCGATGAATTGGTGGCGCTGACCGATTGGAAAAAACTGTGAAAAGCTTTCTTGTTGGTTTTGTGTTCTCAGCGGCGCATCACGATAGGTTTATCGCTCCGACCGCAGCCTCTTCACATTACAGTATCCCGCCAGTCCGTGCTGCCAGAACATTCAGTGGCATCTCCGGTTTGAAAGCATCTTCCCCTTATCTCACGCATTCGACGGCGAGGATCAGCCATCTTGCCGGACCAATCCTGACGCGACTTATTTCAAAACTGTGCAATCGTGAACAGACAGCAAATAAGTCCGCATCGTACGTTGACGAACATAGGACATGCGAAGGAATGGGCACCTTCTCTGTTCCGCCTGTTCCTCTTGGTGGCGCAGGCGCGGGAACGCTGCGCCCCCCCCGAATCCGAACTACGCTACAACACGAGGCTATCCAGCGTCCGAACAGCCTCATCGGAGCAGGCATTTTGTAGGACCCGCAATCCGAGCGTGAGGAGGCCTTGCCATTATTGCTACGCCCTCCATAGATCACGGATGGGGCAGCAAGGCAGCGTCCGCACTTCGAATGAGATGGTAGTAGTAGTTAAGCCGCCGCTGACTTCCCCATGGCGCTCATGTAGCTGTCCATCGACTGAGTCAACTGTGCGTCCACCTCGTCCGCAATGGTCATGACATCCGGCAACAACAAGCTGAAATCCAGAAGAGTCAAATTGTTCTGCAATGTCCCAAAGATAGTGACTTGGAGAATTCGTAATTCGTGTACCAGCATCGCGGGGCTGTAGCCTTGCAGATATCGCAGCTTGCCATGGGCTACGGCAGCCTCCGAAAAGGCAGCATCGCTATCCATGGCTGTGGCACTGGGACTACCCAGGCGAACCACCAAGTCTTCTACCAGCTTAGGAAGATATCCTGTACGCTCGTTGTCGCTGAGAGCTATGTGGTTGAGTTCTTTGCTCTTTTTTGCCCGCGCCAACCAGTCTTCGACCACATTGGAAATGCAGGCGTGCAGTATCGCGCCTACCCTCTGCTTTTCAAGTCGGGCAACAGGTTTGCGGTTGAGCATCTTTTCGTGGACGAGATCAGCGAGTCTTCTGGCATCAAACGGCTTCAAGATAATTTCATCAGCTTCTAGCAGGATAGCGGCCATCGCGCTCTGCACGTCCGGGTAGCCGCTGACCAGAAGGGTTAGAGCATTCGGCTGGGAGTGACGCATCGCGGTAACCACCGTGAAGCCGTCACCGGGATTCGGCATGTGCAAATCTGTGATCAGGGCGTCGAATCTGTTTGTGGCAATGCATCTCAGGGCATCTGTCACGTTAGCGACAGCGACAACGGCAAAGCCCTTGCGTTCAAGCGTCACAGTCATCATTTCGCGAACGGCGTCATCATCGTCCACGAGCAGTACTCTACGCGAGATTGAGGGTTCGGTCGGAGTCATACAGCAGCGCTCTCTCTTCACGAACTCCTAACAGTGTGACTCAGGGTATTTTGTAAAAGTGTTCAAAATTGAGCAGTTATCGAGCTTGTTACTACCTGAATCCGGCATCCCGGAGATGATTCGAGGTCCGTCCAGACCTGTATTCATCGAGTTTCCAGATACTTTTTGCTACTCTGAACCTTACCTCACTTTTGGAAAAATACCTGTTCCGGTCAGGATGGGCCTCGGGAATCTCGAGTCCCAACGCCGGGAACTGCACCATGTGGTTCTTATCGACTTCTACCCGCGGAGAGAGGACACCAAACGAGTTCGCCAGCCAGAGCGCGGCTAACCGCGCGCTAGTTGAATCTAAGCCAGCCGACGGCTAACACTACGTTTGGTACAGAAATACTGGGGCCGATCAACAAGGCATCACACTAACACTCCACTTGGTACAAGAGATCGGTCCGATCAGCTATACTTTTTGCACAGAATAGTTCCGAACTAGAGCTTAAATGCGTCGCCGTACAGCTATTTTTAGACGCGGGATCCGAACAGTCGGCCCAGAGGTGAAGAAGCGTGACAGAGAAGACAAGTTCAAAGGCAATTCTAGACATGCCGAAAGAAGACGTGCCGAAGGCTGTCTCAAGGCGCAACTTCATCAAAGGCGTCATCACCAGCGGCGTGGCTGTTTCCTCTGCGAGCTATCTTTTTCGCGCCTCGTCTATTATGCAGGGCCAGCAGTTGGCTGCCGGCGTAGGCGAGCGGCTGATTACTCTAAACGTCAACGGTCAGCAGCGACGCGTCGATGTCATGAAGCAGGAGACATTGGCATGGACGCTGCGTTACAAGCTGGGCCTTACAGGCACCAAGCTCGGATGCGACCGAGCTGAATGCGGATCTTGTAGCGTCCTCATCGACGATATTCCGTACTATTCTTGTTCAGTGCTCACACACACTGTGCGCGGCCGGAACGTAATCACCATCGAAGGCCTGGCAAGCGACGACGGAACCTTACATCCCGTACAACAAGGTGTCATCGACGAGCAGGGATTTCAGTGCGCGTTCTGCATGTCGGGCTTCATTATGACCGCAGTCGGATACCTGAAGACGAATCCCAATCCCACCCGTCTAGAACTGGCGCACGGCGTCTCGGGAAACCTGTGCCGCTGCCAGGATTACGACAAGATTCTGACCGCGTTGATGCGCGGGGTCGAAAATATGCGGAGGTCTTCGCTTGGATAACACATCGGACAAGAAAAAAGCTGTTGATGTCACCAAGACTACTGAGCGCCAGTACGGGGCCGGATACAAGCTGATCGGCAAGAACTACGAGACCGCCGACCTCTACGCAAAAGTCACAGGCAAAGCAAAGTACGCGGAAGACTTTCGCGCCGACGGTATGCTGTTCTGCAGGCTGCTGCTCAGCCCCATGCCGCATGCGCGCGTTAGGCACATCGATACGAAGGCAGCCCTCGCCATGCCTGGCGTCAAAGCCATTCTCACGGCGGACGACCTTCCTCCCCAGGCCGATACCCTTACTGACAATGGGACGGTCATCAAGGCCAGCAAGTGGGGCGAACGTGGTCTCACCATGGAGCCGGTTTATCAGGGCGAGCCGATTCTCGCTGTGGCCGCAGTCGACGAACTCACCGCCGTGGAAGCCATTGAGAAAATTCAGATCGATTTCGAACCGCTTCCCTTTGTGGTCGACCCACTCGACACCCTGCGCCCGGGTGGTCCTAACCCGCGAACGGATGGCAACATCTGGGCCCGGCCTGCTTCGCCAGCTGGTTCTTCACAAGCTCCGGCTCTTCCTGCGGTCACAGAGCTCAAGTGGACCAAGGCGGACTTCGCGGAGGAAAAGCATGGCCGTCTTCCGATGGGCAAGACTCCCGATGAATGGTCGTATGGCGATCTCGATTCCGGCTTTAGGAATGCGGCGCTCGTTCTTGACGAGACGTTCGTCACACCCGACACCAGCCATCAGACCCTTGAAACCCGTAGCACAATGTCTTACTGGCAGAACGGCAAGGTCTACATTCACACTGGGACTCAAAGCACCGCCCAAACGCTGCCCGCAATCGCGCGATGGTTGAATATCGATTCGGAGAAAGTTGTTTTCATCAGCGAATACACTGGAGGCGGCTTTGGCAGCAAGATAACGGGCGGAGTCACGATGATCATCCCCGCGCTTCTGGCAAAGAAAACGAATGCTCCGGTGATGATGCGTATTAGCCGCGAGGAAGAGACGTTCATTGGACGCGCGCGTCCGGGTTTTCAAGGACGGATGAGAGTCGGCTTTTCGAAAGAGGGACGGATCACGGCCCTCGATATGTTCGTTATTTGCGACAACGGTCCATACGACGCAGTGGGCGATTCGCCCTCATCGGGACGCATTGTTTCTCTGTTGTACCAGCCGCAAGCCATGCGCTGGCGGGGGGTGACGGTGCTGACAAATACGCCGCCCCGCAGTGCGCAAAGTTCGCCGGGCGGCCTGCAGGGGATTGTCATTATCGAGCCGATCATCGCCAAAGCTGCGCGCAAACTTGGTGTTGACCAGGTCGCAATCCGACGCATTAACTGCCCCGAGGGCAAGGCGGAGTTAGGGCCGGCTATCCAGGGAAAACGGCAGTACGCCACCAGTGCATTCCTGAAAGAGGCACTGGACCGCGGCGCGGAGCAATTCAAATGGAGCGAGCGTGTTGCACGCACTCCGAAGAGGATAGGCACGAAAGTGCGCGGCGTCGGCGTATCGCTGAGTTGCTATGTTGGGGGCACTATTGGATTCGATGGGCTTCTTATTATCAAGCCGGATGGCCGAATCAACTTCCAGTCTGGCATCGGCAACCTGGGAACAGAGTCGGTGATTGACGTACATCGCGCGGGCGCAGAGGTTCTGGGCGTGCCTTGGGAGAAATGCGACGTGACGTGGGGTAACACGGCAAAGAATCTTCCTTTCACCTGCGTGTCCGGAGGCAGCCAGACAACTCACGCAATGACGCGGGCAGCGTATGCAACGGCGATGGACGCGAAGAAGAAGCTCCAGGAAATCGCGGCGAAAAAACTCGGCGGCAAGCCGGAGCAGTACGAGGTCGCGCACGAGCGAGTCTTTCGCAAGGGCGGTGGCGCAGGCATGACTTTGGCGCAGGCAGCGAAACACGCGATTGAGCTCGGTGGCGTCTACGACGGCCACGAGGCAGCCGTCGACCTCCACAAATTGACGAAGGTGTCGGTAGCGGCATTGGCGGGACAGGGCTTGGTGGCGGCGGCCAAGGACAACTACCCTCGCGATGGCTCGACTTATTCCTACGTCGCCAGCTTCGCCGAGGTTGAAGTCGATGTCGAAACCGGCAAGTACTACATCGTAGATTTCCTCGCCTCCGCCGATGTCGGCACCGTAATCCATCCCCGAGCGCTCGGCGGCCAGGTCCTCGGTCGTTCTACTCTCGGCATAGGACACGCAATTGGCCAGAAATGGGTTTTCGATCCGCACTACGGCGAAATGCTTTCCAAGCGATTCCACCACAGCAAACCGCCAACAATTCTGGATGTACCTGTCAACATGCAATGGATGGCATTGGACATTCCGGACCCGGAGACGCCGGTGGGTGCTCGCGGTGTCGGCGAGCCGCCGGTTGGAGGTGGATGTGCTTCCATTTTGAACGCGCTCTCGGATGCCCTGGGAGACGAGATTTTCCAGCGCGCACCCGTGAATGCCGACACGATTCTGACTTCGCTCGAAGCGGGCCGTCCGGTGCAGCATCCGTTGATGGCGCACATTTGATGGCCCACGTTTGATACGGATTTGAAGGAGAGTTATGGCTGTCATACGAGACGTAATGGCCGCGTTCGAGCTGTTTCAGCCGACTTCCGTCGCAGA
>JBEKUD010000152.1:0-11850 GCA_049515395.1 Candidatus Sulfotelmatobacter sp. | reverse complement strand
TCGGCGTGCAAGATAAACAAAATGTCGAGCGCGCGTGCCAACACTGGGTTGGCGACGTATTTCGGCTCGACCATCTTCCATAGCATATTCATGAAGTTCTCGGCGTAGTTCAAATCATTGTCTGGGTAAACATAGGGAAAACCCAGACTATGCCGGTAGGACATGGCTGCGATTGAAGGCATTTTCCCAATCAGCCGCTTGAACTGAAGGAGGCGGTTGTTGGTGTCGTGAATGTCTCTGGCTCCCGGGTAGACCGTGGACAATGCCGCGACTGTGCTCACAAGCATAGCCATGGGGTGGGCATCATAGCGGAAGCCTTCCATGAAGCTCTTGGTGGTTTCGTGCAACATGGTGTGGTGCGTGATTTCGTTCACCCAATTCTTTAGATCAACTTCGTTGGGCAAATCTCCGAAGAGAATCAGGTAGGCCACCTCGAGGAAGCTGCAGTGCTCGGCCAGCACTTCAATCGGGTAGCCGCGATAGCGCAAAATGCCGCGTTCGCCATCAATGAAGGTGATGCTGCTGCGGCAGGATGCTGTGTTCATGAAAGCCGGATCGTAGGTCATAAGTCCGAAGTCTTCCGGACCGGTCTTGATCTGACGGAAGTCCATAGCTCGGACTGTTTCTTTCTCGATAGGAAGGCTGTAAGTCTGGTTCGTGCGATTGTCAGTAATGGTGAGGGTGTCTTGTGCCATGAGAAATGTCTCCTACTGCGCAAGGGCTTGAGGCTGACAGCGGGTGCCAGTGTGGCAAGCTTCAGAAAACCCGCTGGCACGCATCGGCCTGACTGCGCGCGCGTCAAAATGCCAGCAATATGTCTCGGGAGAGTCAAATCTCCCTGGGAAAGCAGTCTGTCCGGCACCTATATCACTTGGTTCAACGAACAGGATGTGCTTGGGAGCACTTGTGGATGTGAGTGAGGTCACTAAGCAAGCTTCTCTGCGCGACAGGTTTCCGGGGTCGCGGCGGAAAGGCGTACTACCTGATGTCGATTCACGAGCACCTGCCGCCGCAAGCGAGATCGCTACCTCACGCTTCAATACTGAATCACGGGCGCCGTACACCTCGCCCATACCGCCTGCAACCCAAGGGGCCGAGAACTTCATAGCCATCCAGTTTCGTACCCGCAGTCAAGGTCATCGACGCGGATTATAACTCGCAAAGCTAGCTTCGATGACGGTTCTCTCATTCACAATTGGTGATAATCCTGGCGGCTCTTGGATCACGGGAGTCCTGACATCTTCAGTGCTGAGATGATGAACCTGACGACCTAACCCAAGACCCACAGGCTTTGGAACGTTTTCGGCGGCGCAGCCTCGGCCGCTAAACCATCCCAACCTCTGTACGATCCACGACATCGGCAAGCACGAGGTCCGCCACCAACAGTTTCGCCACTCAATCCGGACAAAACTCCGAACAGAATCTGATCACGCTCAGCACGCGATGCCATGACGCCCTGCATCGCTGAAGAACCTATGCTGCAGCGAAGCCGCTATCCCCAGTTCGTGAGGATGAGGCTTTGCCAATGTCTCCGCGATCAGACCGACTAATGCATAGGTAGCGGCGTTCGACCATCTCGCACAGCACTATCGAGAAGCTGGGCGGCAGCGGGATGAGTATTGTCTACCAGGCTGACACGTCAGGTCCGGCTGGCAGGACCACGATCAAAGCTTACCGCGGGCGGACGCAGCCAATAAGAAAGGCAAAGGGGAGGTCGGACGGCCAGAAGCGTCGAGCCTCCCTTTTTCACCCTAAGCCAACTGCAAGTCAACTGCGTCCCGTAGCTATTTTTTAGCTATTTTTCCAAGCACGCCCGCCGAGAACGCGTCGCAGCCGGACCCGCCGCAGGCCCCAAGAGGGCCGTTGGTGGGATCGAAAGAGGCGCCAAAGTAAGGAGAGTCGAAGAACGAGGCATCTATAGGCTCCGGCGGGCCGAAGGCGTTTGTGGGCGTGGTGTTAATGTATTCGACGTCACTCTCAAAAAACACGCCGTTACAGTAAGGGTCGGCCGTATTCGTACAGATGGGAACCACGCTCATCCAGTATGAACCAGCCGTCAGCGTAACGCTCAGTCCTGTCACCTGGATCGTGAATTCGGTCAGACCAAAAGGAGCGCGACCAGTCGCGGTGCTGCTGGCGGGGGAAGTACCGGAATCGACAACGGTTCCAGCGCTGCCTGCGAACACGCCTTCATTGATCGACCAGGAGGCCACAGACGTGGGTTCGGTTCCTTGGTCGAGGACGCCATACGACGCCTGATTGTTCGTGAAGAGTCCCCTCACGTCCCAAGTTTGCCCCGCGGGTACGGTGAACGGAACCCAAGTTGCGGCTCCGTACGGGGTTCCGGGTACGAGCGGCGTGCTCTCATTGGCCAAGCCATTGGGAAGGAATGGCGGATAAAGGGGATTATCGAGAAAGTCGCCGCCGTAGAACAAGCAGGCGCCAGCCGGATTGCCACATTTCCCGCTTGCAGGTTTTGTGGACGTGGAGGTAGTGGTGTTGGTCTTAGTCTGGACGTTTGGAAACGGTCCATAATCTTGGATCGTGGGCTTAGGTGTTCCCTTGTAGTTCTGTGCTGCCGCCGGTTGGGCGAAAGAAATCAGGGCAGCCGCCAGCGCTGTCGCACAAAGTGTTGTTTTTACCATTTTGTCCTCCTTGTGAATTTCCCCCGAGGGGGTCGTCAGTGATCCTGCGGTTAGAGACTGCAAACGGGTTCAATCCGACGGTTTTGCGAATGACAAAGCCCTCGCGCACTATCGTGTGTTCGTTTCCTGTCAAGTGCCGCAACAATTAATAGAGCAACGGGTATACCGCTTTGGGCAGCCTCCGCCGAGCGCTTCGTAAACTGGTACTCCCTTCTTGATCGTTGCCGCCAATCCGAGTTCACGCTTGCTTAGTTGAGCACGTCGAGTGTGACCTGGGTCTCACGCGGCACTCCTCCGCCTGTGGCGTTTATAGTGATCGTGTGGTTTCCGAGCGCGACTTTCTCACCCACCGTGACTTTCATGGTCGACTTCCCCGAGCCTGGCGCCGGTATGGTTCTAGGGCTGAAGGTTACAGTCACGCCAATTGGGTAGCCAGTCGCCGATAAGGAAATGACGTAGTCAAAGCCGCCAGAAACAGCCGTGGTGATTGTGGACGTGCCGGAGCTGCCCCGGGCAACGCTAATTGATGTAGGCGATGCGCTGATGGTGAAGTTAGCCGGCGCTTTGGTGACTGTTAGGGAGATCGTAACGATTTCGGTGATGCTGCCGGAGGTTCCCGTGACCTTAATCTTATACGTGCCGACGACTGCAGATGAGCCTACCGTGATCGTCATGGTTGAAGTTCCAGCCCCGGTAATCGAGGTGGGGCTGAAGGTCACGGTCACGCCCGTGGGCTGGCCCACTGCAGACAGGGAAATCCCCGAGCTAAAGCCGTTTGTCACCGTGCTGGTAATCGTGGACGTTCCCGAGCCGCCCTGTACTAGCGTAAGCGAAGCGGGCGAAGCTGTAAGGCCGAAGCCAGGAGTGTTAATTGTGCTGAGCAGCCCACTGATCAGACCGCTGCCGTTCGGACTGCCCCAGCCGGTCGCCAAATCGTAACCGATGGTTGCCGAATAGCCGTTGCTGCCGCCGGTGATGTCGTGGAAATCAGTGTCATAGCTCGAGCTTAAACCAATGTCATAAACGGCCGGATTGATGAAGCCGAGCGTCGTGGTTGCTCCGTTGTGGAAATACTGTTCGTTGGCGAGAGCCAGGTAGCCGGCCCACATGGGCGCCGCAAAACTGGTCCCGCCATACTCGTTGGCAGTGCAAGTCGTTTGGTCGGCGCAGACGTAAAAGGTGAAATTCGCATTGGCCGAAACGTCCGGGGCGTTGCGATAGTTGTCGGAGCATTCGGAGCAGCCGCCGGCTGTCGTCGTCTGCCAGAAGGGAATCGGAAACTTGTCCGGCGAAATGCCGCCGCCGCCGTCAACCCAAGCCGTTTCCGAACTCCAGGGGCCGCCCGCGCTGCTTGTCTCTAAGTCCGTACCGCCGACACCGATGACGTATGGAGATTCCATCGGCCACCAGGTGTCCGTGGACCTCCATGCGCCGCCATCGCCGGACGCTTCAAAGAAGCTCTGGCCCTGCGCCGCGAACTCCTCAAAGTACGGATTGTCAGTTGTGGGGTCCGGTGGCGGCCAATACCACGACGAGCTCAATTGCGCGTTCAGCGGACTGGCCGTGGCCATGGCGTTAAGAATGGCCGCATCGGTCGATCCGACGTACATCACGAGGCTGGCTAGGCCTGGGGCCATGCCGAGCGCCTGCGTCATGTCGATGGTCTGTTCGGTGTCATCACAGCCTTCGGAATAGATGCAGCTCGTGCTGGTCCCGTCCGTGGACAAGAGAGTGATCGGGACAGCTTCCGTTTGCTCAACGTTCGCGTAGTAAGTGTTCAGGTCGGCCAAATCGGTGCCGGCATACTCCAGCAACCCGAGCGACTGGCCAGTGCCGGTGAGAGTGGTTCCCTCGTAATAGGCCGCTCTCATGTCACTGCCCAAGAAGGATTGGTCAGGACCGGAGCCCGTCGTGGCATTGGACTTCGCCTTCAGGTCCCTCTTCACGAACATAGGGCGCGGAATCGAATAGTTGTCCAGTCCGGAGATGTGCCACAGCTGAAAAGGCAGGTCCACGGTGGGCTCGCGGTCCGGAGCGTAGAACGTGCGGTTTTCGGGGGGGTGCTGGTACACACCCATCGTTACGTGAAGTGCCTTTTCAATGCTCGCCACCGACCCCGTGACATCCACGTCCATGCGATTGCGGGAAGTGCCAACCACCTTTAAGCCGTTGGTTTCCGCCCAACGAACCACCGCGGAATAATCCTCGTGGCTAGGACCGAACATCCTAGTGAACTCTTCCACCTTGAGGAACTGGTGCTAAGACGCGCTGGAAGGATCATAATAGAGCTCCTTCAAGAAGTTATTTAACGCGGCCTGGTTTCGTAGCGGCAGAACCAAGACAAGGCGCATGGACTGTGTTGCGGGCAGATTCCCAACTAGAGGCGCCTGCCCATTGAGTGTCACTTCACGAACATGACGCGTTAACAGGGGCAGTGACTGCGCCTGGGAAACGACATTCGCGACCGACACAAGCGCAACAACCGTTAGCAAAGTACTTAATCGTCGCATCATGATTTCTCCTCTTGTCCGGTAGTGGGAATCTACTCCTCCCGCACCAAAGCTTCGGTCACCCACATTGCCGCAAGGGGTGGACTGGAATGCGAAACACGCACGGGAAGGCGAGCCGGCGGGCTGAGTGGTCAAGCTGATCTCTCCTGGGATCGGAGCTGCCGGTGAATGGGACGGCGGCGTTTGCAACAGTCAGGGCCGACTGCTGGCCGGGCAGAACTTGCTCGATGGGAACAGATGACTCGATTGCGGATCGGAATCAGAGTCCCCGACTTAGCTCCACTCAGAACCCCACCCGGCGAACTGCGCAACCTTACACACGGGCGTGGTGGCTGTCAAGATGGAGGTTTTGCACTAACTGTGGATTTCTCGCGCTAGTTGCAATCGGGAAATGTTAGCCGACAGGCGCGTCCCCGGAAGTTTGGCAGAGCCTGAAAGCGAGCGTACAGCTTATGGAAACCATGTTGGCGGGAATGCAGGAATTGCGTCACTACATGACTCCGCAGCGGGCTTGAAAAGTGTTGGACGAAACGATTAGGCAAGCCGAAACGCAATTGGCGGGACTAAGCCGCATGGTTGTGAATTAACGTAGTAACTGTGTTCGACTCGTCCAACCTGTGCCACCTTCGAACTGCGTTATGCCCAAATGGCTGGACGAAGAAGCGACCATCGCGTAGATTGCAGCCCCGGATTCTACGACTCACCCCGTAGTGTGCCGTACCTTGCGTCATCTTCCGTTGTGCCCAATCCTGTCAGTATCCAGATGCTTCCATCGCTTTGTGGGACCGGATGAAGATTTATGGTCTGAACTGGTCTGCTAGCTTCTAGGAAGGCCACGTCGTTACCAACGCTGAGTATCCGGTGTGCAATGAGAACAACGTCACCGGTTTTTGGTCCGCGCATGATTCCTACCTCCCCGCCTTCGCAGCACTGCTTATGGTTGGCTTTACAAGGTCCATCCCCAATTCTTCTTTGGCAAGCTTTGCAAGATATGCCCACACGCCATCGTTAAGGGCTACAGGGGTAAGGCCCTTCCTATTCGGTTCCGTGCGACGCAGCTCATGCCAGCCACCATCTGGTAGGTCAATGAAGATTCGCCCGGTTTTGCTGTTCATAATTACCGGGTGATTGAAGATTTGATTGTCAGCATAGTAAGCAACGTCGGGTTCTCCTACTGCATTTTGCAATGCTTCGCGCCATTCATCTTCTGTCCACAGCGGGTACTGACGACGAGGCGCTACTTTCCTACCGAAATTAATTCCACATTCGAACGCTCGCACTACTTCCACAGACGCATCAACCCATCCGATTTTGTCTGCCATTGATTCCCTCCGCAGCCATTGTTGCTGGCCGGGCGGCGCAGGGAAAGTTACGAGCGTCATCAATCTAGGGTTTACGGTGTCGAGGCCTCTAAAATCCATACGAAATACCGAGGGCGAATTGATGCTGTGCCTGCAGGTTTGTGCGTATTTTAACGGGCCACGATGTCAGCCGAGTGGCGGCAGTTGCTTTCCTTTTTTCGCTTGAAAACACTGGGCCACGACATCGGCCAGAAAGTCCTTGGCTACGTCTGCTTCCAGCAAGCGGTCGCGGTTCTTGGTGAATGCCGTCGGGTCCTAGACTTCGTCATCCGGGTTGAGGCCAGCGGAGCAGCAGGTTGTAATCCATCTCTTCCATCAGCAGCCGCTCGCTGTGGATCGAATACAGCATCTGCAACAACTGTGCCCGCAACAAGTTCTCCGGCGCAATCGACGGCCGGCTAACCTCGGCATACATGGTGTCGAACCGTCGCGACAACGCTCAACACCTCATCTGCCATCTCCCGGATGGTGCACAGCGGATGATCCTTGCGCACGCACATCTCGGGGGATAAATAACCGAACATGTGATTCTGCTGATGATCTTCTCTTCGCATGCCTTCTCGTACGGTGGTTGGCTGTGGATTGGAGCAAATTTTTCAACAGCTCGCTAAGTTCCAGATCGTTGTGAATGGCAAATGATCTATCGGTTGAAGCGTCGAGGTTCCTTCATAGAAATTGGCTCGCACGATTGATGCTTTCTTGGCTGCGTCCGATCGTTTCGACTTTCGCAGGCTTCGAGTTGTTTTCGGGAGGAGGCTTGACTCCGTTCTTCACTCCTTGCTCCAACTGGCTCATGAGATTCTTGATCTTCTCGTCACCGGCATCCAAAATCGTGCGTAGTTCCGCACTGGCAGTCAGAGCGTTCTCATACGCATTCCGAGTTCTGACTAAGAGCGGGAGGTGTTCGATGAACGCGGTTGCGCTCTGGTTGAACTCGTCGATTGCTGCAGTGTATGTCGTGACGGCCGGTAACGACGTTGGCTGCTTGCGGTCATCGGTCACAAAATTGTGGGTACCGATCTCGAGATACCCTTTCTTGGACTGGCTGTTCGTTAGAGACTCGATCAATGCATCGCCGAGCGACTCCAATTTCTCCAGCATCTTCTTGGAGCCAAATTCGGGCTGCGCATTCAGAGCATTATCCTGTTGTTTCGACATTGGGATGCGCTCCTTTTGTTTGGTGAGAAGGGTGAAAGGAACGTCGCGCAGCCTGCGCGGCGAACCGCTATTGTTGGAATGCCAGCAAACTACGCCGGTTCCTACTAAGTGTCAATTGCCCCAAAATTAGTGCAAACCCCGAATCCTGAGCAGACGGCAATGATAGGTGGCAGAATCGTCCCAGAGGCGTTCCCCCGCGCGGGATCGGCTCGAGATGGGGGGCTAAGGAGCATCCTCCTGCCAGCAAATCAACATCCTTATTATTAGATCGTCCGCTAGGGCGTGGCAACGATCGTTTGCCGCAACGCCCATCCAGCTACAAAACTCGCGATCTTATGAATGCCACTTTTGTAAATGCTTAAAACAAATCACTTAGTGGCTTTGTTTCGCAAAATCGCTGCAGCCTGCTGTGATCCCCACACGCGGAAAGAAGGGAAGAGTTCTGGTACGAGTTACCGGCTCACAATCCTGTCGCAACTTCACCCATTAGCTTTTGTTTGGTTTCCTGCGTCTTCTCTTTGCTGTCTTTGATTTCTTATGTCTTATTGAGAACCTTTGGCTATCGTGGGAAAAGGGTACCAAAGCGGCAAAACTCGCGCGGTTGTCAGGGCCGTCAGCTACGATGGCTCCTCGCCTTCGCTGAATCCATCGCTTGCGGCTTCTTCGATTTGCTCTTCTGTGGCGACGGAGCACGGGGCGGCGTCCTCGTGTTCTATGGTGCCGGCGGAACACGGGGCTGTTTGTTCCGGTTCTGCCCAATCTTCGTTTTCGGTCACCTCGATCCCGTCCGTTAGCGAGCCGGTTGAAACAATCTCTGGCGCAAGCCCGCCTTCTACGTGAGTGGTTTGCATTTCCTGAGGGAGTTGGTCTTCCAGCTTTGCTACGCGCGTTTCAAGATCCGCAGTAGGGAGGATTCGGTGGAACGAATTACATAGCTGCGCGAAAGCACTGGCTTCACGCGCCCCCATTTCCCCCGACAGCAATAAGCGCATGGCCTTCCCAGTCACCTCGCACAGGCCGGCGGCAGTCATGTTGTCCGGCACTTCAAGGTCTACTGGGGATCTGCGGTTTTTTTGCCCTCCAATTTGGCCGAGGGTTTTGGCACTGTGCGGGTTAGCATGGAAAAAACAAAGCCCCCCTGTACCGGCGGCGGCCCGGCAGGGGGCGCCGGTTTTCGTTTTACCTTGGCATGTTGGCATGCATTCTCCTTTTTTCGAAAGGCTGCTTCCTTCACCGCCGTTTCACGGGGCAGTGTTGGACGTAAGACGAACTTGCCTGTATCGCTTAAGACCGGAAGTGACCATGACTCGTTCATATAATCAGTCGGACAGACACCTACCTGTGAGCGCGTTGAAGATCGCCACAGTATGCACCTGCTGATGGCGAAGATAATTTAAGCTCTGGGTTGTGGAGTCGAAGGCATCGTCGTGGACGCCGTTCGGGAATGCAGCTAACTCGTCCAGATAGTAGTCATGAACCCACGGGGCAAGCTCCGGTAGGAAGACCTTCCCGGCTTCGATTAACGGTGTTACTGCCTGTGCTCGTGCTATCTTGTCTCGGTCTACCGATACAGGAATGATGGGTAGCGCGCTTTGATACTTCAGTTCCTGAATCAGACTCTGACCGCTACCCGTGTCTTCAACCAAGATCGCGCGGATTCCATTCAACGGCCAAGGAGTATACAAGGCGCTTAAGCTCAGGAAAGTCAACTCTGCCCCGCCACAACGAGAGTAGGTAATAACCATTTCCCAGCACTCCCCAAGTGGTACAAACCGAATAGTCATTTTCCGAGCCGGTTTTGAACGCCGTATCCCAACTTTGCACGACGCGTTTGCATGCAGGCAGCTCGCGGTAGAACTGCCACCATGCTCGATTGAAAACCGCTCCTTCCGCAGCGGCTGGGCGTTGCTGGTAGAGCGATGCAAATGCGGCACCGCCGAGTACAGTTCGCTTGTTCTCCAGCAACTCAAGCGGAAACTTCTCGGGCCACAACGCATCGCCTGCCCGGCGGAAACTTTCATCTACTTCGGCGATCGCGGGCAGACTCAATACAACCCACCCATTCGGGTCTTCTCGTAACAGGTGGCCAGCAAGATCGTCCTCGTGCCAGCGCGTGGATATCAAAATCACGGCGCCCCCAGGCTGGAGACGGGTGTAGGCCACTGACTTGAACCATTCGTGCAATGCTCTGCGGGTTAGCTCACTGCGTGCCTCTTCTGCATCTTTGAGGGGGTCATCGATTAGCAGCAAGTCCGCTCCTCGCCCGGTGATCGCGCCGCCACGACCGACTGCATAGTATGAACCTTCAGATGTCGTACTGAACCGGCGCATGCTGGTTGCATCTTGCGCCAGGCGAAATTCAGGAAATATGGCGCGATGAACAGGATTGATTACCAGGTTGCGGACCTTGCGCCCAAAGTCCTCGACCAACTCTTGATTGTAGCTGCTGGTGATGATGGATCGGTCAGGGTTGCGCCCTAGGAACCACGCTGAAAATATTTGGGTTCCCAGCAGGCTTTTTCCGTGGCGGGGCGGCATACAAATAATCAATCGACTTACATCGCCGCGCTCTACGGCTTCGAGATAATCCACTATGAGGCGATGATGGTTGGCCAGTTCAAAATTGGGGTACACGGCCAAGGCATAGCAGGCCAAGTCCTCTCGACCGAGTTGCAGCAACTCGTGGTCGCTCATTTCACCTCCCCTTCTAGATGCTTTCGCCTTGCGAGGTAAGTCTCCGCCATTCGTTTGGCGGTTTGAGGATCAAGGGTGACGTTGAGAATGTTCGTCGGGCTCCGCTCATCTAAATCACCACTTAACTTGGCTTCGAGTTCTAAAATCCCACACTGTACCCGTACTGAAGCCAGGGCCGTGCGGGAGTCACCCCTCGTCTTGGCCTGCTCCATAATCAGGCTGGCCTCCATCGCCAGCTTTTGCAGTTTATTCAGCCATTGGGTTCTGCCCCCATTCAGTTGTTGCACTGATCGACAATCTCTGCTGTCAAGAGTTTGGCGGAGGGATATTTCGAGCGCTCCTATTCGCCTCTCAAGAGCGGCTAAGTTCATTTTATTTTCGCCAATTGATGAATTGATGCGCCTGTTCGTAGATTTGTGTGTCTTCCAATTGACATAAAGCGATCGCATCATCGGTTTTTCTAGCCAATTCAAAAGCGGCGGTGTTCCTCGGCATTTCGACGATTTGATTTACAAATCACTTACTCTTTTCCGAACGAGAAGCCTGGGATTTATCAGATCTTGATCTGCCTTTCTTCGTGGCACTAGCAGCATCCTGTTTCCAGCGATAGGCGGGACGATGATTGATTTCAACTTTTTCTAGAAAGGGTTCCAATCTCGAGATGACGTTGTGCACGCCGATAAGAAGGTTCTTCGAAGAACTTCCGCTGATGCCTTCTCGGTTCAGCACGTCCCGAATCTGCGCCGGCAGCAAATGGACGGGAGTCTCTTGAAGCAAATGACGGATGCGGTCTGCCATGCCCGAAGGCTCTCCTTCAGCGGGTTCGTCCGACTCGTAGAAATCCAGCCCCTGAAGTATCTGGTCAAGACTTGCGAGCTCACGTTGCATTTGCTCCAACTCCCGCTGAAGATCGCTTCTCTTTTCGTGAATTGCTTGTATTCGCTGAGAGACTTCTTCTCTGCGTCGAGAAGCATCTTCGCGAGTCTTTGCGTAGTTCATATATGACGATGTTAACCATGTGAGTAAGAATGTCAAGAACTAGTTGTGTAACGGTTACTCACATAAGCAATTGGCATACTGACAAGCGGTGGATATGGTTTACCGATAACATGTCTACAGCTGGCGGCGTTTCCGGCAAACTGATCGCCGATCTCTATCGAAATGGCCGTCTGATGCGGGAGAGATGATGATCCGGGGCGGGGAGCAGCAGCTCTCGATGTGCTCAGCGCTGTTCAAGCCGACCTGATCAAAAATCCGGCTCGTGGAGACTTAATACCGGGGCTCGGCGGAATTCGCAAGGCACGCTGCGCGAATCCTGCCCGACGTAAGGGCAAGCGAGCCGGATATCGGTATCTGTTCCTGTATTTGGAGAATCGAGACCATATTCACCTCTTGTATTTGCTGGACAAGGACGAACAGGAAGACTTGTCGAATGATGAACGCAGAGAGTTGCGCGCCCTGGTGACCGAAATCAAAGCAACG
>JBEKUD010000151.1:0-12114 GCA_049515395.1 Candidatus Sulfotelmatobacter sp. | reverse complement strand
CGCTTCGGTTGGTTTCCGTTTCGGGATGCTCCCGAACCATCTAACGACTCGATTGCTGAAATTGCTTGCCCTAATTTCTCTACCTCTAATTGCGCCCTACCATGCTCAGCGCGAAGCTGCTGAAGCGTGTTCTCTAAAGTTGCCATAATCCCCCCTCCAGATTTACTGCGACTCTGATTGTATAACTAAGTATAAGCAACCTGCATTAGCAACAGCGGCGATCAGTCAGAGCACTTGGGATACTGTGGGGAGCGTGCGGTGGGATCCGCCCATTGCGTCACGGAGTACCCAAAATGACTTTTCAATGATTTTCGTCAATCCCTCACCGCAGCCGAACCGCCTGCGGAACTCACACTCGCGCTCGCGGGTCGATGGTGGGAAGTCAAGGGCGATTGGAAGCGGGCGCACGAATCGGCGCCGAGGGATGAGAGCCCGGAGGGCTCACGCCTACCGGCATCGCAAGGAAGGGGACCCGGGGGGGCGCCGCCTATTGGTATGGTCGGGGGGAGCCTGTGTTTGCCCAGAACCGCTGGATGCTGAATGGCTCAGCATTGTGGGAGACTTGCTGGGATAGACTTGAGCGCCACTGGGCAACCACGTGGCTCGATTCAGACGCCTTTCAGGAAGCCCGTTCTGCTGGAGCTTGGCTGCCCGGAGCGTTCATCATCGCGAGCCGGGCGGCGGACAAATCGGCTATTTCTTCTTTCGTTGTCTTTGCCAGGGACTTACTCCGGATGGTGCATTCGCGTTTGGATGTTTGCTTACCTCAGTCGGGGTCGCGTTGCAGTACTGACTGAGGTTCGAGTCGCGGGGGAAGAGATGCGACCCCCCTAACATTAAGGCTAAGAGCCTGCAGTAGATCGTGCCCCCGATCACCTCTTGACGTGACCGAAGACACCAGCCAAGGTCAGAGCGTCAACACGGGCTTCCGCAGCAGGCGCAGCACTGGCTCCACTTTGCACGGCTTGCGCAATACCGGGAGGAGCCATAACGCCTTCGGCAGCTTCGCGCTTCCTTGGGCTCAGCGGTCGTCATCACCATCCGCTGACGTGGATTGATCTCCTGATCGGTCAGCAATTCCACTCCATCCCTGATGGTCGTTCCCGATAATCGCTAAGCACGAACGCAAACAGCCCCTCGTGTTGCCAGATATAAAACGCCTCGTCCCCCCTGAACGACTGGAGTGTTTCCTACGCATGCTCCTCCAGTTCTTCGGTAAGGAAAGATCGCAAGGCGTCATCGTCGTTCACGATGAGAATCTTCATCTCTCCTCCGCAACGAATTCATTTTGCTGAATCTGGGGAGATTCAAAAACGGAGGGAGGCTAGGCTTACAATAATCTATAAATCCTGCGGGTACTCGGACTAGCGTGGCTCTTCAAAGGTGACCGAAGTGTTCTCTGAAGGGCGCGTTCATTCCCTGAGGGTTCCCCAAGCATACGGAACAGCGGTAATGGCTGTCGGTTCCCTTGTCCGTGGTCCTGTTTGGCAGATTCATCACCGAGATGATCCGCGCAAACATTACGTTATCTCCCAAAATGCACCTGTCCGCGAGAATCATGAAGCGCTGGGTCCGCGTGTTGTACATGATGCGACCTCGCGGTGCATCCTCGTATTCAATCTCGATGGGCGCGATGCCGTTCTGCAGGAAGAGAGTCCAAGCCTCCAGATGACTGCGAAGATGGGTTAGGTGGTCACCATATGGCTCGGCTTCACCTAGCGGTGTGCAGTCGATGAGCAGCTTGCCACTGACAACCCAGAAAATACCGACGTGGAGTTCTTCGTTTCGCGGTTGGGCTTGTGGCCTTATTTTTCGGGCCATTGACATCATCATTTCGTAAAGCCGATACCAGTAGCACCGAATTGAACTTTCGCCAGAAGAACCAAACAGCCAGCCTGCATGCACAAGTCACCCACGCTGAAATACGAAAGGGATGCCTGGTCTGCCAAGATAAGCATCCGATTTCCCGCGCCTGCCATATGCCAGATCGGAAACCTCGCCTGTACCGTGGCTGGCATCCCGACGACTGGCATAACGCCATCATTGAGCAGTGTCACGAATGCGTTCGAGGCAGTACCGACTATCAGCAAAACAACCCCGTAATTGAATTGCCTGATTCTCATCTCGATCGTCAGTACCGTCAGCCAAAACAACCAGCACATCGACAAACTGGCGGTGTGCTTCCATGCCAACCACGTCACGAGCACGGCGACACCTTTGAATGCAGTTTTCATCTATCCCAAAGGCGTGTCTTTTCGAGGAGGGAATCGAGGAGGGAGAAGACTAAAGCAGACCAATCGTGCCAGCCGCCAGTAGTTCCACACTAAACTACGACCCCAGCGCCGAAGAATGGCACGAACGTGATAGTTAGTCGCCAGCTTGGGCGATTTCCATGTGGTCAGGTTGTGACTTGGGTAACATTTTGGGCGCTTTGGCGGCGTCGAGCGGGGCCTCGCTAGCTATAGCTAGAGCCCCGTTTGCCGGTGGACAACAAGAACAAGGATTCGGTCGCGGAGAGCGACATCGTGAAACTGGTTCGAGATGCGAAGCAACGCTCGATTCCGGTCGCCATCTTGGTCACACGAGATGAAACTCAACTTCGGCAAATTGATAGAGAAAACCGCTGGGATCGCAAAGATGGCATCTGGATGTTGCGAACCACCCGCGCGATTGTGGCACGTCCAATACAACCATAGCACTCCTTATGTCGGATACCGCACATTAAGCCATGCAAGGCGGACAGACAAGCGCTCACCGATATCGCTAGACTTCCTCCCAACGAATTTCCGTCGCCACTAGAGGTCCTCTGGTTCCGAATACCGTGGCCCACTCTCCGGCCGTGCATCACCATTCGGTCGTAAACTCAACTCGCCTACAGAGCGTCCACCGTTTCTCTCCGTTCGGGAAGATTTTCGCGCAGTTTGTCTGCGTATCACTCGCCCAATCGATTGCAATTTTGCTAGCTGACAAGATTTCGGGAAATGGGCAGGGCGTTCATCGGCGCTACCCGACCGGAGATGTGGTGGTTAGCATCCGAGATTTGGGAGAGCAACTGAGCAACTTGGAAAACGTCCCGATGCAGTTGCCAAAGCGCTCCATCTGCTGTTGGCGGAGCAGAAAGTTCAGGAGGCTCCACTGGAGGCGTATTGGAAACTGAACGGCTGAAAAACACTACGCCGTCAGCCAAGACGGACGGCGTTTTGCTTTGCCCTGAAGTCAGTTGCTTTGATGAGAAGCGACCACTTTTGACACGTATTGCCGGTCGCCCATCCGAGCCATTCACAGGCAACACGCAAGCCTTTAGATTGGTTGTGAGCAGATTCGGGGAGGACGGCGCGACGGGTGTCTTCTGCCCAATGGTCTGGGACTCGTTTTGTAATTTCTGTGGTGGAAGCCAAAATAGCCCATTTCGCGTTCCGGTTCATTGTGAGCGCCCTCGCTCGGTGCTTCGTTAATTTGTGTCTTTATTGTCGGCTCACTGTTTAGCCGCGAACGCACCCGCAGCATTGGTTGTTGAGATTCGCCGCGTCATGAAGCGTGGAGATTGGCGCTAATTCACTCTGATCGGGTCTGCCCTCAATCTGATATCACCACAGGGGGCTGAATCTGATGGCGTCCCTGCTTTTCGATCTCCAAGAAACGCTGAGCCAGCATTTCGATCCGTAGCTTCTTCGCCTTAGATTTTGCCCCGAGATTTGGGACATCATGCTCTAAGCGATTGAAAACAAATAAGAGTTATCCTAACCAAAGTACTGATAACCGACCGACAGCGAGCCCTCCGCCTTGATCCGGCGCTTTGGTCCGGTGCTTTCGCTACCGTTACAAAGCTGTCATCCGTGAGGCCGTCTCGGCTTCCACATCGGCCACCCAACGCCAAGCGCGGCGACCATTCTCCAGAGTTACCGACCTGGCTTCTCCGTAAGCGACCAGACGGTTAAGCACGGTCGTCACCGAAGCCATGGGATCTTTATGACGCTCCAGCAGTTGCGGCATTTTTTGCTGAATTTGATCACAAACATCGCGCGCACAGAGTGCACGTGGAGAGTCCATTAGAATCATTCGACAGGTTCTGGTAAAGCCGGACTGGCGGCCGGTGCTCTTGCGATCGATCAGCTCTAACAGTTCATCGCTTAAGACGCCATCTCCGAAGAGATTCGCCAGGCCAGCGATGGTTTGTTTGACCGTCCCGATGCGGCGCATCACATCGCTGCGCTGTTGCAAGAGTTGCCGCAGTTCTTCGTGGGCCTGGCGCACTACTTCCTGGACAGATCCGTTCCCATTGCTGGGCAAGGTTCGCATCGCGATAAGCTGAGTCTCCATAAAACCTCCACATTGCAATTCACGCCGCACGGTTCGGGCCGCCGCCCACATGGTGTCCCTCTAGGTACGCACTACAGCGCACGAGAGTTCCCTATCTCTTTTCAGACACGCCGTACCCCATGCACCGGACCGTTGTCCGTTAGACGCGCGAAGTTAGAGTTAGTTAACCAGACGGAAACAGGGAATGAGCGGCCGGAAGTTCAGGAAAGAAACCTGCTCCGATGTCAATCGCAAACCGTAAATTATCCACTTATTTTTGGTGCCGCTGATGAAGACTTAGCCCGACTTGACCAGTTGCAGACGATTTCCGGCTTTTTTGCAATCGTTTTCGTTGTTAAGTTACCTGTTTTCACTGTGGCCGTCTGAAAAAACGGTAGAGTGAAAACCAAGTACCTTCCTTTGGGGCCGGAGATCTGGCTTTCGCTTGTCATGTTTCTGCGCAGTATCCACCGCAACAAAAGACGGCAAAGATCATCGCTACTTCAACATCGTCGAAAACCATCGCCTCGCTTCCAACAAGACGGTGCAGCGAACCGTTCTCTATCTCGGCGAAATCAATGACCAACAACAGGCAGCATGGCGGGCTGTCGGTGTTCGATGAAGAGCAGCAAGAGTATGCGAACTTGAGCTTATTCCCCGACGACCGCGAGGTTCCCGCCGATGCCGGCGACAGCCTGCAAGTGAAAATGAGCGGCCTGGAACTGCGACGTCCTCGCCGGTTCGGGAGTTGCTGGTGGGGGTGCGAGTTGTGGCGGCAACTGGGCCTAGATAAGTTTTGGGATGCTCGCCTGGCGGATCGCGAGAAGAGGTGGCTTGGGAAAGAAGTGTTGCAACTGCTAGCCTCACATGTCCTCCCAAAACAATTCCACTTGCCAGCGGCACTTGTAAAGTTGCGCGATGGTAAATGCGGGCAGCACAAAGTTGTTCGTCAGGAATTTCAGTCGCGTTTGGGTCTCCTTATCGATGTAACTGACGCGACGAGCGTATCGGGATGTGCTAACGCCGATTCGAACGAGGTAAGGATGACGGTCTGATCCGAGCGCACACCCGCACTCGTGTCCACTGCATGCGAGTAGCGTCTCTGGATAAGCACATTCGATTTGGTGCGCACGACAAAGAAGGCAGAACTGAGTGTGAAGACGAAGAGCCGCTGAAAATCGATATAGCCTCGGTCCATAACGTAAAACGAACCTGCTTCCGCTACGATCTCGTCCAGGATGTTCACATCGTGCACATCACCACTGGTGACGCGGATAAATGTGGGGATGTTGCCGTGCAGGTCCAGAGTATGCATCTTGACGGCGGCCTTGCGCTGACGAAACTTGGCCCACGGAAACGGCGATAGACAGAGATCGATGGTCGTTGAATCCAGCGCATACAGACTCTGATCCAGATCGACGCCAATCGGGGTCATGCACATGCAGCGGCCGGGCGATGCCGATCAATACCTGGGCGAACTCCGCAAAGATCCTCCAATCATGCGACTCGTTCGCATCGGCCAGCGTCGAGCGCGACACTTTGCCGCGAAACCCCATGTGATCCAGCTTGCTTTGGAGAGCGCGCAAGCAACACTCTATATCGCGCAGGCTGGCGATAGGTCAGTTGTGCGAAGGCCATCGCCAGTAGTTGGTCCCAACAGGAAAATCCCCTGAAGTTCGAGTCGCCATGGTGGCGGGGCAACACAGTTCTGAAATTCTTTTTCGGGGAGATGTTGAATCAGTTGCGAGAAGACGGTGCGTCCAGAGTTCACCCGTCATTGTTTCATCCCTTAGACCGGCGGAAGCAGGTCAAATCCAGCCTGTTTCCATGCAAATCGTTGTTGCTTCGACCTTGCGTTATCAGATTTATCTTCAATGAGTTAGGCCAGCTGCCAGAAAATTTAACCGGACAGTAGTGATACGACGAAACCCTCTGGCAAAGGGACCGGTCTTGGCCGTAATTCTGGACTTAGAGCATCCAGAACGAGGGGATCCATGAAAGCCAGAAGCGATGCAGACACCTGAAATTCGATAGGTCTTTTGCCGTCAAGGATGTTCCTGTCAATCAATTGGCTCCAGACTTCCGCGTACATGCGGCGTACGATTGGCACATATGTTCGGACCAGTTACTCGTTTTAAGCAGCCTGCCAAAGGCTATGAGCCGATCCGCGTAAGTTTTCCGTCTTTGAGATTGAAGCGGTCTCCGCGCCAGGTCACAGTGTGTCCGCCCAAGCTCGCGACCCAGACGAGGAACGCGATCAAGTCCCTCAGCGGAATCATCCACCCATAATTCAAGACCTGACGATCCCGCAGAACATTCCAGCCCACAACCAGCGCAACTGCGAGGCGAAGCAACAGAGTGACTGCCAGCGCAGCCCACGCCCAGTGTGCACCTCTACTTGCGGCCACAGCCAGCCATGCCCAGAGTATCCCAAACGTGAAAACCAGTCCGAAGTAGCCCCCCGAGCGGGCGTCGCGCACCCCGCGTGCCCAGCGCAGTTGATGCACAAAGAAGTCTCGCAAGCGGTAGGGCGGCAAATACGTCTCGACCACAACATCCGAAAGCTTTACTCCGAGGCCCAGATCCGCAATCCGCTTTCCTAATTCGTAATCGTCGGCGAGATGATTCAGGATTGTTTGGAAGCCTCCGATCTTCTCCAGATCGGAGCGGCGGAAGGCCAGCGTGGAACCCAGTCCAAAACGCATACCGCTTTCGATCTGGCGCGCAGCCAATACGCTCGCGCAAAAATCGGTGCTGATGCCCAGCGCTTCCAGGCGTGAACCCAGCGTCGCAGCTGCAACTCCTCGGTAAAGACAGGTGACCATTCCCACATGCGGCTCGGCCAACGGGGCCATCACGCGGCGCAGGTAGTCAGGTTCCACTCGGATGTCGCTGTCATTGATGAGCAGATGGTCGTAGCGCGCTTGCTTTAACATCTGCGTCAGGTTGCTGACCTTCACATTCGCACCCAGAATTTCCGGACTCACGACAAGATGAATCCTGCGATCCCGAAATTCCTGCTGCAGCACTCTCACACTGTCGACCGCGGGATCATCAGGATCGCATACTCCGAAAATCACTTCGTATTCCGGATAATCTTGAAGACAGTGGCTGCGAAAACTCTCCAGGATTTCGGGATCGGTTCCCTTCAGTGGCTTAAGGATCGAGACAGGCGGTAAGGTTGGCGTGTGGCGGGCGACCTGGCCCGCGGTTCGCTCGCGAAGGAACCTCGAAGCGCTCCACAGGCAAAGCAGATAGTAGATGGAACTGGAAGCGATACCGACTGCCGCCACGATCTGAACTACGATGAGGATGAAGTGCATTATGCGCAGGCACGATTCAGGCTATTCGTAGCGCAGCGCCTCAATCGGGTCCAGGTGTGCCGCCTTCCACGCAGGGTAGATTCCGAAAACGAGTCCAACTCCAGCCGCGGAGGTGAAGCCAAAGATTGTCCAGAACATCGACATGTGGGCCGGCAGCGACGGCCAGAACGCCGGAATAATGCCGACAATGACCGCACCCAAGATAATCCCACTCAGTCCACCTACTGCAGTAAGAATCATCGCTTCTAATGTGAACTGTAAAAGGATGTCACGTTTGCGGGCGCCGATCGCTTTGCGAATGCCAATTTCGCGGGTCCTCTCGGTGACGCTCACCAGCATTATATTCATCACACCTACTCCGCCGACGATGAGCCCTACACTAGAAATCGCGAACATCCCGATAAATAACATGCCGGTGAGTTGATTCCAAACGTTCGAAATGGAGTCGGAAGTGAAGACGGAGAAATTATCCGGCTTGTCGGGAGGAATTTTGCGCCGCCGCCGCAACAACTCGCGGATTTCATCGATCGCCTTCGGCACGTCGTCATGGGACGTCGCCTTGGCCATGATCCAATGATCCTTCAATTCAGGGTGAAGCGTCCTGAAGGTAGTCAGCGGAAAAAGAACCTTGTTATCATTAGGATCTTTTCCGCCGGCAAACACCGATTTCACCTTTGCCAAAACACCAATTACCTCAAACAATCGCCCCTCGATGTTGATCTCCTTCCCCAGAGGATTCTCAACCGGGAATAGCTCTTCGGCCGTATCATGCGCAAGGACGATCACCGTAGCCCGCCGCTCGTCGTCGGCTTCGGTAAAAAACCTTCCAGCGGCCATTCGCAGGTCGACAACGTCCTTTACCGACGCCGTGTCTCCCTCGAGGATCGTGTTCTTGGCCTTGCGATCTTCATACTTCACCGCAAAGGTGCCAACCCCTAATTCGGGACGGACAAACTGGAGTAACGCGGCTGCGGCCTTTACATGCGGCAGTTGGCTGACAGCTTCCGCATCTTCGAAGGTAAGCTTCTTGCGTGTACGCATTTCCTCGGTGGGACGCCCGAAGATGAAGGGCTCCATATGATACGCAAATACAACGTTCGATCCGATACTGGCGACCACGTCGCGGACATTGTCATCCAGGCCGCGCCCAATGGAGGAGACGCCAATGACCATGGCGACGCCGATTACGATGCCCAACACGGTGAGGCCGGAGCGCAGTTTGTTGCCCCGGATGGTGTCCGTCGCCATCTGTACAATTTCACCGAACTCGTCTCTGTGAATCATGCAGTCCACATATCGGTCGTGTCCTGACTAAGCTAATCAACCACCGAGGTCACAAAGGTGCACGAAGCCGCACGGCTACGGCATTCCTTCGCGTGCCCTTGTGGTGAAATCAGGACACTCCCCGAAAATCAATAATCAGTTCTCGAACCTGAGCGCCACGATCGGATCCAGTTGCGCGGCTTTGCGAGCGGGGTACACTCCAAAAAAAACTCCCACCGTAGCGGACACAAGCAGGCCAGCAGCAACCGCCCACAACTTTATCGACGAAGGCATCCCGATCAGCAGCGTGACAGTCTCTGCCACGGCGACGCCCGCTAGAACGCCTAACGCTCCGCCCGCAAGCGCAAGCGTTACGGATTCGATCAGAAACTGCAGCAACACATCCTCGCGACGCGCTCCGAGTGCCTTGCGAATCCCAATTTCGCGCGTGCGCTCGGTGACGGCAACCAGCATGATGTTCATGATGACGATGCCGCCGACCACCAGGGAGATGCCGGCGATCCCGATCGTCGCGATGAAGAAGGTCTGGCTGAAGCCGGTCCAGATGCCGAGCAGGCTGGCATTGGTTTCAATGTCAAAACTATCTTCGCCGCCGGCCAGGTCATGGCGCTTGGCACGCAGCGCGGCGCGAGACTCGTCCACGGCTTCGTCGAGTGGAACCCCGGCACTGGTAGCCTTTCCCGAAATTCGGATGCTGTTGTTGTGCACACCGTATTGTTTGAGAAACGACGTGATCGGAATCATCACGTAGTTATCGGCGCTTTGGCCCAGAGTCGTACCCTTCTTGGTGCCCACCCCAATCACCTGGTAGGTCCATCCATCGAGGCGGATTTCCTTTCCCACCGGATCCGTCCCCGCCATCAAATGATCGACAATGTCGGTGCCTATGACCGCGACCGGAGTGCGGTTATTCACGTCGGTCTGATTGAGCATGCGCCCCGCGCTAAGGTCAGTGTCGTAGATCGGAGCCATGGAGGGCGTGATGCCGCGCACCGAGGTGTCGCTGATCGATTGCTCGGCGTACTTCACGTGTCCGGTTTCGTTGCGAAGAACCGCGCCGATGTACTTACAATCGCGGCAGGCGTCGGCTACTGCCTGGTAATCCTCCATGGTCAGATCCTTGCGCTTCTCACCTTCGAGGAAGTGGTCCACGTTGGTAACGGCGGGCGAAACTTTGAAAATAATGAAAACGTCGGCGCCAAGATTAAATACCTTCTGCGCCACGTAGTCGTTGATGCCGGAAACGAAGGTGACCACGGCGATCACCGCCGCCACTCCAATGACTAGGCCGAGCAGCGTCAGCACCGAGCGCAACTTATTCACCCAAAGTGACTGCAACGCGATTCGGATAGCTTCGGCGACGTGCATGAACTCGGCTTCCGGTGTTCAGCTTCCAGGCAATCCTCGTGGAACCAAGTCTATCAGCCAACGTGTGCCGGTTAGGGGCATAATGCTTTCGAGCCTGGGAAGCCGGCTTCCGGATGCGTAAAGCCGCCATCGCATATAATGATCCTGTTGGCAGTCGGACCGGACGGCCGCTTTCCGCATCTTCGGACGCGGGGAGAGGAAAGTCCGAACTCCGCAGAGCAGTGTGCCGGATAACGTCCGGGAGGCCGGGTTCAAGCCCGTCCGACGGAAAGTGCCACAGAGAACATACCGCCGGCGCCTTCACGGACGCAGGTAAGGGTGAAAAGGTGCGGTAAGAGCGCACCGCCGCGGCAGTAATGCAGCGGGCAGGGCAAACCACACACGGAGCAAGACCAAATAGGGAGGAAGTCCGGGACTTGATTTTTACGAATCAGGATTTCGGACACGTGCCGGCTCGGTGCGTTCAACCTTCGGGTAGGTCGCTAGAGCCTCGCAGTAATGCGTGGCCCAGAGGAATGGCCGTCCCGCCGGAGCAATCCGGTGGACAGAATTCGGCTTATAGGTCCGGCTGCCACAAGGTTTTATTTTCAATCACTTACCTAACGCCGGATCCCGTTGTGACGCCGTTGACCGCCAGCGGAAAACCCGCGAACTCACCGATATGCCCGCCGTTAGATACACCCACTGGGAAAAAGAACGGACAATCGCCCGAAAAGGCTTTTGCGGACTGCTTTCTCGCTTCGTCCGCGGACGCATAGATACGTCGGCAAGGTGTGAGATTATTCTTTGATCGAGTTCTGGCAGTAGATTCCGATTGCTGATGTGCGTTCACCCTTCCTGAGAGAGGTTCTTCATGGTAATCGAACAACAGATTTCTGCGCGTCGCGAAAGGGCTCACGGAAGCATCGTGCGCATTCTGACCCGGCCGGATGGGAACTTGTACGGAGACTATTCTGTACGCTCGGCCAGCGATAAAACGCACCGGGTAGCGATGCGAGGGCCGGGCCTGTTCGATAACTACTGTTCCTGTCCCGACTTTGCGGTCAACACCTTGGGAACATGCAAGCACATCGAGGCTCTGCTCGCTCGGTTGCGTAGGCGCCGCGGCAAAGCACTTGACCGCGAGGTATTCAATCGCGCCAGGCTTCGCATTCGCTTCATTACGGGGACACTCGGAATGCGGCTGCGGCTCCCCCTCTCTCCCTCGGCGGCGCCTACCGCTACCAGCGGCAGCGCCACACGACCGTCGTCGTGCGGGCTCCCAGATCGTTTGTCGACAAAATTCTCTGGCCAGAATATTTGCAGCTCAAGGACGCGCTTGATGAGTACCTGAACGAAGCAACGGAACGGATCATTCGGGAAGAGGTCTATAGCGATTCCGCGGAAGCGACGGAACGGACCGGATGATAGCCGCGCCCAATCGGGGTAGCATAGTGCGGAGCGCGACTACTCCGATGAACGCTGGGGGTCGGCAAACGAGTTTTTGCCAAGCTCACTTCTTGTGCTCTTCGCAAGCATCCTGCGTGTACCGGAGGGTGGGAGCTGCGCCTTGCCCGGCATTAATGCCGTCGGTATAGTGAGTGGCTGATGGCGGCTGAGACCGGTTGTCCCCTCGACGCGTTGAGGGCCCATGACCGTCGAGCGAAGACCAGGGCGGAGCCGAATTCCTTGTCACCATGGCGAAGATAAGCGCAACCAAGTCGAAGGAATCAGAAAGTGGCAAATTGCGGATCGGCGATGATTGGAATGCTATCCGTATCATCGCCCTTTCGCAAAGCAATCCGCTCAAGGCCATCGCGGAGTTCGTCGAGAACTGCATCGATGCGCACGCCAAGACCAT
>JBEKUD010000150.1:0-12203 GCA_049515395.1 Candidatus Sulfotelmatobacter sp. | reverse complement strand
ACTGGCTAGACCAGAGGGCTTCTCCAGGATCGACGCGAATTTATCACTGCACACAAAACAGAAGGCTATAACCACCATTGCGGCTAGTCCCGTAAGCCCATAAGACGTTAGATCCAGCATTCCCTTCCCTTCCGGGTATCTTCTTCGCGCTCCTTTACAATTTCAGCCCGAACCGATGGACGTCGAAGATCGTCCGCTGCTACCGGAACGGTGCTAAATACCATGCACAATACGTTGCCACGCCGCTGAGTAAAACGATCGCCCAAAACACCAGCTCGGTCCGCATCCACCACTTCCAATGTTTGAACCGCAGGAACTGTGGAAGAAGATTCGTGCCAGCGACCATGACGATATAGAGCCCCAGAAACTCAGCCGTTATCCCCAGAAGTGCGTGTAATGTCGCCGCCTCGTAATACCACTTATGAAGGCCCTTGGACAGCGCAGGCTTTACTTGTTGCTGGAACGACGGCCACATCACCAGTCCGATCACCAACAAGTTCAAGAGAAGAACGGTCGTCTGGCAAATACCGTGGGCTTTGTAGCGTTTTTGTCTCGCGAGGCGACCTCCTGCGATCAGGGCTGCGCCCATGATGAACTGCAAGACGAGGTTGAGATCTGCCCCAAACGTGGCGCCCGTACCGAGAAAGCCCTTTTCTGGAAGGAAACACGACACAAATATCCGCTCCACTCGCAAATTTCTTATTCTCAATAGCCGGCAAATTCTTCCGTCCGAATATCGTCTTCATCCACGCCCCCCTCGCAGAGCGTCCTGCGCGTCGCCGCGACCATCGTTGGCGGACCAGCTACGTAATAGATGGGTCCTCTCGTTATTCCTAGTTCTGTGGAAAGCATCTCCGAGCGGATGTGTCCAGTCTTTCCCGTCCAACCTCCGTTATTGTTGGCCATACGGGTGAAGGTGGGGACAAAGCGGAATCTCGGATTTACACGTTCTAGCTTCCAGAAATTGTCGAAAAACGCCGCATCCTCCACGCGCCGGTTCGCATAGAACAGAAAAATGGGATGGCGAAGCTCCTCCCCAGTTGCATAGGTGACCATGCTGAGAAAAGGCGCAATCCCGATTCCGCCGGCCAGGAAGACGGCTGGCTTAGCGGTGTTGTTGTGAAGACTAAAAGAACCCATTGGCCCTTCGATCTGCGCTCCGCTACCGATCGGTAAAGTGGACAAGGCCTGCTTGAAGACGGTATTTCTCATGCGGGTTGTGACGACAAGATCTTCCTCGCAGGGGGAGCTTGCGATGGAGAAGGTATGAGTGAGTCGTTGTGAAGCCCCCTGCTGGGAAGCCGATAGGGTTAGGTCAATGTATTGGCCGGCCTTGAATACAAAGTCTTTTGGCTTTTCAAACTGAAATGCCATTGTGCCTTCAGCAACTTCGGTTCGACCTAATAGCGTGCTTTGATAAAGGCTCATGTTGCTCCTTGCTGTGTTTTCTTCTTCCCTTGTCTCACAGGCTCCAACCTTCGGGATCGAACCTGGGGATGCAAGCACCGCGATGAGATGAAACGCGATGTGAGTTTAGACTTGGGCAAGGGCGCAACTCCGGTGCGCCCATGCCCAGGGGTCGTTTTGTTTTAGTTGACCGTGACCGTTACGGCGGCGGCATGGCTTAGTGAGCCGGAAGTGCCCGTAACCATCACCGTGACCTGAGATGCGGGCGTTGACTGGCTGTTTGAAGTGCTTGACTTGCTGCCGCCACATCCTAAGGTGAACAGCGAGACGAGCAGCAGCAAACCCAGAAGGCTCATGCCAACCATGCTCTTCCGGTTAAGCAGTTTCCTTTTGCGAGTGGTAATCAAGGTTCCGAACAGCCCGAGACCGGGTAGCAGTAGCCCCATGCGAGGCGCGCTGTAGCCAGTAGGTGGAGGCGTCGAGACCGCGGAGATGGTCAGAGTGGAGGACGCAGCGCTCGACCCGGGAGAGATCGTTGAAGGGCTGAGAGAACAGGTCAGCCCGGCGGGCGCGGCACAGGTCAGCGAAATCTGACTATTGAATCCACCGACAGCACCCGCGCTAACTTTGAGGGTAGCCGAGCCTCCCTGCATGACCGTTGTGCTCTGCGCCGAGAGATTCAGCGAGAAACCTGCGGTACCGGCCGCGGCAGCAGGGACCAGGCTGGCGAATACAGCAGTTGCGCTGCCACCAGTTGGGAAATTCGGTTGGCCGGCACTACCACCGGCGGTGATATAAAGAGTGCCAGCAGCGCCTGGATCATTGCTGGCACCGCCCCCTCCGCCGAACACCATATCCCACAAGCCCGGATTCACCAGCACGTTGCCCGAAGAGTTGGTGAGTTGGCCGATAAATTTCCCAGTCGTGTCAAATGCACTAATGGTGCCGTCGCCGAAATTCCCGACCAGAAGGTCACCCGCAAAGGTTCCAAAGCCAGTCGGAGCCGACGCCACGCCCCAGGGCGCGTTGAGGTTGTTTTTGGCACCGGCGGCAACGAAGGTACTCACGAAGTTGCCGTTGCTATCGAAAATATCCACTTGCCCGGCTCCCGCGCCCGGCACGGCATCGTGCTTGGGAGTATCCTGCATCGCATAGGCAACATAGACTTGGTTACCGATGACGTGAATGCCGTGAGGAGCAAGACCTGCGGGAAGGTTTGGATCGGTGAACGTGCCGCCCAACGAAGTGAGGGTGTAGTTTGAATCGTAGACGTCCACCTTGCCGCTGTTGAAGTTGGCTGCGAGCAGGTTGGTGCCAAGCAAGGCGAGACCTTTGTAAACCGCACCGCTGGCAGAATTGTCTTTACCGATGATTGCAGTGTTGCTGGAGCCGTTCCAGTAGACGACGAGGCCGTCCTCGGTGTCGAAAATGAACGAGCCGCCGCTGAAGTAGGAGCCGCTGCGGTTGGCCACGGTCCCGGTCGGGCAACCAGGGCTGCAATTACCGTTTGGATTGCTGGCGGCCCCGGGAATGGTTACGATCAGTCCACTGTCTTTGTTGCCGTTTTGGTCGTAGAGCGTGGAGACGCCGCTGTTATTGTCGGCGACCCAGAAATCTTGCCCGGGAAGAACGGAAATCCCCCAGGGGTTCAACAGCTGAGAGTCTGTAGTAGTGGCTACGCCGGCAGTATTGGAGACGAGGTTCGTCTGAGAATAGCCGGCCTGCTGCGCCCACAACCCTGAGGGGATCGCCAAGGTCATGAGTAATCCCAATGATAAGAGTGCCTTTTTCACGTTTTCCTCCGGAAGACTGTTTAACTTTGTACGACTTTGAACCCTACTGTTTCACTTCCATGACTCGCGCGTAGTATCGTGTTGCCGAGCTACTCGGTGCCAGCGGATAACGCATCACCGCGGTCTTTCACCTGTACCAGCATGGCCATTGCACGCGGCACAGCGATGGTGTAAACGCGGTCTGGTGTTTCAACCTTGCTGAGAAAGTACCTGTTCCCCAGCTGCTCGAAGTTGAGCGCTGCCGGTTGCACACCGGAGGCGTCATCGACAACAATCGGCGAAACAAGCGCGCTGCTCTCTTCCCCACTGAGTATTAATGCTGAACGTACGTCGGTAGAGATACGGCCAACCTTATACGTGCCCGCAGGCATCGTCTTGGTTCCAGCAATAAACTCAAATGGAACACTCACAACAATGCCTTCGGGGTCCTGGGCACGAGCCGTTCCACCCATGACAACCAGACAGATCATCGCCACCACAGTTAACACACACGACTTATTCATAAGGTCTCCTTATCTGCTTGCTATTTACGTTGCTGTTATTGATAACTCCGCCCGTCACCTTTTATTCCATAATTTCCATGAACTATCGGTGGTGATTGGCGCGTTATTAACGTCTGCCGGTTAGACGCGCACACCCGTGATCGGATGCAGACCGGAATGTCATATGATTGTCACTTGTATGTCCGGTGTTTGTAAGGGACAGTGGCACTTACTGTGGTCGCTCGAAAGCACTGCGGTTGATGAAAGGGCGACTGGCACGCTACGTATATGCGCAGTTGTGGGACTTACCTAGATGCATTCCACATCCGCGGTCGGCGCGCGGTGCGATTCTTGTGGAGGCCTTGGCAACGATGACGTAGCACAAATAGCGAGCTATGACCCAGACAGCGGGTAATGCAGACACTCGGCAACCAGGCCGAGGAGGCGCCCAGTCCTGCTATTTAACGGTACCAACTGCGCACGAGCAGAGTGCGCATGCTGGGTGAAATACTTGTTAAGGCGTTCACGAAGCTGCAACCGAACTCTCCATAGCCGGGCCTTCACCGCGGAATTGCTCAAGTTCATTGCTGTTGCCGTTTGCTCTATGGAGAGACCCTCGATATCCCGCAATACAAACACAGTTCGCGAGATCGGACACAACTCTTCTAAAACCCTGGTTAAGAGGTCTCGCAACTCAGATGCCCAGTAGAGCTGTTCAGCATTGGGAGCCCAATCGGCCACCTCACGCGGAAGCAACTCGCCATCCGCCCGTAAGTCCTCGTCAAGGAATAATTCCCTGGCTGTATTGCGCTTTCGCAGCTTCATCAGCGACTGGTTGAGGGTGATGCGAATCAGCCAAGTTGAGAATTGGGAAGCCTCTCGAAAATCGGCCAGGTGTTGGAACGCCTTTAAGAAGGCTTCTTGAACCGCATCTTGGGAGTCCTCCCTGTTGTGCGTGACGCTTTGCGCGATTCGGAGAAGTTTGCGATCATATCGCTTCACGAGTTCCTCGAAAGCGCCCATTTCCCCTTGCTTGCTGGCATGGACGAGATCCAGGTCATCGCTAGCCACCGTCCATCTTCCGAGTTGCGCTGAATGCGCGGCCATATTCATTCCAATTTGCTTTCGAGAGAAACTGCTTTGGTAAAAGCGCGAGCGCTTATTTCACCACGACCTGGCCGGTCATCTTCGGGTGGATCGTACAGTAATAGGGATACGTTCCCACCTTAGAAAAAGTGTAGGAAAACTTTTCATCTGTATCCATCACCTTCGACTTGAACACGCCATCTGTACTGACGGACGTATGGGGAATATCATCACGGTTGGTCCAGGTAACTGTTGCTCCCACCGGTACCGTGATCGTCTGTGGTCCGAAACTGAAATTGTCAATTTTGACCTCCGTGCTTGTCGCAGAGGGCTCGTCATTCGCCGTCACGATCGGTGATCCTGCTAGCAGCAGTACGATCGCAATCACTACGGTTGCCGCCAGACTTACTACGCATACATTCTTGGCTCTCATGTTCGTGTTCCTTTCCAGATTTAGCGTTTTTACCGATGTTCTTGCTTGGCCGCATTCCTAGGCGGCCTGCTCCGTGGTTAGGTCACAATCCTCAGTCAGTCCATCCTCTGAACGCTTAAGAACCTGAGGTCGCAAGTGGCGAATCGACAATCGCGAGACTGCGACCGCTGACCAGATAGTTCACATCGGTGATGCCGAGGACGCCCTGCAACTGCTCGGCGGGAACCTTCATCGGTCCAGCCGACGGAGCTGCTCCCGGTGCCGGTTGCGGAAAAGCGGTCGACATCGCGGTGTGGAACGAAACCTTACCTTCCACCTTCTGCATGATCTGGTGAATGTGGCCGTTCAGCACCGTTACGGAGCCGAAGCGCTTCACGTAAGACAAGGCCTGCTCGCTATCGTCGGTTCCCCAGCCCCAATCGGGATAGATGGTCCAGAGTGGAATGTGTGCAAACAGCACAATCGGAGTGCTGGCAGATCGGCCATGCAGGTCGTCCTCAAGCCACTCCAGTTGCTCATGACCGAGCGATCCCATGCCTCCAGCTTTCAAATTGGCGACATTCACCAGGCCAACGAAATGCACACCCTTGTGATCGAAGCTGTACCAGCCAGTGCCTTTTGTGCCTTTGCCGTAACGCTGCAGAAATTCCTCGCCATTATCGGAGAGCATGTCATGCTCGCCCGGCACAAAGTAGATCTGCTTCGCGGACGCTCCTTTTAATGCCTGGTCGAGCGTATCGAATTCGCCCGGCTTCGAGAGCTGAGTCAGATCACCGGTGTGAATGATGAAATCCGGTTTGTGAGGCATCGCATTGATCTTGTTGATCGCTGTCTGCAGAGTAGCGGTGACGTCCGGATTGGCCGGCTTGTTGAAACCGATGTGGCTATCGCTGATCTGCACAAAAGTGAAGTCCGCGCCTTTGCCGGCATCCTTGCCATAACCTTTGGCGAAGGCCCGAGACACGGGAATGCCGCCGCTCATCGTCCAGACAAGACCCGTACCGGCCCATGCCATGCACTTTAGGAACCCGCGACGATCAACTCCGTCTTCATTGAGGTCTTGCAAATTGTGATCGATAAAATCTTGCTGATTGTCTGGCATTTGTCCTCCGTGGTTTGTGACGTTCTGAGTTGATAACTGGCACGACTCGCTTTTATTCCCGGAAAAAGTCGACGGGCGATCAAAACCTTCTGCGCTTGTCTCTAACCCGGCCCGGTTACGCCGCTTAGAAAGCCGCCCAAATGCCCGGTCAGCGCCAATACGCTGCGTGCGCCAGGGCACGTCGATTCATCCATTGCGCAACAAGATCGAATGCAACCGCGGTGATGAACAGTGCGACTGGAAAATGGATCAGCACGACATGTTGTGCGTGCTTGGCCAGAAGCGCCGTCTTCAGATCACAAGGATTTACCATCGCCACACCTCCCCTAAGATGGAATGAACTGCGCGCTGCGGCGGACTTGGTTTGACGAAGCCAAATCCGCCGCAACCTGCAACCCTGTTATTGCCCTGTTTCTTGCGAAGAAATCGTGCGAGCCTGTGCCTCCCCGGGCCTGCTGCCCTCAACGCGCAAGAGCATCCCGCCGCCCCGGCCGACTTTCGCAGCCTTGCCATTGGAGGTCAGAGTGATTTCACCGATGGGGGTGGTACTTCCGGAATGAAAGATTGTCAGGTCACCGAATCCGGATGCGCCGCAGGCATTCACCGAGAACAGCCAAAACGTTTGTGGAAGGCCGGTATTTTGGGACGCGCCACGACAAGAGGTGCTCAAATCGTCGCTCGAGTGCGCCAGCACGCCTTGGCTGGTATATTTCCCAACGATGCGCGATCCCACCATGACCGGCCCATCGGTACCGTAAGAAATCTGGTCGCCTCCGATTTGAACTTGGCTGTCAGCATTCTCACTCGAGGTTAGCTCGGGTGTGGCAGCTAGTACTGCAATCCTCGATGCCACGGCGCGCAGGTTGGTAGTAATTGGAATGGTCAAGTTGCCAAGGTGCACCTGATCGAATTCGAACGAGATCCTCGATTCATCAGATCCCTTTCCTGGAGTGATGGCTACGACGACATGGCCTGATACCTTGGATCCTTTACGCAGCGTTTCTCCCCGGCCCAGCGGCACGTCCTGCATGACAGTCCCCAGGATTGTGGCTCCGCTTCTGCTTTTGTCCGAACGCAAGGTGGAATCCAGGCGGACGGGAACGATCGTGCCAGCGGGAATCAGTTCTGCAGGTCGGGCGCTCTGCACTTTACCCGGTCGATAGGCCTGTTTTACATCTTGCCCTGTCCCGGCATGCAGGTACATCGGAAGCAAGCACAACGCCAATCGAAGAATCCCCACGTTGTTTTTCACTTTGTTCCTCCTAGGAATTGCTAACGAGCACGTGGTTCTTCCGCACCTGCATTTTCTCGGTGACTCCAGTTCGCTCTCTGATTCGCTGTGCAGAACCGACCGAACTCGTTTTTATTCCGCGGTATTTTTTTGCGCGCTTTGGGAATACAACGACTGTCAGCTGGTTTACCTTTATGTGCATGTCGGAGAGAACCTGCCACTGGAGTCGTTCGAGCGGCTCCACGAGTTTGCCGGCTGGCTGACACACGAAAAGAGGCCGAGGATCTTTCACGCGCCTGGATCTACAAGCTCCTAAGGAACGGGTTTCTGAGTTCCCGTACCGGCCTGAAGGCGACCGCTACCGTGCCGCTCGATCTTGAAGAGGTGACGAGGAACCCTTGCCCGCAGTCAAGGAAACGCCAGAGCGCATCCTGCTGCAGCGTTCGGATGGGTAGTTTGCGCCGCAGGTGCCAGAAAAGCGCTACGCTGTGGTCTGCAGCAACAGTTTGCAAAAAGGATGAACTAAAGTGGTGAAGTATGGTTTGTGAGTCTTGGAAGACAAAACTCGACACCGGCCTGGACGGCGAGCTCCCGGAGGGGGAGATGCGCGCCTTCTACGCTCATGTGCGCAGCTGCCCGCCTTGCTCGGCGGATGCCCTTACTCGCGTACAGATGAAACGCGCGCTTCAAGTCGCTGGAAAACGTTACACTCCCAGTGCTGAGTTCCGGAAGCGGATGCAGCAGAAGATTGCTGCAAAACCGCAGCGCAGTTTTGGTCTGGGATGGAGGTTTGCTGCGGCGGCAGCCGCCATGATCGTGGTCGGGACGCTGACTTCTGCCCATCTGGGAACTCGATCCGGCAGAGATCAGGTTTTCAGCGAGATCGCGGACTTGCACGTGGCGACTCTAGCCAGCTCATCTCCGGTGGATGTGACCTCCACCGATCGGCACACGGTGAAGCCCTGGTTCCAGGGAAAAATTCCCTTCGCGTTCAATTTGCCGGAACTCCAGAACTCGGAGTTCTCTCTGCTTGGCGGCCGGATGACCTATCTTGATCAAACGCCGGGCGCGCATCTCATTTACGACACGCGGAAGCATCATATTTCCGTGTTCGTGTTCCAGGAACGATCATTGAAATTGCCAGCCAGGTTGAATGAGAATTCGACTTCGCCGCAGAACCTGCCGTTCAATCTGGAAACATGGAGCCAAGGCGGGCTTCGCTATTTCGCGATCGGCGATGCGAGTGCCGCGGACATCGATCGTCTGGTGAAGTTGTTCAAAGCCGCGTCATAGATCTGACGTCGGTAATTCTGATGCTTTGTACAGTTCCTCGGGATTCGATTTTCGAATCAGAGAACTCAGGCCGAAGTCCGTCTTTAATTCTGCAGCGAAGTTAAGCTCGATGGGCACCTCTATCGCGCCGGCTCTTTGCGCTGCTTCCGCTTAAGGCAAAAACCTATAGCCCCGACCGTAGACTGTGAGAAAGTGTAACGGGTGTGAAGGGTCGCTCTCGAGTTTCTGTCGTAGCTTCAGCAAGTGGTTGTCCACCGTCCGCGTGCAGGGGTAGTTCTGGTAACCCCACACTTCGTTGAGAAATTCCTTCCGCGTGATCACACGTTGGGCGTTCTTTGCCAGGAACTCCATTGTCTTAAATTCCATTGGAGTAAATGTGATCTTCTTTCCGCCACGCGTGATCTCGGTCTTGGAACAATCCACTATCACGTCCGCAAAAATATATACGTCCGCGGTCTCCGGACTGAAGCGCGACGCGCGCCTGATTAACGCTCGGAGACGCGCAACAAGCTCCCGTGGGCTGAATGGTATGGTCACGTAATCGTCGGCACCCATTTCCAGGAAAAGGACCTTGTCCGCAACCTTTGAGCTTGCGCTAAGGATCACAAGGGGCAGACCAGGAATCAGATTCGCAATTGCCTTGCAAAGATCACACCCTGAAGATCCTGGACGCGGTAGATCGAGGACCACCGCGGCTGGTTTTCTTTGGCTAAGCATTTCCAGACCAACAACGGCATCTGGGACGACCTCGACCTCATATCCCTCGGAGGAGAAAAGCCGCCGCAGAATCTTGCGCAACGCGCCATCGTCCTCGATCACCAAAATCCGCTCCATTGGAGCCGCCCGGAGTTCGGGGATTGGAGTGTTCACCGTTGCTGCCAACGTTGCAGTTGCCATAGGCTTCTCCTCTTCCTGCGGCTTTATTGATCCCAGTGCCGATTCATCGAAGATTCGCGTTTTTTGTAAAACTAACAGGCTGGAAACTCACGTTTTGCACGGCTCGGAACAAGCTTGTCTTGATTGATCCCTTCAAGGCCGCGGTCGCCGTGCGCTCCGTAACCCCGTTGTGCGTCGCGATATGATCCCGTCGCTGGTGCACTGCGAGTGCTGAGAAGTGACGCGCGAACTGCCTTGCGTGCTCTGGCCAGGCGCGACATAACGGTTCCTATCGGGATCGACAATATGTCCGCGATCTCCTGATAGGACATCTCTTCCACGTCACAAAGAAGGAGGGTCTCCCGGTAACGCACCGGCAGGTCCTCGATGGCGTGCTGCACCAGTTGGGAATTAGAGCGATTCATCAGAATCGTTTCGGGAGTTTCCGTATCAACTGCCAGTTCAGGTCCGTCCTCCTCTGAGTCGATCGCATCAGTCATGCGCCGCTCCAATGTGGAGCACGAACTCAGAAACGTGTTTTTCAGGATTCGAAAGATCCAGGCCCGGAAGTTGGTGCCGGGCTGAAACGATGCGAAACTGCGCAAAGCCTTCAGGTAAGTCTCCTGCACGAGGTCCTCGGCGTCTTCCGAATTGTGCGCCAGCCAGCGCGCGAAGTTGTAAAGGGAATCGAACAGGGGCATGGCCAACTCTTCGAATCCCGCCAACTCTTGATCCAGTGAGGTTAAAGTCCCGAGTCCGATCATCTGTTGCAGCCCAGATCCAATACTCTTCATGGCCTTCTCCTGAATCCTACGACCGAGTTCGAAGCTCCACTGCCGCAGCCTTGCGTGACAATCTGCCGCGCCTGACCTCCGGCGTCAATTGACTGCGAATTTTTTCCACATATCCAACGCATCGCCTGATAAGTGATTGCTGGATAGTCAGTTAGCTTCGCTTATATCCTGAACGTGAGAGCGCTTGCGTGAAGTGCTAGACTTCTTTTCTTAAGTCCAAGGGCCATTATGGAACGGTCGCGGCTCACCTCCGTTGTGCGATTCGGGACCTTTGAGGTTTCTTTCCACTCTGGTGAAGTGCGCAAGGCGGGTCTGAGAATCAGAGTCCAGCAGCAGCCGATGAAACTGCTGGAGATACTGCTGGAACGTCCCGGGGAAGTCGTTACAAGGGAGGAATTGCGCAGCCGGCTTTGGACCGACGAAAGTTTTGGTGATTTCGACCAAGCTGTCAATATCGCAATCGCAAAGCTTCGAAGTGCCTTAGGTGATTCGGCCGAGAATCCGCGATTCATCGAAACTCTTCCCAAACGTGGCTATCGCTTTATCGCGGAAGTGTCGGTTGTCGATGCAGACGCCCGCCCAAGAAAGCCGGACACTGTGGCTGGCGATCTGTCTGGTCTGGAGCCTGAGACAGAGCATGGGCATAAGCTCCCAGGCGCCGGGTTGGCGGTTGCACCCAAGCGCCAGCTTTGGTCGACGAGTCGGGTCATCGTCGCCTCGGTGGTCGTGCTGAGTTTGATGTTGCTCGCTATCTGGCTGTTTCGTTCGCCTGGCAGCACGCCCATGGGCATCCGGTCCCTAGCCGTGCTTCCGCTCGAGAACCTCACGGGCGACGCTTCCCAGAATTATTTCGCTGACGGCATGACGGATGAGTTGATCACTGACTTGGCGCAGATCAGCGCCTTGCGGGTAATTTCTCGCACCTCTGTAATGGTGTACAAAGGAGCGCGCAAGCCTCTGCCGCAGATCGCCCGTGAACTGAACGTGGACGCCGTGGTAGAAGGCACCGTGCTCCGCTCCGGCGACCAGGTCCGTATCACGGCGCAATTGATCGAGGCCTCTACGGACAAACACTTATGGTCGCAGAGCTATGAGGGTGGGTTGCGTGATACCTTGGCGCTCCAGAACCGGGTGGCTAGCGCCATTGCAGATCAAATTCGGATCAATTTGACCCCGCAGGAACAAGCTGCGCTGAAAAACGCAAAAGTTGTCAAGCCAGAGGCTTACGAGTCCTATCTCAAAGGGCGCTACTTCTGGAATAAGCGAACAGCGGATGGTTTGAAGGCCGCCCGGGCTTATTTCGACCAAGCAATCGAAGAGGACCCGAAATACGCCCAAGCTTATTCTGGCTTAGCCGACACTTATGCTTTGTTAGGAGACTGGCAGTATGCGGTGATGACCCCCAAGGAGGCGTTCCCCAAGGCTAAGGCAGCAGCGATTCAAGCTCTAGAGTTGGACAGCACGCTCGGCGAAGCCCACAACTCGCTTGCATTTGTCTTGGACGGATTTGATTGGGATTTGGACTCTGGCGGGAAGGAGTTCCGGCGAGCCATTGAACTGAGTCCAGGCTACGCAACCGCTCACCACTGGTATGCCTGGCACTTGAGTCTATTGGGTCGGTATGACGAAGCGATTGCGGAAATGAAAAAAGCGGAAAACCTCGATCCGCTATCTCTCATCATCAACGCCGATTTGGCAGAGCTTCT
>JBEKUD010000149.1:0-13612 GCA_049515395.1 Candidatus Sulfotelmatobacter sp. | reverse complement strand
GTACTTGTTTAGCGGGCAAGAGGGGTAAAGTCCAGTACTTTGGGCTGAGAGGAACAGAGGAGACTCTGAAGAAGAGAGGAGACCGGTTGGAATTGCTGGCGGCAGGTTTGCAGAAAGCTGACCAAGATGCTTTGCGTCTGCGCCCCTCGGGCCGTGCGATTTCCACCCCATACCTTGCGAGCTACCACCATCGGTCGGATGGCCTGTTCCGCTCGCCAGTTCGTGGCCTCCAGGCCGGGACAGTTCAGGAAGGTGAAGAGAGCGTCGCGCTCGCGCAGAAGATGATTGGCCAGGCGTCGATTCCGCGAGGAGCGATAGCAACGTTGCAAGCTCCGATCGAGTCTTGCTTCCAGTCGTCCGCGGGCCACGGCTACACCCCGGTCGCTGATCTGTTCTTGCTGGCGACGATCGCGCAGTTGGAGAGCTTGCTGCAAGAGGGCTTGTATACTGCGCGGAAATTCCGCTTCCCGCTTTCCCGCCACCAGAATCATCTCCCGACAGCGTCGTAACAGATGCGCCAGGCAGCTTTGGTGCAAGGCATGCAGAAACCGACGATAGACAGCCCAACCGTCGCGCACCAGAAAACCGGCAAAGTCCGTGCCCAATACCCTTGCGGCTTGTTCAAATCCGCGCCCCGGCTGAATCGCATAAACCGTGACCTGCGGTGTGCTGAAGACCCACATCCACCATAACTGCCCCCCGACCTTCCATCCCGTCTCATCCGGGGTCACACTGGGACTGCCGCGAACTTGCTCCACCAGCGCTTGATAGGTCGGTTCTGCCTTCTCGGCCACACGTTCCATCGCCTGACAGAGTCCACCTCGGCTCACCCGCAGCCCGAAGGCTTGTTCCAGGACCGTTGCCGTTTTGCCGTACGTCAGTCCCAACCCTTTATTCAGTTGTGTGGCCAGCGCCAGCGCTCGTGGCCCCAGTTGTGAGGCCGCACTGCCGATCGCATTCGAGGTCTGCCGCCCGTGGCGGCCTTGCACCCGTCGTCGGCAGCACCGACAGTGCCCCACGTGAATGCGAAACTCGATCCGCACCACCCGCGGCTCCGGAATCTCCGTCTGAAACTGGGAAACCGTCTCCCACTCCTCCACACAACCTCCACAGCGCGGACACTGGGCGGGCAGCGGTACTTCTACCACTTCGTCGACTCGTTCCGGGACCGGCCGACGACAGCGACGCCCATACTTCTGGCCGCTCTTGCGTCCCGGTTTCTGGGGTTGGGCTTTGGGTTTGTGTCGCGAGAAAGGGGCCGCTTGTCGCTTACTGGCTCGCAGAGCTTCTTCCAACAGCCCTCGCAGCCGTTCGTTCTCGGCTTTCAGCTCTTGATTCTCACGCCTGAGCTGCGCCATCTCTTCGGCAATATTTCTCACGCCTGAGCTGCGCCATCTCTTCGGCAATATTTTCCTCTGCCACATGCCAGATTAACCGGCATTGCCGATCCTGCGATTACATTTTGTACAGCCCGTATCAAAGCGCTAAACAATTACGCCAGTCATTCCCCGCCTGCGAGCGATCCTCTCGGCGCACAGGTTAGCCTGCGGGAATCCCAAGAGCGGGCCGATGTTTGCCAACGGAAAAGGGAGACCCACGAACCTGAACAACGTCCTGAACCGGGAAATTTTGCCGGTGCTGAATCGCTGCGGCATCTGCCGGAAATCGAAACCCAGCCACATCGGCGGTTCACATGAATACTTGCGGGATGGTAGTCTACCTACGTGGCACGGGTTCCATAGTTTCCGCCGCGGACTCGCTTCCACGCTGTATGGTCTCGGAGTTGATGACGTGATGGTTCAGCAGATACTCAGGCATCAGGACGTGAGTGTTACCAGGAAGCACTACATCAAGACCACTTCGGAGCAAACTGTGTCCGCTATGGCGAAGTTGGAAGCCGCATCTGCCGCAATGTGCGCTGATCGTGCGCTGGGCCCAGCGACGGTCAAGAGCACCTTGCTGAATTAGTTGTTTAGTTTCAATTGTTTGTGTCCGCTGTGGGCGCGTAGCTCAGTTGGTAGAGCAATGCCCTTTTAAGGCATGGGTCGCAGGTTCGAATCCTGCCGCGCTCACCAGTTCTTTCAATCACTTACCGTCGCTGTCGCAACGGGTTCATGTTTATTAGTGGATGATTAAGAAAATCACCCTCGAAACCCGCGTCAGTTGGGCCTTTCAGCCTTCTGAGTTTCGGTTCTCACCTGCAACATTTGTACTCTACGTATTTCGGCTTCCATCTGTGCCATGCCAGCAGTCACTCCGTCCTCCCGGATCTTGATGTACGCCTTCCGAGTGGTCGCGACGTTGCTGTGTCGAAGGATCCGCTGAATGGTGAGATCTGGCACGTGGAGTTCGTTGAGGTTGCTTGCAAGTCCTCGACGAAATGCATGCCAGCCATGCCACTCGATCAGGTCCTTACGCGGACGAAATTCATGCTCCTCGTCTCCGTGTTTCTCCACGACCTTTCCGCACTCGTCGCACGCTTTCAGAACGGGTTCGATTCGCCGAGTGAAGAGATTCTTTAAGTCGACTGGAGTACCGACCTCTGTCGCGAACATGACACCGGTCGAAGGATTGCCGAGCCGAAGACGGTACAAGTCCAGCAGCTCGCGCACAGACGGGATAAGGGGCACGCTGGCTTTGCGAGCCTTCGTTTTTGCATCTCCCCGCTTGCCGTTGACAACGCCGGAGATCACTTTAATCTCACCACTCTCCGCGTCATAGGCTTCCCACGTCAGACCTTGGATCTCGCTTTTCGATAGGCCGACGTAGCCGGCGAGAGCGACGATCAGCCGAGTGATCTCGTCGCTGATAAGGCCCAGCAGTTGCCGGATCTCATGCAGGCTGTAAGCGTAGGTCTCTTCAGACGGGAGACCTTTCGGCGGAGTCACTTCCCGGATGGGGTTGTATCCGGGCCGACATCCTTGGCCGATCGCGCGCTTAAAGATGCCAGAGAGGATGCTCCGGAGCTTGTGCAGAGTGGATTTTTTCATCTGGGGGTGATGGCGGCCCGATCTCGTGCAGCATTTGTTCGGCTTGGGGGGTCGTGTAGTCGCGCAGCAGCTTGCTCCCACAACGCGGCTTCAGCAGATGCATCCAGTAAAACTTATACGTTGTGACCGTCGAGGTCGAATGCTGCTCGCTGATGAAAGGTAGCCAGTTGTCTTCCACGAACTGAGCGATAGTGCTGCACATTTCAGGCCTCTCGGCGGAGGTGTTGCTCTCCATGAACTCAGCCTGGAGTTTCTCGACGTACTTCGGTGGTCGCTTGAGGCGCTGATGCTCATCAAGAATCGCAGTGAGTTTGTGCGTGAGGCCCTGTTTGCGAATGCGGACGCCATCTTCGATTCGCCAGTCAGCATAACGAACGCACCAGTAACCACCGATGCGCACGGTTGTGCCTGATTTTGACTGTGGAGGACCTGCGTCAATCACTCACGACCGCCAAACCGCCGGCGGAACTCACACTCGCTCTCACGGGTCTAAGATGGGATGTCAAGGGTGATTGAACTAGGACCCACGATTCTGCTCAGCGGCAACCCTGATTACAAGCACGTTTCAACTTCGTTTGTCGAAAGACAAATTTGGACGGTTCGAACCATGATGCGACGTCATACGCGGCTGTCGAATGGGTTCTCGCGCAAGATGGAAAATCATGCGGCTGCTACGGCTCTCAATTATTTCGCCTACAATTTTATCAAGATTCATCGTACACTTCGCACGTCCCCGGCGATGGCCGCTGGCGTTACGGATCGACTGTGGAGCGTAGAGGACTTGGTTGCTCTGTGGGTAGCATATGAGCAACGGAGGGAGAAAAGAGTAGCATGAAGCGATTTAGCGTGATTGCGATAGATTCGACAGGGAGAGTGCCGGGGATTATGGGATATTCGGATACCATCAAAGAGGCCCTCGAAATTCAGGAACTTGCTACGCGCAATGGCTGGCTTGCCGCCACGATTCGCGATTTCGAGGAGTTTGAGCCGCCTACTTTTTCAAAGTAGCCCACTACCCGCGAACACCTTGCGGGACATCCGCGAGAGAGTTAGCTACCCAATGCGGAGAATCGCTATAAACAAAGCAATGCGCTCCTCCAGCATGCCCTCCGCTGTCGTGATCGTAGGTTTGCGGTTATGAGATCGCGCATGAAAGTGATCTTCCTGGATATAGATGGTGTCTTGATCAACAACGCATCTCTCCTAAACATGGAAAGCTCCTACGTACCTGACGAGAAGTGCGTGCAAGAGCTTAACGAACTGATCAATCGGACCGACGCCAAAATTGTTGTGAGTAGCTGTTGGCGCATAGGGCGCACACTGGCTGAGCTTCAGGACTTGCTTTCGGGTTGGGGAATAAAGGGTATTGTCTTAGACAAAACTCCCGACCCCCTTAATTCCAGGGAAAAAGAGAGAGGACTAGAAATCCTGCGCTGGCTGGCGGAAAGAAATAAGGGCAAAGACGACGTTGAATCCTTCGTCATTCTCGACGACAACAAGTACATGCCCACGCTGCTTGAGTTTCTTGTTCAAACCAAATTCGAACCTGGATTAACTAGACGCAATGCAGAGAAAGCGTTGCAGATCTTGCTAAAACCAAGGTGGAGTAACGAAGCACGATGACGCTTTTACGTCGCATGGCAAACGGGACTCATCTGCCCACTACATCGGCAGAGAAATAGGAATTGCAGCCTCTAAGCTGCAAGCTATGCCAGGAGGGCTCTGTCGAGCCGCGATTTCGTTCAAGGTGTATGCTCTGAGGCAGCAAGCTACTTCCGAGAAGGCATCGGTTATGCCAACGCCGATAAGACGCGAATACGGACCCTTGCTCGGCTTGTGCATGGTCATGCTGCCTTGGCTCTTCCTGCCCGGGTGGCTCCTGCCGCTGTTATTCGTGCTCATCCTGCCCTCGCTGCTCTTCGGAATCTTTCTACGTAACTTCGGGAAATTGAAAAAGAAAGTGACGACCGGTCTAACTGGTCTCAAGGCAAATCCATTCAAGGCAAACCCAATTAAGGTGGAATTCCAGTACGAAACATCACCGAAGCTACCTGCAAGACGCGACTTCGGACCGTTGCTCGGTTTGTGCATGATCATGCTGCCTTGGCTCTTCCTGCTCTGGTTGCCCTGGCCTTTGGTACAGCTTTTCCTCGTAGTTCTCTCGGCCGTATTCCTGCTCCGGGTCTTCCTTTGGTTCTACGATCTCTTCCAGTTCTTCGTTTTCCGTATAAACGAAGCAGCTCGAAAGCTAGAGAATAAGAGCCGTCCGGTCCGTAACTGTTGATCGCGGTGGGGATACCACTCGTCGTAGTACCCCCCGCACGGACCCGGACGGGCGCTCCTTAGCGCATCCGGTTTGCGCGCGACCAGTGGCGTCGCGCAGAGGTAGCCGCAACCGAAATAGTTGCTGCATTTTTCTCATCCGCGGATGAACTTTTTGACCCGCAAACCCGAATAACAGATTGGAGAAGCCGATTGGCTGACGACCGAGAGATTTGGAAGAGGATCTCGCAGGGAGACGCCGATTTAGTTTACGGTTAGACAAGAATTGTCAAAATCCGCTGATTGCCCGCGAAGATTTTCCCAGCGACCCTGTTGAATTTTGGGCATAAGCAAATTAGAGGGATCCACAGGTCGAGCGGGATGCCAGGCGGAACGGGTGCGACGAGAGACGAGGTCTATCGGGCGATCCAAGCGTTGACGCTTGGTGAGCGATTGAAGCTCAAGAAGTTCGCCGCCTGGAGGGTGCGGGGTCTCGGACGAGCGAGTTGTGGGCGGACTTGGGAGGATCTGCTGAGCGAAGCGTATCTTTCGAAGTTGGAAGGTACGGCGGATAACGGCAGTGGCAGGCGCTGGAGGAAGAATGTGGATCTCGTAACGCTCTTCTGCGGCGCGATGCGCAGCATCTCCAGTCACTGGAAGCGGGATTTTGTTGAGGAGGAGGCTGCTCTGGAATCAGAACTCGCAACGCGGACCGAAGAAGGTTGGAACTCCCCGCTCGAGAATGTTGCGTCCAACGATCCGTGCCAAGACCGCTATGTGGCGGCCCGCGAGGAATGGGGATCTGATTGCACCGCTGTTCCACGACGACGTCACCGCCAGCAAAGTACTTGAGGGCTGGTTGCGAGAAATGACACCCCGTGAAGTCAGGCAGGTCCTTGAGCTTACGAAATCGGAGTACGAGGAAGCTGTGAGACGAACGGAAGGTGTCGAGTGACTGTTTAACTTGGCCGTTCACTTCGTTCCAATTTTTCTGAGTAAACTCCTTTACCGGCCCATCAAACATTCTGGGATTTGTTGCCGCCGTTCTGATGCTCAGCTCGTAGCAGGTATTTCGGTGAAAGTTCCGATAGACGTGTCCGTCAAGACTGTGCCCCGATGCGACTCCGTCAGTCTCGAACTCCTTGAACTTTATATGGTTGATACTCGCGGTCGTTCCGCTCCCACGGGGGTCGATGACCCAATCTGGAGTGCCGGTCAAAGGCTCAAGCCTTCGATCCTTTTCTCGACTCGGCTCCGCAATCAAGGGGCCGGGATGCCCGATGGCGGATTGTTTCCCCAAAGGTATCAGCGGATCTATTTTGAATAGCGTCGGGGAGTTCACCTGCGAGCCTCTGGTTCCGGATGACATGACTGCCATGGTCTTCGTTCGGACCGGGTAGGGCGAGGAAGCGCCTGGCGTCTGTTCTCACTGCCGGCAGCCTTGGGAAAGCGAAACCTACTGGAGCTTGGCCTTTAGCAGGTAGAGCTCTTTTTCAGCGTAGGCTGTCACAAAAGTGAATCCCTCCCCGTCGTAGCATGCCAGCGCTGGCCAGTCCGGTTTGTGACGGTCTACGGCGTAGCTCGCAATCGTCCTCCCTTCAAGGTCGGTTACCATGACGAGGTTGTTCGGCCCATTAAACCCAATAGCAAGCCGGCCAGCGTGCAACTTTATGTCTCCGGCTACGAAGTCGGGGCTTCCCGTGTCAATGTGCAGCTTCCGTACCACTTGTCCTGCCGGCGAGACGACGTAAACCAGGGCCGGGGAGGTACCGCGCAAAAGATAAACGTTACCGTCCGAGCCAGCCGCAACGTCACCGAAGCCCACGAACCGGTTGCCGGCGTTTGAGCGAGTGTATGCTGTGTCGCCGTTTTCTGCTTTTAGCCGGGCTTCTTCGTCCTCCGGCTCATAAATCTCCTTCACCAACTTGCCATTCGTCTCGAATACTGCCGTATAAGGAGTGCGATGGTCTTTTCCAGTGAGACCGCTCAGCAGGTATTCGCCTGCCTTGAACACTGCGAGCTGCCACGGGTCCACGAGACGAGGATCGGCTTCCAGCTTCACAGTTGACTTCACCGAGCCATCTTTGGCGAACTTCACTATGTAGACTCCGTTTGCCATCCTTGCCGCCTGATATACATCGCCTGCATCGGAAACGAAGAAACCCTCGGCCACATCTGTATTTTGGGACGCGCCGGCGACACGGAAGTTTCTAGCCAGCGTCCCCTCGGGTGTTATTTCCTGGACCGGCAGTCGAGCTGTCTCCGAGCCGTCGCCAGCCCACACGCGAGCATAAACATTGCCGTCGCTGTCGCACGTGGTCTTGTCAATCATCTGGGTGGGATGACTTAGAGGTAATTCGATCTTTGTTGTCTTGATGCTTACCGCTGGCACCGCCGCTCCCTGCTGAGCCCACAACGCCGTGCACAGGCCGCACACGCTGGCCAAAAGGAGAATGGATTGCAGTCTCATCGCTGACCCCCCTCGTTATATTGATCGAGCCTCGGATGACACTTGGCTTTCTTGGACTGAACATAGATGAGTTCCGGCCCGTCGTAGAAAATCCCATCCCGGAATCTGGCCTCAATCATGGGGAGCTGCCATCGATCCCGCCGCCGAGGCGCTGAGATGCGTGATTGTGCGGCCGACGCATCCCCGGTGGGCCGACTCTGAGCCACTTCGAAGAATACATCGTAGGTCCAGCACCCGTCCTTGGACGTGCCATCGAGTGGACTGGGATTAAGCGCCGCCTTGTGGTGGAACCAGTTGCCGTAGGAATCGTCGTGATGATCGTCGGTGTAATGCAGGCTAATGGAGAACACACCCAACTCTGGCAGGGTGTGCAGCTCGTTGGGCTGGGAGATACCGTCGTGATTCTCGTCGATCCACAACAGCAGCTTCGAGTACACGGCATCCCGCCTGTCGATGATGCCGTCTCCATTCCCGCCATTCTCCGGTTTGTCGAACTCCGCCAACGCCGCGTAGCCGTTGCGCTCAGGCGAGTCCGGCTGCTCTGTCACGTTACCGAAAAGCTCCTTACCATTGTCGGTCACTCCGTTGTGATTACGGTCCAGCGCCAGAAAGGCATTGCCGGAACCGGCGGCAGTCCATGCGATCCTACCCGGAATCCCCGCCTTACTTTCCGACTCTGATCTTGGGCGGCTCGACGGGGTTACAGAGTTCGTCTCTGGGAGATCTTGTGTCGGGCCGAGCTTCATTTGGTCGGTGGGTGCGTCCTTGGCGCAAACGCTTTTTGACGGCGGCAAACGCAGAGCCGTCACGGAACAATCTTGGGCGATCTACCAGGGCAGCCTGGCAAACTACCGTCAGACCGCACTCAGCGCATTTCAGGACGTCGAAGACAGACTATCGACGCTGCGAATCCTCTCTCAGGAATTTCAGACAGGACGCTGCATTGAACTCCTCGCAGCTCTACCTTACGCTGGTCAATGTCCGTTATAAATTCGGCCTCGACAGTTACCTCGATGTCATCACCGCGCAGACCACTCTCTTAAGCCATCAGGGACGGCGATGAACCTCCGAAGGGAACAAATGACGGCGAGCGTCCCGTTGATCAAAGCGTTGGGTGGCGGCTGGAACGATTCGAAACTCCCATCCCGAGCATGGACGAGGCTCTCGAACATTGCTCGCGAGGTGCATCGACCTGGAAGTTTGCGACCAACGACGGAGGCGAAGAACCAGATGTCGTGCTGGCTTGCGCAGGCGACGTACCAACGATCGAAATCTGCGAGGCCTCATGGCTTCTGCAGAAGTTTGTTCCCGGAATCAAGGTCCGGGTCGTCAATGTGGTGGACTTAATTAAGTGTTCACATGATGCCGGACGATCATCCGCACGGGATGGACAACATGTCCTTCAACGAGCTGTTCACCAGAAACACCGATGTCATCTTCGCCTTCCATAACAATCGCTGGATCATTCACACGATGGTTCATGGGTGCTCCAATGAAGAGCGCTTCCATGTCCGCGGCTACATGGATCAGGGTACGACCACCACGCCGTTCGACATGGTAGTGCTCAATAAGATGAGCCGATTTCACCTTGCCATCGATGTGCTGAAGTATGTCTCACGCTTGCGTTCACAGGTTTCGGACGTACTCGACATGTTCAATCGCAAGCTGTACGAACATCACCTCTACATTCGACAGCATCTCGAAGATATTCCAGAGATCAGGGAACTGGCGATGGACAGCTGATTTCAGCGAATCAACCGCTCCTCCACCGCTGGCCAGGGAACATCCCCACAAAAGCGCGTTCAGCGATAGCTAAATGAAGAAAGGCCTAATCTGGCGGAGAGATAGAGTCCTCGCCCGTATCAATCGGCGAAATGGCTGTCTGCGAAGCGAAGGGGGCAGAATCCTCACACGCCCCGGTGGACTCGGGGTGTGGTCAATTGTGAACAGACAGACGTTCTTTGGGCTGCTTATTTTGAGATCGTGGATGAATTCTAGTAGAGAATCGCGGGATTCGCAGTCATCAGTCGTGGCGGGTCTGCGGTCACATGAATGCCGGTCAACGCGCGCCAAATCCGGCTGGGAGCAATTTAACTCAAAGTTGGCTCAAACATTGCGGAATCCACGTAACCCGTAGCAGCAGAGCAGCACCGGGAAAACGAGGGATGATGGGCCAGAGGAATCACAATGCATATCCACTTCATTCGTACGCTACTGTTCGCGCTCGTCGTGCTGTGCATGTCGGCAGCATCGTTTGCGCAAATTGGCGTGGCTATTAGGATCGGCCCGCCCCCGCTGCCTGTCTATGAGCAGCCCCTTTGTCCGGGGGACGGTTATCTCTGGACACCTGGCTACTGGGCCTACGATTACGACGTCAGCGATTACTACTGGGTGCCAGGCACATGGGTGATGGCGCCCGAAGTCGGCTTCCTGTGGACTCCAGCCTATTGGGGCTGGGGCGGTGATGGATTTGTTTTCTACGACGGCTACTGGGGCCCGCACGTAGGCTTCTACGGCGGGATCAATTATGGCTTCGGTTATTTCGGTGTGGGCTTCGAAGGCGGGCGTTGGGATAACGGACACTTTTTTTACAACCGTTCCGTGAACAATGTGAACATGAATGAAATTCACAACGTTTACAACACCACCGTAATGAACCACAACGACAGCCACGTCAGTTACAACGGCGGCGACGGCGGAATCAGCGCGCGTACGACCGCCGAAGAGGAGTCTGCGGCGCGTGAGAGACATATCCCGCCGGTAGCCGTTCAAACTCAACATGCGCAGGCAGCCCGAGCCAACCCGCAGGAGCGCGCGTCGGTGAACATGGGCAAACCAGGCGTCGCAGCAACACCCAGGCCCGGAGATTTTAATGACCGTGGTGCGGTACCGGCCAAACAGGCAGGTGCGCCTTATACTCCAGCCCATCGGGGCGGAAATCAGGGAAGTTCAGACAACAACACAGCACGAACCAGTATGGCAGTCCATCCTCACGACCTTCTGCCCTTGGCCCGAAGCACCCCAAATACGGGCAACCCGAAGCAGGACAAGAAGTACCAGCAGCAGCAGGACAAGCAAATCGCGAAGCAGCAGCAGGAGCGAGACAAACTCCAGCAGAAGCAGGACCAAGAGCACGTGCAGTTGGATAAACAGAAGGCAAATGACTCGCAAAAGCAGCAGGTGGAGCAGAAGCACCAGCAACAAACCCAGCAATTGCAGCAGAAACACCAACAGCAGACTCAGCAGTTGCAGCAGAGACAGCAGCCAGCGAACCGGGAGCCGTCCAAGAGGTAAGATCGTCCTCCGCCGGGAAAGCCCTGATCGTTCATACAACGAGCCGGCCTTGACCGGCGTTCATTGAACGAACATCAAACGGCGACACCGGATCCGAAAAGCATCAGGCCGGCCACGTCCACAGGATTGGTGTGTTCGCGGTAGTCCGGCAGGTGCGGGTAGACCATATACAAACCGACGAGGCCAATCGGAATATTTACGAAGAAAATAAACCTCCAGTGAAGGTATCCGACGATAAGGCCTCCGGCGATCGGACCGAGCATAGGCGCAACCAAACTGGGGATCGCAACAAAGCTCATGGCACGAATCAGTTCTGATTTGGCGAACGTCCGCACCAAGGTGAGCCGGCCGACGGGCACCATCATGGATCCGCCGCAACCCTGCAGGATGCGACAGGCAACTAGCACATGGATATTGCTGGATGCGCCGCAAAGGAACGACCCCAGTGTGAAGATTCCGATGGCGGAGGCGAACACTCGGCGCGATCCGAACCGGTCGGCCATCCAGCCGCTGATGGGAATGAAAACCGCAAGGCTCAGGGTGTAGCTTGCCAGCACCGACTTCATACTGAGGGGAGCGACGTGGAGTGCTGCCGCGATCGTGGGTACTCCGGTGTTGAGGATCGTGGTATCCAGCGACTCCATAAAAAACGCCACCGCGATGAGCCACGGCAGCAGCCGAGCGCTGGAATCGGCTAACGCAGGCTGCGGGGAGGCAGCTTCGATCAGACCGGGTGGGTTCACATTCGTCGGACTCGGTGGCATCGGAGAGTTTACTGTTCCACGCTGCACAAGGCATTCCTGACGTTGCACGAAATACACGCTCATGCCTAGGAATTTTGTTGGCGGCACACGCAAGACTGGCTTCGTTCGGATTGCAGAATTTCCTGACCTACCCCAAGTGGCACCTTTCGACACGGCTTTTCACCATAGCCTCCCGCGCGCCGCGAAACTGCTGCCCACCCCGCGCTGTTGGTTATAGCGGTTAGATCGAGGTTCGCTTGATCCAGATTGACCGGTAAAAACCACGGGATCGTGAAATCATGGCTGTAGGATATGAGTAAGAGAAAAACAGAAAAACGATCGGCAAAAGCGACACTCGCCGAAGTCGTCAAGGAAATGCCGAAGCCGAGAGTGGCTGGGTCTGCAGGAGCGTAGAGTTCCGTTTTTCGCGAACTCTACTCGTGCAAGACGACATGGAGCAGGGAGCTGTGGACTTGCAGCCCACCGTTGTAGTGAATAAAGCCCAATTTTCTGAACCGGTTCATGAAGAAACTGACCCGCGAGCGGGTCGTGCCGATCATTTCCGCCAGCATCTCCTGACTGACCTTGGGAACGACAGCCTCGGGTATCCCTTCCTTGCCAAAATGAGCAAGCAGCAAAAGGATCCGTGCCAGCCTCTTTTCGCTGGAATTGAAAAGCTGATCAACCAGGTCTTCTTCGTAACGGATATTCCTCGCTAACAAATACGCCACGAATAGGTCGGAAAACTCATGTTCCCTGTGAAGGGCTTCCATCATGGCTTTCTTGTCGATTCGCAGAACCGCGCAATCCGTCATCGCGGTTGCAGACGACATGCGTAGGAACTGACCGGCAAGACCACCTTCTCCGAAAAAATCTCCGTCACCTAGTATGCCGATCGTTGCTTCCTTGCCGGTCTTCGAGACCACGGTGAGTTTTACCTTGCCCGTCTGGATATAAAACACCGCGTCAGCGGCATCTCCCTGGGCAAAGATTCCTTGTTCCTGCCGGAAAAGGATCGGCTTCCTGCGCTCGCCAACGGTCGCGAGCAATGCATGCGGATCGAACTCGCGCCTCTTCGTGGCTGCTGCCTTTGGCCGTATAGCATTGCGGTCTGTCGAGAGCGCGGGGGCGATTGGAGGTTGGTGGGCGACCTTTCCTCTCCCTGGAGAACCGCCGCGTAGCCGAGCACGCGGCATGAGAGCCTCCTTCTAAGCTAAATTATCGGTTTCAATTTTATTCCTTTCCTCGACAGCGTGAATAACCTAAAAACGCTAGCCGACGATGGATCGTTCCAACTCTAAGGAAAGCCCGGATTAAGACGTTCTGTCCGAAGGCTCACGATATGAGCCGTTGTGCTCAGTATTGTTAGAGCGAATGAGCGAATCTATTGCCGGTGTACAAATTCAGGAACAGAATGTTGTTAGCCCGCAAAGCCGCATGGGCTGGGATCGTCTTCATACTGCTGACGATGGGGATCTCCGGTCCGCGCCCGAGGGTCGATTCGGGAGCCAACCTCAGTGCAGAAGTCCGGGTCGTCGGCCATGCGACCGATGTCAGCAAGATGCAGGAAACTCTGCGCAATAAAGGACATTACCGAGGCAAGATCGACGGTGTCTTCGGTCTGCGCACCCGCGCCAGTATTCGGGCGTATCAGAAGGCTGAGAATCTACCAATGACCGGGTGGCTGGATACTGAGACGGCCGGTAAACTCAGCGTCAGACCAGAGGGGCGCGAGGAGACCGGCTACGAGACTACGCAAGGTAAACCTTCGGCAGGTATAAAATGTGCCAAAGGTTTCGGGCAAACAAACAAGACACGGCGGAGAGCAGTCAAAATTGTTGCTGCTCCTGAAC
>JBEKUD010000148.1:0-12250 GCA_049515395.1 Candidatus Sulfotelmatobacter sp. | reverse complement strand
ACTTCTCCAACATCGCGATGCAGCCCGATAGCCCCTACGCGGTCTCTTGGTGGTATCGCAAACAGTTCGCGGCACCAGCCTCCTATTCCGGAAAAACCGTCTGGCTTAATTTCAAGGGAATCAATTACCGCGCCAATCTATGGCTCAATGGAAAACAGATCGCCAACTCGAACGACATCGCCGGAGCCTGGCGCACCTATGAACTCAACGTCAGCGACGCCCTTAAGGCGGGAACTGAGAACGTTCTCGCCGTGCAGGTCTTCGCGCCTACGGAGAACGACCTCGCGATTACTTTTGTCGACTGGAATCCCGCTCCCCCCGACAAAAATATGGGCTTGTGGCGCGAAGTTTACTTGACTACGAGCGGACCGGTGGCAGTGCGCTATCCCACGGTTATATCCAAGCTGAATGCGCCGGCCAACGATTCCGCGCGACTCACCGTTACTGCACAGCTAAAAAATGGCACGAACCATCCCGTCAAAGGAAAGTTGAAAGGCGAGATTGAGCGGGTCGCCTTCGAGCAGGAGGTCGAACTCGCGGCAAACGAAACAAAAGACCTCACCTTCACGCCCGAGCAGTTTTCTCAACTCGTCTTCTCGAATCCGCGCTTATGGTGGCCCGCGCAGATGGGCAAGCCCAACCTCTATGCCCTGACCATGGAATTCGACATCGATGGTGTGGTTAGCGATCGCTCCCCAGCAAAAGTCGGAATCCGAGAAGTCACTTCGGAGATAAACTCTACCGGCGGACGCGCCTTCCACATCAACGGCAAAAACATCCTGATCCGCGGCGGAGGCTGGACGCCGGATATGATGCTTCGAGAAGACTCGCAACGCTTGCACGACGAATTTCGCTACGTGCGAGACATGGGATTAAACACGCTCCGCCTCGAAGGAAAGCTTGAAACCGGGGAGTTCTTCGACCTCGCTGACCAGGAAGGAATTCTGGTGATGGCTGGCTGGTGTTGTTGCGACTTCTGGGAACGCTGGCCGCGCTGGAAGCCGCAGGATTTTGAAATCGCCCAGCAGTCGTTGCGCGATCAAATCTACCGCCTGCGTAGCCATCCCAGTATGGTGATGTGGCTGAATGGCAGCGACAATCCGCCCCCGCCGGATGTTGAGCAGATATATCTGAACATTGAGAAACAACTTCTGTGGCCGAATCCCGTGGTCTCCTCGGCAACAGGCAAACCCACAACCGTCACCGGCGAGAGTGGTGTGAAGATGACTGGTCCTTACGAATATGTAGCTCCGAGCTATTGGGAACAAGACTCTCTCGAAGGTCAATCGAGCCGCAAGCCCTGTAATGCCGGCGGCTGCGGCGGAGCCTATGGCTTCAACACGGAAACCAGCATGGGACCCGCCGTCCCGCCGATCGAGAGCGTTCTGGCGATGGTTGGCCGAGATCACCAGTGGCCGATCGATGAAGTGTGGAATTATCATGCCGGCGGCGGAGAATTCAAAACCCTCCAGGTTTTCAGCACTGCGCTCGCCAATCGCTACGGCAAATCGGATAGCGTCGAGGACTTCGCCTCGAAATCGCAACTGCAAACCTACGAAGGCGTTCGCGCCATGTACGAAGCCTACAGTCGCAACAAGTATCAATCGACGGGCGTGATCCAGTGGATGCTGAACAACGGATGGCCTTCGATGATCTGGCATCTTTACGACTATTATTTGCGTCCCGGCGGGGGATATTTCGGCGCCAAGCGCGCCATGGAGGCGCTGCATCCCCTCTATGGCTACGACGATCATTCCATCTGGGTAGTCAGCAGCCAGTATGAAGACGTCAAAGGCCTGAAGCTTGCAACGAAGATTTACAACCTCGATATGAGTGAGAAGTTTACCCACGAGGATTCCCTCGATGCCGCGGCGGACAGCAACGCAAAAATTCTTGCCTTGCCTGAAGTGCAGGGACTTACTCCCGTTTACTTCGTGGTGTTGCGGCTCATGAATGCAAACGGAGAATTGGTAGGCTCGAACTTCTATTGGCTCTCCACGAAACCGGAGACGATCGACTGGGCCAAGTCTACCTGGTGGATGACGCCCACTGAGTCCTACGCCGATTTCACCGCCTTTGCGCAGATTCCCAAGGTGAAGCTTAGAGTTAACGATCGCACCGAGCGCAAAGGGGATGAATCCGTTACTCATGTCACCGTAGAAAATCCCAGCAAAAACCTGGCATTCTTCGTGAGGTTGAAGGTTGAGAAAGGCGCCAAGGGAGAAGAGATCCTGCCGGTCGTTTGGGAAGACAACTACATTTCTCTGCTGCCGGGAGAGACACGCGAAGTCACCGCCACCTACCGCACGAGCGAACTGAATGGCCAGAAGCCCGTGATCGACGTCCGCGGCTGGAACGTGGAATAAATGTCAGGACTTCCGGCGGTGGCTCCGGCAGCGGACTTACGCGACCTGCTGGGAGATCGAAAGTATGTTGCCATCGGGGTCTTTGAACCACGCCACTTTGTCACCCGTCGGCGCCGTCCATATTCCAAGATCGTCCTGCTTGAAGAATCCAAACTTCTCGCAGCGAACCCCTTTGTCCGCGAGGGCGGCCGCAGTTTTTTCCATGTCGGCAACTTCCCATCCCAAAATCGTGAATTGAGCTGGCGTGAATTGCGGCACTTTCGCCACCCGTACCTTGATTCCGTTCGCGTCCAGCACCATGGCGAAGCCGTCATCTTTCAGGAAGCGAAGACCTAATAATCCTTCGTAAAAGGCTCGCGCTTTGGCTGCATCTTTGGTAGGAACAAAAGCGACAATGTTTGTGGAACGGAACATGCCATCTCTCCTTATCGCGGAAATTCCGAGGTGTTTTACTCCTCCTCCGGCGGCAACTCGAAATCGATCAGATTGCCGCGGAAGCCCTTGGTTTTGATCGCGCCAAAGGCGATGCCGACTCCCATCCAGATTGCTCCGACGATCTTCGCGGGCCGGCTCAGGTTGAGCCACAACAGTAGGCAGATGAAGAATCCAAAAAGTGGGAAGACGAAATTCGTAATCTTCTTTTTGTCGTCGCGCACGAAATAGCGCATGAACGCCGCCAGATTCACCCCCATAAACGCGATCAGGGCGCCGAAATTGAGCATCTCCGCGCCCAGACCATAGCTGATGAGAAACGCTCCCACCAAGGCAATCACGCCCACGAAAATCACATTGTTGCGGGGCACGTGTCTCTTGGCATCCACCACACCGAAGAATGATTGCGGCAGGGCCTTGCTGCGTCCCATGCCGTAAAGCAGGCGCGCCGCGCCCAATTGAGCACCCATTCCGGATCCAAAGTTCGCTATCAACAAAGTAAAGCCCAGAATGCCAAACAGCGGAGCCCACACCCTCCCCGCGACATAAGTGAATGCGGTATCGACATTCGGAAACGGCTCGCGCGCCGGCCAGATCAGCTGCGCCGCGTAAACCTGTATGGCGGACAGAATTCCAATTACCAGACAAGTAAACACGGTCGCCAGCAAGATATTGCGCCGCGGATTCTCCGCCTCTTCGGAGAGCGTAGAGATTCCATCGAAGCCAATGTAAGTCAGCACCGCGATCGATGTGCCTCCCAGCACCGCCTTCGTGTTCCACAAATCACGGTCGTAAAAAGGACGCAGAAAGAAATCGGGATCATTGTGCGGATGTCCAAAAATATAATGCGCTGCCGCCAGAAAAAATATAACAATCACAGCGCCCATCCCTGCTGCCAGCCCCGTATTCACGCGTGCTGACGTTTTCACTCCCTGAATATTCAGTGCGGTAAAGACTGTCGCGAAGAAGACGGCCCACGCCCAGTAAGGCAGGCTCTGCACGATTGGAGTCCCACGCGCGAAGTCTCGCGAGATCTGGCTGCACCAGATGATGCAGATCATCGGGTTGAGCATGTAGTCCATCACCATGCTCCATCCCGTCACATAACCGAGCGCCGGATTAATCTCCTGCCCGACATACGTAAACGCCGAGCCGGCACTGGGATAGGCGCGCGCCATTTTGCCGTAGCTGATGGCCGTGAACAGCATGGCCACCATAGCGATCAGAATCGTGGTGACCACGTGTCCGTGCCCACGGTCGCTGAGCACTCCGAAGACCGACATGGGCGCGACCGGCTGAATCACGATCACGCCGTACAGGATCAAATCCCAAAGGGTAAGCGTGCGGCGCAAACGGGGTGCGGACGACACAGCAACAGCGGAAGGCGTTTCCATGAGTCCGCCTATTGGATTATGCGAAGGGCGGGAGTGTCAATATTAAAACGATTTTATAAGGGTAAACTTTGCAAACGGCTATGCCATCCGTGTCGGAATGTGCGCACAAAGGGCTCGCGGTTCAAAGGGTTGCGTGCAGGCGCGACCGGGTATCGCGGAGGGGCCCCCGGTAGCCGGTTCATGCGTGCCTGCACCGGCGAGGCCGAAGCGGGGCATGTTGGCGTAGACGCACTCCTACTGACCCTTGGCGACCTGGTAGGTTTCGTGCCAGATGCCGACACGACCGTCTGAGCCGATTTCCTGGTTGAAGGCCTTCCATGCAGGGAGGTGCGCAGCATCGCGTGATGGGGCGTAGAGGACGAGATGGTCGAAGCTGCGCCAGTACTGCGTGACCATGATTCCGCGCCCGTACATGGAGGAGTAGGCAGCGAGCGGGCCAAGAGACGGGTTGGCGTTAGAGCTCTTTCAGCATGGGGCCCATCGCTGTGGCGACCGGAAGCCATTTTCCGATCGCGAGCAGGCGGTTGATGCGAAAGCCGATGAGGAACACCACCAAGGGGCTATCGATCGAGGTGGAGTAGCGGCCGGGGAATAGATTAGGCATATCGTGAAACGATCCAACGGGTTTCCCTGACCTTGGGTCGGAGGTTTGCAAAGGGTGGTGAGCCCTCTTTTTGTCCGCATCGCCATCCCTGGACTACTTCGGCCCGCCATAATCGAACCAATACCCGCGCTGCTCGTTGCCTGACATGTGGCGCGTGTTGTATTCGAGGAGATAGTTGACGTGCGCGCTGTCGAGCGGGAACGATTTGCCCGCGGGATATGGATAGTCTCCCATCCTTAGGAAAGGCAGCGGCGCCACAAAACTTCCGTCCGCGGCGTAGAAATCCATATCCTTCTCGTAGCCGTTAGCGGCGAAAAAGTAATCGCGCACCCAGCCCTGGGGCAGCGCCGGCAGTTGCGAGGGATCAAAATCGAGGCGCACCTCGTCGCCTGAGCCAAACACGACCAGCTCATCGTCGAGAGCAGTCAAGAGCGGCAACACATTGCCGTAGCGCGTGTACGCTCCCGAGGGCCGCGTGTACGGCCCGGTGGCGCTCACTTCTTCATAGATATATTGAACGTTCCCCGGCGGCGTGCCTTCGATCTTTCGCGGATATCCGTGGAATTGCAGATCGGCGCGAGCCAGCGGAATTGGCGTCTGGCGCGGGTTTTGAATCTCGTCAGTCCGGCTTATCAGAATGTTGTCCCAATAGACCTGCAGATTCGTCGTGAGGCGAATCTTCTGCGTGCCCGGCGGCAGTCTGCCGCTGAGGTCGGCGGTCATGGTGCGCGGACCGCCTGCGGGGAATCCCATATCGTCGACCACGCGTATCCACTTGCCATTTGGGGCGAGCGCTTCTACATAGGGAGAGATCGCTCGCACGCCAGCCTGCGACGCCGCATACATACTGTTCGCCGAAAAATATTCGACTTCGCCATGCAACAGCAGCCATAAGGGGCCGCCGCGATAAGCTTCGCCCAAGTCAAGCACCAAGGTGTGAGGTCTAGCGAACCCCTGAAATGGGGTCAACGCAAAATCGCCAAAGTAACGATGCGATAACAGATCGGGCAGAACGTTGTGTCCGTGTTCGTCCCAAGCACCGGAGGGCGGGCGAGATTCGCGGCTCACCACCACTCTGAATTCGGGATGCGGTGGGTTCGAGGCGAAATATTCGTTGGGATAGACATCAACATCGGACGGATGATCAACCGCCAGCAATCGCGCCTGATCGAGATAGACCGCTTCCTCCAGCGGCTCCATGAACCGGAAGCTCAGTTTGCCGTCTTTCTCTCGGATGGCATTGCGGTCAATCTTGATGTATTCGACGGGACGCGGCACGTCGCGCCGGCCGGGGCCAACCCAGTGGCCAACCACACCCGCGCCCAGCATGTCGGCAACGAACTCGTAGCGTTCGCCATTCCATACAAACAAAGTGGGGCAGGAGCTGCCGCGGCGATCCATCTCGAGATAATTTTGCGGCTTGTCCCCCGCAATATTAACTTCGTCTTGCAGCACGCCCGTGGGCCACGTCATGCGCACGATGTCGGCTTCTTTCGCGTCGCCGAGTCCGACCACGATGGCGGTGGAATTCTGACCCAGATATCCGTTCGAACCAGCGATCTCAAACTTCTGCCGATTACCGCCCGCGAACACTTCCACTTTGGTACCGATAGCGCTCTTGTTGTCGGCGAGTCCCTTGAGCGAAAGGCGCAGCCAGTGGTTCTGATTGCCACCTTCATTGCGCAAGAGCACGGCGGGGCCATGGTTTTGCGTGATGAGCAGATCGGTAGCGCCGTCGCCGTCATAATCACCCGTGATGATGGCGCGCGGTTCTTTGAGTTGAACCTTGTCGAGGCCAACGTCGGCGGTGACGTCCTTGAAACCACCGGCCCCGAGATTGCGAAATAGGCGCACTTCACCCTTGCGGTCTTTCGTCTCGCCGACTGCGACGAGGTCAACCCAACCATCGTTGTCGTAGTCGATGGCGGCGACGCCGTAAGCGGCGATCCAATTCGTGATCGGAAGGTCGATCTGATCGAACGTCTTCCCGTGATTGTTGCGCCAAAGTGTGATGCCGGGCACGCCTAAGTGCGTGAAAGCCAAATCCATCCAACCGTCGTGATCGAAGTCAAGAACTGCGACCCCCGCTGTCGGTGACGGGACCGGAGACGACCAGAGTTCACGTCGGATGAACTCTCCTTCGCGCGGGTTCTCGTAAACCAGCGTTCCCGTATCACCGTTCCGCTTGGCATCGACCGGGCCACTCGCCGTACCCGTTGTGACGATATCGACGGCGCGGTCGTTGTTGTAGTCAGTACCGACAGCGGAAAAGTTGGGAGTGTTACCGTTCAGTGCGAGAGACTCAGTGACGTCCGTAAATGTTCCGTTACCGTTGTTACGCCACATCACGTTTGCGCCGGTTCGATGCCTGGACAACGACCCCAGCTTTTCGGTGTTGCCGGTGGCGAACAGATCAAGATCGCCGTCGTGATCGTAATCGATGAATGTGAGTCCGCCGTCTCGTACCTTGCTCTTTATCCCGGCAGTCTCGGTTACGTCCTTGAAGGTTCCATTTTTTTCGTTATGCAGGAGCAGCAGAAGTCCGTCCAAACTCACTGCTAAGTCGGCATAGCCATCGTTGTCGTAATCGCCTGCGGCGCAGCCGATGCCGTGGAGCTGCTTGTCGAGGCCCGCGCGAACGGTAACTTCTTCGAACCTGCCTCCTCCCAGGTTGTGGTAAAGAGACATGCCTCCATCTCTGCCATTGTCGGGCAAAAAAATATCGGGGCGGCCATCGTTGTCGTAATCGATGAAGCAAGCGCCGGGAGCAAGACCAGAATCCAAGCCGTTGTTTCTGGAAGGCGAAATCTTTGGTGTCAGTCCAGCGGTGCTCGTCACATCCACAAATCGCACCTTGATCGGCGCGGGTGCCTGCAACACCGCCGAGGGCGATTCGACTGCGCGCGAGTATTGTCCCTGCTCGCCGTAAGCAAGGCTCATGGGAGCGCCGATTTTGTTCTGCGTAATGTATTGAAATTTCTTCAGATGCTCGCGGGCGTGGTCGATGTCGGTGGATTGCTGGTAGGCACGCGACAATCCGAACTCGGCGGAGGCGTGGAGGGGGTTGAGTTGCAGCGCGTGCTGGAAGGCATCGATGGCTGGCGGAAATTGCTTGGCCTGCACGTGGGCCGTGCCCAGGAAATACCAGGTGTCCGCATCGTTGGGATCGATCTCGACGACGTGATGAAAGGCCTCAATGGCGGCCTGAGCATCGCCGGTATTCTTCGCCAGCAGGCCGAGGTTGTACCAGGCATTGGGGTTTTTGGGATCCAGTTTGAGCGCATCTTGGAGCGCAGCCTTGGCTTCCTCGATTTTCTGCAAATTCAGGAGGGCGATACCCTCATTCAGTTGCGCCATCGCCAGCTTGGGATCGAGCTCGGCCGCTTGCTGAAAGCACTTGAGTCCTTTCTCGAAAAGCTGCTGGTTCATGTAGGCCGCGCCCAGATTATTCAGGCGCTCGGCCTCGACCGGATTCGGTTTCGCTGAGTTTTGTGGCGCGGTTGCGAATAGGCCGAACGCGGCCAGGAATATTTCGGCAAGGGCGACTGAAATTCGAGGAATCATCTATCCAAAGATTTAAACACAGAGGGCAACTCAGAATGCAAAGAAACCCCGAGCATCTGTGATCCTGAGCTGAGCGTGGCCCGGGCAGCAGCGAGTCACTCCAAAGCCGGAGGCCGCCTCGAAGATGCAGGGGGTCCTTCGACGGTGCAGAGGTGCCCGCGATCGTGAACCCATTTGCTTCGCTGAGATGACAAGTTCTATTTGTGTGGCGATTCGAGATTCGCTTTGCCGTAGGGGCGGTTCAGGATTACGCCATTGCCTTCCTGCACCCTGACAGTCTGTCCGGCGTTCACGTTCGACAGTGTGTCGATTTGACCGCTGGGCCACCGAATTTCGACATTGTCAGCTTTCGTTTGTGCGCCCAAACCGAACGTGAGCACAAGTTCGCTTTGAGAAAGGTAGCTCGATCCGGAGCGCAGCATCTTCCATTGCTTCTCTTTATTACGGTCCGACGTAACCTGAACGACGGCACCGATGCCGTCGCGGTTCGATTTCGTTCCTACCAGTTTCAGACGGAGGCTGTGATTCGATCCGCCCTCGTTGTGAAACAAGTAAGCGGGGCCGGCGTTCGTGGTGATGAGAACATCAAGATAGCCGTCATTGTCGATATCGGCGTAAGCCGCACCCCGCGCCACTCTTGGCGCCGCGAAGGCTTGGCCCATCTGCGCGGTCACTTCCTGGAACTTGCCACCGCCATTGTTATGGAAAAGATGCGAAGGCTCAGCATAACTGACGCGTTTCTGAACGCGTTCGATGGCATCTTCGATATGCCCGTCGGCTACAAAAATATCCGGCCAGCCGTCGTTATCGTAATCGAAAAAGAAGCAACCAAATCCAAGTGTGACCAGCGTCGCTCGTCCCACTTCGGATTGCGGAGCCTCGTCCACGAATAAACCGTTGCCTTCGTTGTGATACAGCGAAACCATCTGATTGGAAAAATTGCTGATGAGCACGCTGGGATGTCCGGTGCGGTCGTAGTCGGCCGCGTCGACTCCCATGCCAGCGCGTGCCACTCCGTCCTCGCTGAAGCCAATACCGGCGGCCACCCCGCGTTCTTCAAAGGTTCCGTCTTTCATGTTCAGATAAAGCTTGTTGGGCTGTGTATCGTTGGCGATCAGAATGTCGGGCCAACCGTCCGCGTTGTAGTCGAGGATGGTGATGCCTAAACTTTTCGAAGTTGGATCACCGAGGCCAGCTTTCTGCGTTGCGTCTTCAAACTTGCCGCCGCCCAGGTTGTGCCACAAACGCACTGAGGTGCCTTTGTATGATTCCGGCGTGCAATAGGATTTGTGTGCGCCATCGAGTGTGCAGTACAGATCGGTCTGCTCGGTCCAACGCACGTAATTCGCGACCACCAGATCGAGCTTGCCGTCGCGATCGTAGTCCACCCAGGCAGCGCTGGTGGAGAACTCAGTCGGTCCCCACATTCCCGCGGACTTGGTGACGTCAGTGAATGTGCCATTACCGTTATTGTGGAAGAGATGGCTTTGGCCGATCGCGGTGATGAAGAGATCGTCAAAGCCGTCATTGTCGAAGTCTCCGACGGCGACTCCAAAACCAAACATGGGCACGGCCAAGCCAGCCGCGCGGGTTACGTCCGTAAAAGTTCCGTCCTGATTATTGCGGTAGAGCTTCGGAGTGGTCGCGCCACGGCGAGCGTGTCCGGGCCAGTCTTCGCCATTCACCAGAAGAATGTCAGGATAGCCGTCGTTGTCGTAATCGATGAAGGCGCAGCCCGGACCCATAGTTTCCGGCAGCCACTTTTTCCCGAACGCGCCATTGTTGTGCGTGAAATGGATGCCAGCCTGGGCGGTGACGTCGCGGAAGTGGATCTGTTGAGCTTGAGTTGTTGCCCGCAGTAAAACAAACAACCCCAGAGACACAGAGACACAGAGGAGTCTTAGGCGAGAACGTGTCACCGGGCGCCCCCGGCAGACGTGACCGTGGACGCGAGTCGGGCTTTGCCCGACTCGACAGCCGGGGTGGCTGTCCCCCCCTGGTTTGGGTTAGGTCCAGGGGTCCCCACGCCTCTTGCCGTAATCACCGGTAGTGGGACGCTCCCATGTTCGTGCACCGCCTGGCGCTCGTTGTTATCCTCTGGATGCAGTTGACGATACGGGCCGGTAATCGCCTGGGACGATTCGTCTGCTTTGAATCGCAAGTAGCGAGCCGCGTGCTCCTTGGACAACTTTTCATTGCCCAGGCCGTTGTAGCACAGCATCAGGTTGTAGTGCGCTTGCAGGTCTTCAGGGTCGATCGCCAGAACAGACTCCAGAGTTTTCACTGCTTCCTGATATTTTCGCTGCAAGAAGAAAATACGCCCTAAGTCGTTCAGTGCTACACGGTCACGAGGGTATTGGCTAAGGACGCTTTTCAGGCGAGCGGCAGCGCCCTCATAATTGCCGTCCGCACGCAACACGCGCGCATCGAAATAATTGGCCCGCGCCAGATTTGGAGACAGGGACAGGGCTTTCTCGAGTACCGTACGAGCACGCTCCATGTCGCCTTCCTGAACGGCGCAGCGACCGATATTCACCCAGCCGTCGGGATTGTCGGGATCGGCCTCAGTAACTTTCTGAAATGCTGCGGCCGCCGCCTTCAGATCGCCCTGGAGAAACAGACCGATTCCATAATCGTTCCAGCGCTGCCATTCCTCTTTATGAGCGATTGTCTTCGGCGGGAGAGGGGGAGCGTTGTGCGCCACAACGGGCAGCGTCACCTCGTTCTCCGCGACTGTAACGATGGGCACGTCGGGAATCTTTTCTTCCTTCGCGGAAACTCCCTGGATCGACTTGGTGAATACCAACGGGCGGTCGTCGTATGCGGGCGCGACGTTGTGCCCGGACTTCTCATCGGCTTCACCCACAAAGGCGAATTGCGTGTTCAACCACGAGAATTTGCGATAGCACAAGCGCGCATGCAGCGTGATTTTGTTGCCAGCGTTTTCCGGAATCGCCACCCGGTAATGCACCGTATCCGCTGCGCCCGGAGGGATGAGCCGCACGTAGACCACGGCCCGCGTCGCCCAGGCGTTGCGTTTGTTGATGGGATTGCCATGCGCGTCGATCTGCAAAGAGCGATAGAAGTGCGCGCCTTTTTCCACGGGACCTTTGCCGTTGTCTTGGACCATGCCACTCCAGAAGATGGTCTGGCCCTTGTCGTCGGTTCCCTTCAATTCAAGCCAGGTATCGTAGGCATCAACGGTGCCGCCGGGAAAGAAATGTCCAACTTTTTTCGTGCGCACGACCACATCGACTCGGACCGTATCGCCCCGGCGCAACGCAGGCTGTACGCGGTTCAGAGGAGCGGTGACGGGTGCAACTTCTTCGCCAACAACGGGAGTGATTTTGGTTTCCGCTTCCTCGCCTACCGCAAACGTAGTGGCCAGATCGGACTGGCTGCTGGCTCCTGTCTTCAAACGCGCCTGAACTGGAGACACGGCGAAGATATCCACGGTAAGGGCGCCACTCCTCAAGAACCCCTCAGTGAGCTGCAGCTGAGCTTCGTCTTCATTCGCCGCAGGCACTGCGGTGTTTGCGCCCGGGAAACGATGCGAGTGCACGAAACCGTTGATGTTGCCCGCATCTTTGGAAGCTTCCGCGGGCATATGGCAATCGGCGCACTGCTGCGGCTTTGGAGGGTAGTAGAAGGAGCGCGCGCCCTGGCCGGAAACCCCGCTGGCCTGCCAGTTGTCGTATTCATTGAAGCCGCGGAACCAACGATAGTGATTCACGGGAACGTCAAGATGGACCTTGTGGCAGGAGGAGCAGAATTCAGCGGTCTGCGTTTTCATGAACGGCTTGAGGAATACTCGACGGTGCGGCTCGGGATTCAAGCGAATTAGAAAATCATGGAGCGCACGAGCTACTGGATTTTGCGTTGCGGCCAAC
>JBEKUD010000147.1:0-12281 GCA_049515395.1 Candidatus Sulfotelmatobacter sp. | reverse complement strand
CCACGATCTTCACTCCCGGCCGCACAGAGCGCACCAGTTCAATGATTCGAGCTGCCGATCGGCGCTGAAACGTCATGATGGAGAGTCCGACGACTTCAGGATGGTGCTCGGCGACGAGCCTGATCACGGTTTCACGAACCCGGCGCTGAACCAAAATCAAATCAGCAACGGCCACGCGGTGGTGTGGATCCACGTTTCCCGCAAGCGACGTGAGTGCACCATTGGGCATGCGGATGGCGACCGGGGGCATGTGCTCGAAGGAATCCGGCATGGAGAGCAACAGGACATTCATGGGAACCTGTCTTTCCTTACTTTCTTATTGTGAGAGCGGGCGGAAACGGTAGTGAAGCGAATGGTCGTAATTGTATCGCAGATTGCGGCCTGATCCCGGCGAAAAAGGTGAAGCCGGTAGCCAGTTTTCAAGTTATCATTTACAGCCAGACTGGCGCTCGCACTGCTAATTGCATTCTCGGGAGCGGCGACATTGTTGGAGGAACCATGGCGATCCAATTTGTGCGGACACCTGAAGGAAAAGAAGACACAATACGCTTTCAACCAATGGAGCGGCTCATAGTATTTTCGTTCGGCGCGATTGTGCTTTTTGCCTCGTTTGGGATGGGTGAAGCAGTCTATCGGCTTTTGTTCTCTGAGTTCGACGGCATAACCGATCGCATTCCGACTGAGTTGCTGTTTGGCCTGGTATTTGCGTGGGTGGCTATTAAGTTCGTCGGCGGTGTTTACAGAAATCGCAAACACAGAAGCGCGCGCCTCAATTTCATTGGCATTCGGAATCATCAGATACGCGGTGCGGTGGAGGCCATCACTCCCTTGGCTCACCCGGCGAAGAACCAGCAGTCGATCCGGGTCATTCGTGAAGAAGTTGACAGGATTGAGTGGGCGCTGAAGGAGATCGTGAACCCTCCCGCCGCGATGGCGAATCGACAAAACCGCTAACCACTTCAAGCCGAAGATTCGACCCCGAATTGAATTGGTTATTTTACCCTTGCCCAAGCCTGCCGCGAGGCGTGCGGCTCCCGGCTTACGGTACTCGCACCGCAATCGAGTACTCGGTGGAAGGGGTGCACGCCCGGATGCTGGTCTTCCCCGGCCCGACACTTGTTACCACACCGTCGGCGGTTACTGTGGCGACGCGTGGATCACCGGAAGCGAAGGTCGTTTTGCTGGACTTCGTGAGCTCTTCGGAGGAGCCGTCGGCAAAGGCGCCCAGCAGTCGCACCGGAATATGATCGTCAACGTGTTCGAATTGGATGACCGACGGCTCCATCCAAGTTCTGACGGGCTCCTCCGATTTCTCCACGTCAATCGTTACTGCCTCGGACTCGACATCGCCGCCGGAAACTCGTCCCATCGCCGTAACGCGATAGATTCCCGGTTGCGTCTGCGCTGGAATCCGCAACCCAAACTGTACCCGCCCTGCTTCTCCCAGGCCTCGCGCCATGATTCCAGGCGCTGCTCCGGAAGAGATCTGGCCCACTCCCAACGGCCGTTGCCCGATCAACACGAGCTTCTCTACCGATGCATCCGCCGACACCGATATCGCAATCGTTTGCCCCGGTCTCACGACGGTGCCCGCTGAAGGCGAAAGGATGCGCATGAGACTCTGTTGCGCGCCCGTCGGTACGGCGATGAGCCCCACCGTCAAGATTAGAATGCCCGTGTTTCGTCGCGGGAAATTATTTTTTCGCATGTCCGTCATTCTCCTTCTCTCATCAACATCTCTCATCAGCGCACCTTCGCTCATTTCTGGACGCGATCAAGTCTGGACAGGGTCAAGCTGCGCGATCTCGAACTAATGAAAGTCGGTGCCCGTGGGCGCCTCGTTCAACAGGTTGATGACTTCATTCGAAACGTTCGACGCAGGATCGAGCACCGAGGGTCCGTTGAAGTCCAATGTTTCGAGCGCTGCGGTATGAATCACCCCGGAATACTGCAGTCCCGTGAGGTTGTTCAGAGCACTATCGAGCGGAACAATCGTGTCGTTATTCTGCCCGTAAATCGTCGGCCAGTTGCTGGCGGTGAGGTCTTTCGCCAAAGGATTGCTCGAGCATAGGAGCCTCAGCGCCTCCGCGTTGCAGAAGAAACAACTCAGACCCTTTAGATTGGTGGAAGTCGCGATCCCGGCGATGTAGGCGGTGGGAAAGGGCTGAACCGATTTGAGGTCGCTAAGTGCCGCGCTCAAGCTAGCGCCATAGCCATTTCCCTCGAGGTCGTACACGGCGCCATCGGCCGTTTGACCGGAAAATGTGATGGACTGCAATGCGATGTCTCCATCGGAGGCGAGAACATTTCTGGCACACGTGTTGCTGCTCAAGAGCAAATCTGCCGCCACCGGCGTACCCAGGTGGGGCGTAGCGACGGTGATCAGCTTGTTGATGGGCCCGGTGCCGAAGGTTGTGTTGCTGAGGAACGTGGGAAGCAGGAACGCGGTACGTGAGATGTCGCCTCCCATGCTGTGCGCCACGATGTCTGCCTTGACTGCAGCCAGGTTGGCGCTTGTGCGATAGGCTGAAATGAAATTGTTGATCTGCGCCAGCACGGATGGAGCGTTGTAAGCGAATCCCAGCGAATTCGCTTCGATGGAGGAATCGACACTGCTCGAGAACGAGGGCGTTGTGCTGGTGACCCCGGTTATGGCGCTGGCGTATACCGCTCGGCTTACGTTGAAGTTGGCGTCGGCGATCAGGGGCGTGAAATTGTTGAAGCTCGACGCGTTTCCCCACAAGCCATGCACTAGGACCACCGGCGGTCTCGCCACGGTAACGCTCGTGTTCGTCGTGCTCCCGCCTGTAGCGGCCACGCGCAGGGTCACGCTCCGAGTGGTCAAAGAACTGTCCGCGGTCTCTCGAGAAAAATTCACTGGCCCGCGATAGATCGCGAATGCCTCAGCTCCCGCTGAGGTCGTAACGGCGGTCACATGCAGAGAGCTGGCGAGCGAACTCGTGCTGCCGCCGAGCGCCATCAGACCGCCGTCATTGGCAACCGAACCGCTCGCCACGCCCTGATCGTTGATAACGGTTACGGTTAACATCTGTCCCACGCTCGTTGCCGGAATCCGAAGCACCGTCTGCGTCGTTCCATCCGCCGCCGAGCCTTGAACAAGGCCGGTCGCGGCCGCCGCGATGCTGTTGACATTGGTGGTGACGGACGCGCCGCTGAGGAGCCCGGCTACTACCGGATCAATCAGAACCGGATTCGTCGTAGCGAACGAGATTGCATCGATCACAAAGAGAAAATCCGTGTCATGACTGGCAATCGTGATTTGGCGAATGTTTTGGTGCGGCAAACTCGCTGTTCCCGGTCCGAAGCCGAAGTTCCCGGGCAGTGTCTCCTCGTGCCAATTGCCCAGGTCGTTCTCGGTTGCGTAGGTGATCTCGAGAGCCTGCTGGGTCTGATAGGCCACTTCAACATTGGAAACCTTCCGATTGAATTGAATCGAAATCTGCGGGGCGCATCCGGAGCATTCGAACGACGTGCCGTACACCGTTGTTCTGCCGGCCGGTGCAAAGGCAGAATTGCGCAAGATCTCTCCGCCGGAGATGGTGGCGGTGAGCGCGCGCACCGGGAGCTGCACCGTGTCGAACCGGCTGGGCCCGGCAAAATCCTCGAAGTCGATTTTCTGTTTCTGTGCGAAGAGAGGACTCGCGAAAAGCACGCCCGCGATAAAAGTGAGAACCGCTGCGCCCCGCAGAATATGAATATGCGTCCGCATCGTAGGCTCCTTGAGGAGGACTAGGAAACGAATCTCCTTTTTGATATCAAAAAGGCGGCTACGAGTGTACACCCACCTTGCGCCTTTGCGACATTATGAATTTTCATGTGAATTTTCACCGGAGGCCATGGCGATGTGGCACAGATCGCGTGCCGATTCGGCGCACGCAAGATAAAAACATGCTGGGTTCAACCATTGTGTCGAGGTAAAAGAGGCATTAGGATGCACCAGCCAGGGGCCAAATCGGAGATGCCCGTGGAGGCAGTCATGCGCGTAAACAAAAGACAGATGTACCTTCAATCGTGCGGAGCGGCCACACTGCTTTGCGCCGCCATGGAGCTAGGCGTGCGCCACTTGCCCAACTTGCCCGGTTCCATATTGTCGAACGGGCAGCCACGAAACGCCGACGGCACTTGTGAGTCCGCCATCCACCAGATCACCAGTGGCGCTGCCACCGGTGGCAACGCCAGGCTTATGCCGAATCAAAACACCGGCTACTCGATCCCGTACAGCTTGGCCCTAGCGGCCCAGCTATTGGGACTCGACGTGCGCGTCCACATGCTTCCGGGACTCATCTCATCGTCGGTGTCGGCCCTGTACCCAAACGTGGAAAGCTTATGCGGCGGTTCCGGCGTGCCGGTCGATCGAGGTCCGCTTCCACGGTTAGCCGATAACCTATCGCCGATTACGCATCATGGCCGTGTCGCTCCTGGGGCTTCACTACATCTTGGAGCGCCCCGACGGTACTTTGATGGATCCCGCGACCGGCCAAACCTATCCTTCCATCGCCAATGCCTCGAACGAGCTGCCGTTCTACGCGGTCGGCGGCTACACCGATACCGGCATCAGCGTGGCCTTAATGTCGGCCCCTGTCATCGATGCGACCGTATTCCGCCAATCTACACGCGATCGCCTGCGCCAAGCTCGCTTCGGTGGTTTCCACGAGTTGCCGCTTTAGTCTTTTGTCGTCCGGTCGGACGAGACGAGCCCGCCCGCTAGGTTGTGCCATGCGCGCGACTCTGTCTCATACCTCGTGTTTAGTAGAAGGAAACAGCAGGAGGGAAGTCGATGAAGCTTCGCAAACGACGAATACTCATGTTGGGCGCGATTGCTGTGCCCGTTTGCGGTGTGGCGTGGCACCGTGGAAAGGCTCGGCCCGTGTTGGCAACACCAGGTCCCACACAATCCGGCACGCTCTCGGAATCCTTGGATTTCGGCGGTCGCATGCGCACCGATTGGATTCATGTCCCAGTCGGCTACGACGCCAAGAAGCCTCTGCCGCTGGTGTTTGTCCTGCACGGGGCCATACAAAGCCCCGACAGTGCTGAGAAAATGTCCGGCATGAGCGCCAAGGCGGACCAGGAACATTTTATGGTGGTCTATCCCAGGGGCACAGGCCAATTGCCTACGTGGAATGCGGGAAACTGCTGCGGTGACGCGGTCCGGAACGATGTCGATGACATTGGCTTCTTCCGCGCGCTGCTAGAAAAGCTGGAACGCGACTACGTCATCGACCGAAAGCGCAGCTACTTCACGGGTATTTCTAACGGTGCCATGATGTCCTATCGCGTGGCCTGCGAAATGTCCGAGCAAGTGGCGGCCATTGCTCCAGTGGAAGGAGCGCTCAACATCGATTGCCGCCCGTCGAAGGCGGTCTCGGTGTTGATCTTTCACGGAACCGCCGACCGACTGGTGCCATTCAACGGCGGCACCGCTCCCCTTCAGATCGGCGACAAACGCAAGCACAACTCCGTCGCTGATGCCGTCAAGTTTTGTGTGAAGCGCGACGCCTGTTTCGCCGAGCCCACGCAGGAAGAGACCTCGGAAGCTCACATCGAGAAATATTCCGAGTGCGAGGATGGCACCGGAGTTTCGCTTTACGCGATCCAAGGCGGACGCCACATGTGGCCCGGCCTCGCGATCAGTGGCAACCGTGTTCCCGCCACAGATCTGATCTGGTCATTTTTCGCCGCCCACCCCAAGCCTTGACCCGCTAGACCCAGACCAGCCTTAGCGTGGGACACTCCAGTTTTAACGTTGCGGGTTCGTCGATCCGTAACTCACACTCCCAATCGTGCTGCGTCCATTAGGCCTGGGGCTACGCTAGCGGGAGCCAGACTTGAAAGCGCGTGTCCCCGGGCTTGGAACTAACCTGAATATTTCCGCGGTGCTTCTTCACAATTCGCTGGACGGTGTCCAGGCCAAGGCCCGTGCCTTCTCCAACTCCTTTGGTCGTGAAAAAAGGCTCAAAGATGTGGGGCTGCACCTCGTCGGGAATTCCGGGACCGTCATCGCCAATCTCAACTACAACGCAACCGTCGTCGCGGTAGGTTCGGACGCGAAGCTTGCCTTTTCCGTGCATCGCGTCAATCGCATTATCAATAATATTGGTCCAGACCTGGTTGAGCTCGCTTCCAAACGAATTCACCAAGAGCGGAACGCTCTTGTAATCGCGCTGCACCACGACTCCTTGTTTCAGCTTGTGATTCAAGATCGTAAGCGTGGTTTCCAGGCTCCTTACAACGTCTACGTTTAGCACCGGCGCCTGATCCATGTGGGTATATTCCTTGATGGCCCCGACTAAATCCGATATCCGCGAGGTGCTGCTCTCGATTTCATGTAACAGACTTGCGACCTCTACCGAAGCCGCGATCCTGACCAGAGCGGCTCGAGCAGTATCCCCATCGAGACTCGCGAACAGCGATTCGATTACTTCCGGCTTGATGTTTCTTCGCGCAAGGCCAGCCGCGAGCAGCCACAAATCATTCTGTCCATGACTGCGCAACAGAGAATCAATCTGGTCCTCCAGGTCACTCATGATCAGCGCGTCCGGCGGAACTACATCCTGTTGCGTGAAGGAAGCTTCCAGTTTTTCGATCTCTGATTTCTGCGCGGACGAGAGATCACGTTTTCCCAGCTCGAGACTCGCGTCCCTGATTTTCTTTAGGATGTGGCCCAATTGGCTGGCGGCACGTTTCGCAGCCGAGGCCGGATTGTTGAGCTCATGCGCCAGTCCCGCCGAGAGTTTCCCCAACGAAGCCAGTCGATCTCGCTGCTGTTCGAGGCGAGTGGTTTCACGGATACGGTCCGACATCAAGCCCACCAAACGCTTGGTCAGCTCCGGCATTTTCTGTATGAGATCCGGAAACTGCGAAGCGGGAAATCGTAGCGCACGGCTGTCTGTCTCGGCTCGCCCACTCACAGTAAACTGTTTCATCCTCGAAAACGGCAGCAATCCGGTAACGTCACCCGGTTCCAGGTCAAAGACGAAGGTTTCGCCCCCAAGCTCTCCCCGCCCTTGAAGTTGCCCTTCAAGAACCACAAACATGGCATCGGCTGGATCGCCTTGGCGGGAGTAGACGTCCCCTGCCTTGAGATTCAGCTCTTGCGATTGACTGATGAACCAGGCGAGCTGATCGTCTGGCAAATCAGCAAATACGGGGACGCGAAGTAGTTCGGATTTGTCGATCATCTATACCTTGCTCAGATACTGATGGATGAACTGCACGGCCACTGATCCTTCACCGACTCCGGAAGCTACACGTTTTATGGAACCGTGGCGTACATCGCCGACCGCAAAGATGCCGGGGACATTGGTCTCGAGCAAGAACGGATCCCGGTCAAGTGTCCATCCCTTCGGACGTTGACCTTCACGCATAAGGTCAGGACCAGTCAACAGGAAGCCGCGTTCGTCCCGCTCGACGACATCGGCCAGAAAATCCGTCCGCGGCAATGCCCCAATAAAGATAAACATCGCGCTCGCCGGTACGCGCTCAGTCTTGCCGGTATCGGAACAGAGCACCGAAATCTCTTCCAGATGGGTTTCGCCATGGGCCTCGGCCGCGCAGGCGCGGGTCCACAGCTGAATGTTAGAAGTCTCTTGAATCTGATCGATCAGGTATTGTGACATGGTGCTGGAGAGCGATTCGCCGCGCACCAGAATAATGACGCGCTCCGCGTATCTCGCGAAGTTCATCGCCGCTTGACCCGCGGAGTTCGCGCCGCCTACCACGTAGACGATCTCACCCTTACAGGACAGAGCCTCAGTGGCTCCGCCACCATAATAAATTCCCGCACCCCGCAACCGATCGATCCCGGGGGCTTCCAGGCGGCGCCACTGCACTCCAGTCGCAACCATCAGCGCGTGGCACGAAAGCTCGTTCTCATCCGCCAGCTTGATGATTCGGTACGGCCCTTCTGTCCGGACGCCAACCACTTCCTGCGGCGCCAGGATTTCCACTCCGAAGCGCTGGGCTTGCGCCACCGCCCGTCGGGCCAGATCGCCGCCACTGAGGCCGGTCGGAAATCCAAGATAGTTTTCAATGCGGGAGCTCATACCAGCCTGACCTCCGGGCGCTTCGCGTTCAATCATCACCGTATGTAGACCTTCGGAGGCTCCATACACGGCAGCGGCCAAACCGGCCGGTCCCCCACCAATAATCGCCAAGTCATAGAAACTGGTTTGGGCGCGCGTTCGCAATCCGACCTTTTGCGCAACGTCTGCGGGCACACTCTCGAGCAGCCTCGTCCCGTCGGGGAAGAGCACCACGGGGAGATTCGCCGCCTCTGGGCCCAGAGCCTCCAAAAGGCGTTTGGTCTCCGGATCATTGGCGGAGAGTTCCACGTCGATCCACTGATAGGGAACGTGGTTGCGCGCCAGGAAGTCCCGCAACTCATACGATCGGGGCGACCAGCGGGTTCCCAGCAGCCGGATCCCCTGGAATGTTGGACGGAAGGAAGCCTGCCAGTCGTCGAGCAGATCGTCTAATTGGGGATACAGATGCTCCGCGGGAGGATCCCACGGTTTCAAGAAAAAGTAATTGATGCTGGCCTGATTGATGGCGCTGATCGCAGCGTTGGTATCGGCGTACGCCGTAAGCAGTGCTCGCTTCGCTCCTGGGAAGATCGCCATCGCTTCTTGCAGGAATTCGATCCCGTCCATTCGCGGCATGCGTTGGTCAGCAAGCAGCAAGGCCACACTGTCGTTACGCACCTTCAACTGCTTTAAGAGGTCGAGTGCGCCTTCAGGAGAATCGCTTCCGATCACACGATATGCAGCGCCGTACTGCGAGCGAAGATCGCGCTCGATCGCCCGCAAAACGTCAGAGTCATCATCCACGCTTAGCAAAACTGGTTTGGCCATGGTCGGTTCCGGTTTCAAGTGAAAAGATGATTACATCTTCTGTGTTCTCTCGTCGAGTTGGTTAGATACAGAAATCCGCATTCGGTCGCGCAATTCCGGGGATCCGCGGGAGAATCGCCACAACGACTCGAATAGGTGGGGTTCTCGAAAGGTGGGTGGGCTTCTGCGCCGCGCGCGTCATGGCCGCGAAACGCTCTCGTATTCGCTCATCCGCAGGCTCTTTCCTCCCCAACAACATCGGAGCGGTGTATCCCGGCGCTTGATTTGGTCAAATTGCCAAAATGCGTCAGTCAGATCGACGGGTTTGAGGATGATTTCCCTCCTGCGTAGAGAGAGAGTGACGGATGCCATCCATGAAGATCAGGCTGCAGCGGTATACGAGGACCTGCAATTTTTTGTTTTTTAGTCTTTCCTTAATGTTCGTGCGCTAGCATCGGCCCACGTTGCTGCGCTGCGTCAGCCTCCATCGGGAAAGGACAAAAGGCCTATGCGTCAATTGTTATCTGTATGCCTCGTCGCGGCCATCGTTACTGGACCACTACTAACACCGGTAGCAAACGCCGCCAACGTTAAAACCGCTACGCCGATCAAACACATCGTGGTCATTTTCGGAGAGAATCGCTCTTTCGACCACTATTTCGGCACTTATCCGTTTGCGCTGAATCCTGCAGGTGAACCGCGGTTTCGCGCGCTTCCGGGTACACCGACCGTAAACGGTTTAAGCAACGCGCTCCTGAACCACAATCCCAACCTCAACCCGCTCAACGGCAGCGGCGCATCCAATCCGTTCCGCTTCAATCGCTCCCAGGCGAATACGCAAGATATGGATCATGATTACACGCCCGAACAATTGGCCTTCGATGGGGGGGCGATGGATTTGTTCCCAGCCAACACCGGCAGCGCAGGTCCGCCGCCCGACGGTCCGCCCGATGTGGTTCTGACAACCGGTCAAGTGATGGGCTATTTTGACGGCAACACCGTTACCGCGTTATGGAACTATGCTCAGCACTATGCAATGAGCGACAACTCCTATAGCACCAACTTCGGTCCTTCCACGGTCGGCGCGATCAATTTGATTTCAGGCCAGACCAATGGCGTCGCGAAACATACCGGTGGCACCGGCGGACTGGTTGCCGACGGGAACGGTGGGTATACAGTGATCGGTGACCCCGATCCGTTCGGTGATATGTGCTCCGGTAGCGGGCAAGTGCAGATGGCTGGAAAGAATGTCGGCGACCTGCTCAATGCCGCCGGTATCACCTGGGGCTGGTTGGGCGGAGGCTTCAACCTGAACCTTGTGAATCCGGACGGCAGCACCGGCTGCAATCGCCAATCAACATCCACCGTCGTTGGAACCCAGGGCGATTACGTTCCACATCGCACTCCGTTCCAGTACTACGCATCGACCGCCAACCCCACCCATGCGCGTCCTAAATCGGTGAAGACGATAGGTTACTCGGGCGACCCTGCCAATCACGACTACGACGTCGACGATTTCTTTACCGCAGTTCAGGCCGGCAATTTTCCGGCAGTGAGCTTCCTCAAGGCAATCGCGATTCAAGATGCTCATCCGGGGAATTCGGATCCTTTGGATGAACAGGAATTCGTGGTGAAGGTAGCCAACTTCCTGCAGGGCCAGCCCGAATGGGCTAACACTGCGTTGGTCGTACTCTATGATGATTCCGATGGCTGGTACGATCATCAGCTGGGTGAGATCGTGAATGGATCGAAGAGTGCCGCTGATGCTCTTACAGGTCCAGGAAGCTGCGGAAGCGGCGCCACCGCGCTGCCCGGCGTCCATCCCGCTACCGCCCACGCTCAGGGTCGATGCGGATACGGCCCACGGCAGCCGCTTGTCGTCATTTCGCCGTGGGCGCGGCACAACTTCGTGGATCATTCGGTGACCGATCAAACATCGGTGATTCGCTTCATCGAGGACAACTGGCTCGGCGGACAGCGGATCGACCAGGGTTCGTTTGACGGGCTCGCCAACTCGATCAGCTCGTTGTTCGACTTTCATCAAACCGTGACCAACGATCTGTTTATCCTCAACGAAAACACAGGCGAGCCCGTGAACACTGGCTCGTCCAACTAATACTGCATCTCTGCAGACGCGTCTGACTGGATACCTCTACACGGACAACGGCAAGGCAAGTGTGGCACCACAGCCCGCAGGCTCTTGCCGTTGTTGTATGCTTGGCCCGAAGGGTTTGTGGTGATTACACGTCGAAGTTTCCTGCAACAATCGAGCCTGCTGGCTACAGCCCTGGCAACTGGTAAGACCGCTCGATGGAACGCTATGGCGCACTCCGTGCCAACCATGGCTCCCGCGCTTGATGTCAACACACTGCCACCATTCGTGGACCCTCTCCCGATTCCTGAAGTCGTGCAGCCTCAGGGATACCGGCCCAGCCCAGCTGATCGGAAACTGAGCGTGCCCATTTATCGGATCCAAGCCCGGCCGATTGTCAGCCAAGTTCACCGAGATCTCCCGGCTACTAGGTTCTGGAGCTTTGGTTCCTCGACTCCCGGCCCGACGTTCGAGACGCGCCCCGGTGAACCGCTGCTCGTGGAATGGGCGAATGCTCTGCCCAGCGAACATTTTTTGCCGATGGACCACACTATTCACGGGGCTGAGGCCGACAAACCGCCGGTCCGCACCGTGGTGCACATGCATGGGGCGAAAACCGGACCAGAAAGCGACGGCTATCCGGAAGACTGGATCGTGCCCGGAAAATCCGCGGTCTACTTCTACCCCAACCAGCAGGATGCGGCCATGCTCTGGTACCACGACCACGCGCTGGGCATTAATCGTCTGAATGTCTATGCCGGATTATTGGGAGCGTTTTTCATCCGGGACAACGTGGAGGACTCGTTCCACTTGCCCAAGGGCAAATGCGAATTGCCACTCATCCTCTATGACCGATTATTGACGCGGGATGGGCAGCTTCTTTATCCCGTTTCGCCGGATCCACAATCGCCTTGGGTTCCAGAGGTTTTTGGCAATGCCATTCTGGTGAATGGAAAACTCTTCCCTTATCTCGATGTTGAGCCCAGAATGTATCGCCTCCGAATTCTGAATGGTTCCAATTCCCGTTTCTACAATCTATCGTTCGCCAGCGATGCGCCGTTTTATCAAATCCGCACAGACCAGGGCCTTCTGCCCGCGCCGGTTCCGCTGACGAACCTTGAAATCGGACCGGCTGAACGCGCCGATCTCGTCGTCGACTTCAGTGAGCATCGGGGTGTTCAGCTGATTCTCAAGAATGACGCTGCTGTTGTCATGCAATTCCGCGTTTCCAAGCAGAGAGTGACGGAGACAAGTTCGCTGCCTCGAGCTTTGCGGCCGGTGACAAAGATCCCAGAATCACGAGCCGTGCAGACGCGCTTGTTGACGCTCAATGAATA
>JBEKUD010000146.1:0-18443 GCA_049515395.1 Candidatus Sulfotelmatobacter sp. | reverse complement strand
GGAGTTTTCACCATGCGAATCGAAAGCATCACGCTCCGAGAGCTCAGGATGCGCTTAAAAGCCCCGTTCGAAACCAGCTCGGAAATCACCTGGGACCGGCGAGTCCTGTTGGTGGAAGTGGGTGTGGATGGACTCCATGGTTGGGGTGAGATTACCGCCGCGGAAGATCCTTTCTACAATGCCGAAACCACCGAGACTGCCTGGCACGTTACAAGAGACTTCATCGTGCCCTTCATTCTCGGGAAAAGCGTTGAGACGGCTGCTGAGATCGGGGCTTTGCTTGATCCGATCCGTGGACACGAGATGGCAAAGGCGGGAGTCGAGAACGCAGTTTGGGACATCGAAGCGCAGCAAAACGGTCTGCCATTAGCAAAGTTGCTCGGTGGAACTCGACCCGAGCTCCCTTGCGGAGTGTCGATTGGAATCCAGCAGTCGACCTCAACACTGTTGGAGAAGATCGAGTGCGAGTTGCGCGCTGGGTATCAGAGAATCAAACTCAAAATCAAGCCTGGCAAAGATGTTCAAGTCGTAGCTGAGGTTCGACGCCAATACCCGAACATCCCATTGATGGTCGATGCCAACTCGGCGTATCGCCTCGAACATCTGGAGCTACTCAAAGCCCTTGATCATCATGAACTCCTGATGATTGAGCAACCGCTGGCCTGGGACGACATCTATCAGCATTCGTTGGTGCAGGCTCAGCTACGAACACCCATCTGCCTCGACGAGTGCATTCACAATCCTTCCCATGCCGACGCCGCGATCAGGCTGGGCGCATGCCGGATTATTAATATCAAGCTGGGACGCGTAGGGGGGCACACCCGCGCCAAGCAAGTGCATGACATCAGTGTGCGGCACTCCATTCCGGTCTGGTGTGGGGGAATGCTGGAGTCGGGAGTGGGACGTGCCCACAACATTGCCATGTCCGCACTCCCCGGCTTTTCACTGCCCGGAGACGTCTCCGCGAGCCAGCGGTATTGGGATGAAGACATCATCGAACCAGAAGTCGAGGTGGGGCCGGCAGGCACGATACGTGTGCCGGTAACGCCGGGCCTCGGGTATCGCATCCGCAGAAAAAGAGTGGAATCCCTGACGGTTCGTCAGGAACATTGGCGGGCGTAGGCCATGCCGCTCCCTTTTTGTGCCGCCGTCGTGCCGGAGTGCGGCCGTTGTTCGCGAGATAAGGAGCCTGTCTATGAAATGCAAGCTAGTCTTGGTCGTTATCGTTATCGTTCTTATCGTTTACGCACGGATGGGGAATGCCCAAAGCGAAACTCAACTCCAGCAAGAAGCGAAGCAAGTCGCGGCATCCGTCCTCTCAGGGCCATCCATGGAGAAAATCGAGGAACTTTGTGACCGTTTCGGTGCGCGGCTGACCGGAACAGTGGCGTACGATCACGCCGCCGAATGGGCGGCGGCGCAATTTCGCGCTGTCGGCATTCAAGACGTTACGCTCGAGCAGATTACTATTCCCAACGGCTGGGAGCGCGGCTGGGCGCAGAACTACCTTTCTTCTCCGGTCCATCGCAAATTGCACCTTGAGTCTGTCAGTTGGACTCCTCCCACGCCTCGTGACGGAGTAAAGGGCGAATTGGCTGTTGTGTCCGACATCTCCGAAACTGCTCTACGAGCCAGTGCCTCCGCCATCAGGGATCACATCGTTCTCTTCGACACCGAGCATGTTTTCGCAGATGGTTTCAACAAGACCTACGCGCAGCTGATTGCCTCCTATCCGATTTTCAAAGCTCTGGGGGCGCAGGCTCTCGTACTTCCCGATGCCGTGCCCAATAACGTGCTGGGCGACTGGCTCGATATCGACAACGGCAAGGGCAAGATACTGCCTCTGCCGATAGCAGAAATTGGCAGGGAAGATGCTTTGCTCATCCGGCGTCTTTTGGCGAAAGGCCCCGTGACCCTCGGGTTTTCCTACGAGAATCAGATTTCTGGCCCGGTTTCGTCCAGCAGCGTAATCGCGGAGATCCATGGAAGCGACAAGGCTGATGAGTGGATCATCGTGGGTGGCCATCTCGACTCCTGGGACCTCGCAACGGGTGCGCAAGACGACGGCACGGGCGCCATCATGGTCCTTGAAGCCGCTCGCGCCATTGCTTCGCTACCACATCCTCCGCGGCGAAGCATTCGGTTCGCTCTCTGGACTGGAGAGGAGCAGGGATTGCTAGGGTCGCGAGCGTACGTGAAAGTGTACGAGAAGGAGCTTGAGCACTGCGTGGCCGTGGTCAATACCGACAACGGAGCAGGGCGGCCACGCGGTTGGATCGTCGAGGGCCGCGAGGATATGAAGGAAGCTCTGGCGGAACTAGTCCCCAACTATCTGAAAGGATACGGGGCCGACCAGGTCTCACTGGAAACCACCTTCGATACGGACCAGGGCCCTTTCATGCTCCATGGCATCCCTTCCTTCGATCTTTGGGCCGACGAGGTGTCCTATAACGCAGTCCACCACAAATCCAGTGATACCGTTGATAAGGTTGACCCAGCGTATTTCAAAACCGATGGCGCCATCGTTGCTGTGCTCGCCTATGTCATTGCGCAGAGGGAACAGGCGATTGGACCCCACTTGAATCATGCCGCCGTAAGCGAAATCCTCAAGAAAGCGCAACTCGACGGATATCTTATTGCCCATGGAGACTGGCAACCATAGGACATTTTGATTCGTTGAGACAAAGGTCACTGTTTTCTAGGAGCATGGAATGGGTGACGTACCCTCGCAAGCTGAGATGGCACCAACCGGCCACCTAAAGGCAAACGCCCTTTCCCTGAGCGATGCCATCATTCTGGGACTGGCCAGCTCCGCACCGGCTCAGACGATGGCAGTAGCCTTGCCGGCATTGGTCGCAGCAGCCAACTATGCCGGCCTGCTGCCCATTGCATGTGCGTTTGTACCGATGCTGGGCATTGCGCTTGGGTATCAGAGGCTAAACCGCTGGGATCAGAGCGCCGGCGCAACCTACACCTGGGTTTCGAAAGCGCTCCATCCTTATTTAGGATTCGTGGCCGGTTGGATGATCGTGATGTACTACACTCTTGGCACGACCAGCATGACCGTGCCCGCAGGCACCTATACCCTTCAACTCATAGCTCCGAGCATGGTTAGCAACAAGCTGGCAGTGGTCGTCGTGGGCGGTATTTGGAATCTGGTGGTGACCTTTCTGCTGTTGGCTGGGATCGAAATTGCGGCTCGTTTTCAGAAAACTCTGGCCGTGTTTGAGTATTTGGTGCTCTTCTCTTTTGCTGTTCTCGGCATAAGAGCACTGGTGTCGGGTCGGGCCGCGTCGCCAGTGACCTTTGCATGGTTCAGCCTGTCGGGAGCTGGAGGGGCCAAGGGATTCTTCGCGGGAACCCTTATCGCCGTGTTCATGTACTCGGGCTGGGATGCAGCGATTTATGTCAACGAAGAAACCCAGGATAAGGAAAGCAATCCTGGCCGTGCGGCGGTGGCCAGCGTCATTATTCTGCTCTTCGTATATTGTCTGATCACCTTTGCTTACCAAGGCGTTGTGAGCAGGACCGCTCTTCAGGGCTCAGCAGGAAATTCACTCGCGGTTATTGCGGATCGCCTGCTGCCGGGACCGAGTTCTCTGGTGCTGAGCCTGGTCGTGTTGCTGGGGACGGTGGCGTGCCTGCAGGTCGCAGTTGTTTCCTCATCGCGGCTTGGATTCGCCATGGCAGAGGATCGGATGATGCCGGCCTTCTTCAAAATCATCCATCCGAGAACCGGCAGTCCTTGGGCGGTCACCCTGTTCATGGGGGGAGTCAATCTGGTCTTCCTCTTCCTGACTGCATTCGAAAAGGGAGGGACACGCGAGGTGCTCTCTAACATTGCCGGCGCCCTCGGTATCATCGCTTCCCTCTTCTACGCCCTGACAGCCGTTGCTGCGGTTTGGCAGTATCGGGCGGACCTGCTGGAAAACACCGGTAATTTTGTTCTCGGAGGTCTCTGGCCGGCACTGGGAGCAATTTCGCTTCTTACCGTAGTCGTGGAGGCGGCTTTGACTCGGGCGGTTTCGCCCACGGTACTGTGGGCGGGCCTTGGAGCCACCGCGCTGGGACTGCCCATCGCATTGGCGATCCACTACATTGGCAAAGTGCCGCTCTTGGGCGGGTCGGGCGAACAGTAAGTGGAAAATCTCTGATTCCGGATGCACGGGGAATCTGGCAAAGGATCGAACTATGAAGGTGGAGAACGAACTGGCTGGGCTGAAGGGAACTTCAGGTTCAGCGCGCCTTTTCGCGCGAGCACAAGAATTGATCGCCAGCGGGGTCAACAGTACCGCCCGCACTCCCCGCTCCGGCTGGTCGCCTTACCCGCTGTTTGTTGAACGCGGAAAAGGATCGCGCATTTTAGACGTGGATGGCAACGAATTCCTTGACTACTTACTCGGACTCGGTCCGATGCTTTTGGGCCATCGCCCCGAGCAGGTGACCAACGCGGTAGTCGATTTCGTCCGCCAGCGGGGCACGATGTTTGCTTTGCCCGTAGCCGACGAAATCGAATTGGCGCGCAAGATGATTGCTGCTGTACCCAGTGTGGAGCAGATGCACCTGGCAAATACCGGCACGGAAGCAATTCTCTATGCGCTCCGCCTGGCACGCGCTTACACCCAGCGGAAAAAGATCATCCGCTTTGAAGGCATGTATCACGGCTTCTCCGATGCCGTGTATTGGAGCAAGCATCCTCCGCTCGAACAAGCCGGACCCGCTTCGCTGCCAGTTCCGGTTCCACAAGGACCTGGCATGCCGGACGGATTGGAGAACTCGCTGATCGTCTTATCGTGGAACGACAGCGAACTGTTAGAGCGCACGATCCGCGAGCGCGGGGAACAGATCGCCGCGGTGCTCACTGAACCCATCATGTGCAACACAGGCTGTATCCTGCCGGAACCGGGTTACCTGGAACTGATGCGACGTCTGACCCGCGAACTGGGAATTGTGTTGATCTTCGACGAAGTCATCACCGGATTCCGCGTGGCACTGGGAGGGGCACAGCAATATTACAGCGTAACCCCGGATCTCACGGTAATGGCCAAAGGCTTTGGAGGCGGGTTCCCGGTCGCGGCGGTTGGAGGCCGGAAAGAAATTATGCGACTAGTCGCGGATGGAACAGTTTCAATGGCCGGAACCTACAGCGGCAACGGCATTGCAGTGAGCGCTGCGAACGCCACGCTCGACTTTTTGATGACACCAGGCATTTACCAGGATCTGTTCGCCAGGAGCGAACGGCTGATGCTCGGCATTCGCGACCGCCTGAACTCGGCAGGATTGCAGACCAAAGTGGTCGGGATCGGACCGCTCTTTCAGGTATGGTTCACGGATTCCGTGATCCGCAACTACCGTGACGCCGTCCATCACGCTCGGAAGGATCTCTTCCGGATCTGGTGGGAAGAGATGATGAAACGAGGCGTGCTCTTTCACCCCGATGCCTTCGAGAATCTGTTTATCTCGTTTGCCCACAACGACACAGATGTGGAATGCACCCTGAAGGCAGTGGAGGACGCACTACCTGAAGTGAAACGGAGAATGCGATGAAGTCCTACAGGTCTGGCGGACCTATCATGCGCAACACAATCAGAAAATAGAAAGAAAGAGGTAAGGACAGGAGTGGTGGAGAGAAGCTCTTGCGTGCTCGGGATCGATTTGGGGACTTCCGCCCTCAAGCTCGTCGCCGTTTCTCGTGACGGCCGGGTGATGGCGACGGCGCGCGAAACGTACTCCACAATCTCGACCTCGACGGGTCAGGCGGAACAGGATCCCGAGCATTGGCTGAAAGCTTTGTCCGGCGCTGCCCAGAAGGTTAGGGCGCAGTTGAGCCCGCGGGTCCGGGTTGAGGCGCTGGCGCTCACCGGACAAATGCCCACATTGGTGGTGATGGGCAGACACAAGCCGATTGCTCACGCAATCACGTGGCAAGACAGCCGAGCCGATGAGTGGGTAACCGAGAGAGTCGATGACCATCGTCGCCGTGAGATCTACCTGAAAACTGGAGTGCCCATTGACGGCCGTTATCTGGCGCCGTTGTTCCAGTTTCATTATCGGTGGAGACGGCAGAGGGCAAACCTTATCCTTTCCGCCAAAGATTTCCTCTTCAATGCATTGACTGGGTTGGCAACCACGGATCCATCAACCGCCACCGGATACGGCTTGTACAACTTGCATAGCAACGCCTGGGATCCGGAGCTGTGCAATTTCTGGAGCGTCCCTGTCGCGCTCTTGCCTTGCATCAAGAGTTCTTCATTCAGCGCACCGCTTAGCAAGCGAGGGAGCCAGTTACTGGGTGGCAAGCCGGGTATGCCGGTGGTGCTCGGATGCGCCGATTCTGTTGCCGGCGCTCACGCCATCAGTGGTGGCAAAGTAGACTCGCACACTGCCACGCTTCTCACAGGTTCGAGTACTGTAATCCTGAAATGTGATGCGGAGCCGCGATGCGATAGCCAGAGCAGATACATTGTTACACCTCTGGCGGCGGATGGCCTGTATGGCCGCGAGGCAGATTTACTGGCGAGCGGCTCGGCACGCGAGTGGGCAGCAGGTGTGCTGCGAAGCGGGAGCAGGATCACAAAGAAATCGATTTGGGAGCTCGCTTATCGCCTGACTCCCGGTGCAGACGGACTTTTCTTCGCTCCCTTTCTCGCCCGCGGCGAACAGGGGATTCTGTGGAACCCGAGCCTCAGGGGAATGATAAGCGGACTGACGCTGACGCATGATGGCGCTGGGATTGCCCGTGCGCTTCTTGAAGGCATGTGTTTCGAAATTCGACGCTGCCTGGAGCTCTTCGAAGAGGAGGCGCCTTTGTCCTCTGCGCGCCTCGCCGGATGGATGGCCGAAATCCCGCAGCAGTCCCAATTACTCGCAGATATTCTCGGACGGCCTGTGCACGCCTTCAGACTCAGTTCAGCTTCTGCCGTCGGAGCAGCTCTACTCGGCAGTCTTATAGACAGCAAGAAATACTTCGAAAATACCAGGGCGATCGTCTTCCGGCCATCTAAGCACAAGGTCCAATACAGCGCACTCTATGCAAAGTACGCCGCTCAATTTCCAGCGGCCTCAGCCACCGCAACGCCTGAGTAGTTGGCATAACGGCCGGTGACACTCAACACCCGTCAGCAGGGTTGGACCCATTCGATGAAGAAAACGTAAGGGCTGCATCGATCTTCTCGACGGAGAAGGGCTTCGGATAAGCCGCTATCCTCTGGGCCCTCCTCTCCTAAGATGTGCGTAATCTCCTTCGATCTGCAGCCTCCGCGCACCTGCTCTGCGCCTGCTGCAGCGACCCTCTCCTCTGTGGAAGACTTGCTGCGCGCGCGTGCCGTCGTAGACGCTCTCCTTAGTCGCCCCGCTGCATTGCGAAGCGAGAACGGCAACTCCGAGGCAACGAAGGAGGGCCCCATTGCAAGGAAACAATCTAAACCTCTTCGATCGTCTTCTCGACGAAGCAGCACTGCACATCGTCCGTTTCTGACATCGTGCCCTTCAATCCGAGCACGAGACGATCATGGAACCGTGCCGGATGATAAAACTCCATCGCTGTCTCCCCCACTGTTCATGCCAGCTGCCCCCAGATTCATGAAGTAAAGTACTCTCTCCGGGCGTTACTGTTCATGACTCGCTCGCCATCTTTATTAGATGGCTTCGTCAATCGGCTTCAGGATTCTCAGTTTCCTTCCTTCCCTGCTCTACTCAAGCTACGGAGCTTGAGCTCTTACCCCCGGTACTAATTCTTGCGGGCGCTTCAGTTGTTTCTGGATGGCCGACTGTCGGGAAGTCCGCCGATTTCTAAGATGCGCATTGCCAACCAGACAGGGGAAGGTTTAATGTAACTCGGTAACCGAGAGGAGACTGCGTGAGTAAGCCTTCGGACCTTGTTCAGGGGACTCTGGACATGCTGATCCTGAAAATACTGGCGTTGGAGCCGCTCAATGGCTGGGCCGTTAGTCAGCGTCTGAAACAAATGTCGAGCGATGTACTAGGGGTTAGCGATGGCTCGCTTTACCCAGCGCTGCACAAGCTGGAACAACGAGGTTGGCTTACGGCTCACTGGAAGCCGAGTGGAAACAACCGTCGCGCCAGGTTTTATTCTCTGACGCGGCTCGGGCGGAAGCAACTCGAAAAAGAGGCGGCCGACTGGAATCGTCTCTCCGCTGCCATCTCCGGAATAGTCAAGCTCAAGGAGGCTTGAGATGACCTTCGAACAATGGTTTTATACGCTTCCGTTGCGTTTGCGCTCGTTTTTCCGCCGCAAACAGGTGGATCAGGAGCTAAAAGATGAGCTTCGCGCCCACCTCGAACAGCAAATTAAGGAGAACCTTGCAGCAGGCATGTCGCCGGAGGACGCGCGCTACTCGGCGCTGCGCGCACTGGGCGGGATGACGCAGATCGAACAACGGTGCCGAGACGCGCGCGGCGCAAGCGTCCTGGACGACCTGGGTCAGGATTTGCGATATGGGTTTCGCCAACTGTGGCGCAGCCGGGGCTTTTCTGTTCTGGCGATTCTATGTCTGACCTTGGGAATCGGCGCTAATACTGCGGTATTTAGTTGGATCGAAGGGATCCTATTCCGTCCGTACCCGGCAGTAGCCCACCAGGAGCGGCTGCTTGCCCTATCCGGAACGGCGCCTGGCGAGACCGGCTCGACGGGAATTTCGTGGCCGGACTTCCTTGATTTGCAGAAAAGCTGCACCCTTTGTGACGCATTCTTCGTGAGCAAGATTACGGGGAGCACGCTGAATATCGGTGAGCGCGCCGAAATTACGAGGGGCAGCATCGTCTCAGCAAATTATTTCGACACGATCGGCGTTCATCCCATTCTTGGTCGCGGCTTCGAGCCCGGCGAAGATGTAGGAAGCGACGCTCACCCTGTCGCAGTAATTAGCTATCAGCTTTGGCGGAACCGCTTCAAAGCAGATCCGCTAATCGTTGGCAAGATGCAGCGGCTCAACAACGTTCCGCACACAATCATCGGTGTCGCGCCGGAGGGGTTTTATGGAACTTTCGTAGGCTGGGCGATGCATTTCTGGGTGCCGGCCTCAATGGAGGAAACCTTCGAAAGCGGCGGATATAAACTCGAGGACCGCGGCGCGCGGTGGATTGAAGCCTATGTACGACTCAAGCCGGGGGTTAATCGCGCGCAAGCACAGGAAGAAATCTCGGCAATCGCAAAACGCATGGAAAACAATTATCCAGCCACGAACCGCGGACGCGGCATCAGGCTGTGGCCATTGTGGCAAACCCCTTTCAATAACGCCGGCACTCTGCTTCCCACACTCGAGATCATGCTCGCGGTGGGGGCGTTTGTTCTTCTCATCGCCTGCGCGAATGTGGGCAACCTGTTGCTAGTCAGGTCATTTGCCCGTCGCCACGAAATGACGATTCGGCTCGCCATCGGGGCCAGCCGCATCCGTTTGTTGAAACAACTTCTCACGGAAGGCCTGATCCTCTCGACGATCGGGGTAGCCGGCGGACTCCTGGTTGCGTACTGGTGTCGGCACGCGCTCGTGCGGCTCTTCCCGGCGCGCTCCGGAGTGGCGATGTACCTGCCTGGGGAAATCGACTGGCGTGTGATGTCGCTGAGCGCCGGGATTTGCCTGATCGCCACGCTTATTGTCGGGCTGGTCCCCTCTTTTCAAACCCGCGACCTCGCCCTTGCTGGCGCCCTGAAAGCGGGGTCCTCGGGGGTAGTCGGCGCGCGGGGAACAGCGTGGGTGCGCTCGGGCCTGGTCGTTTTCCAGATTTGTCTGAGCTTTGTTCTGCTGGTTGGAGCGGCACTGCTGCTGCAAAGCCTGCAAAAGATTCGAACCACCAGCCCGGGTTTCTCAACGACTAGTGTGGTGGAGACCGGGGTGTCTTTGATCTCAGCTGGATACGACGAGCCGCACGCCAAGACTTTTCAGGAGGCGTTGATTGCTCGCGTCAGGGCGCTCCCTGGCGTCGAGTCCGCGGCATTCGCCCGCGTGACCCCACTAGGTTATGCAACATACTCTTCTACGCCGATTGCGGTTGACCGCTACCAACCTCCACCGGAAGAGCAACCCGCTATCGACTACAACCAAGTCAGTCCTGACTACTTTGCCACGTTGGGTATACCTCTGCTCTCGGGTCGCGAATTCACGCGTGCCGATGACGAAAACGCACAGTTGGTCGCCATAGTGAATCAGACGATGGCTGCACAATACTGGCACGATCAGGATCCCATCGATCGACGCCTTCAAGTTAAGGGCCGCTGGGCGCGAGTCATCGGTGTAGCCGCGGACTCCAAGTACGAGAGCATGCGCGAGAGTCCAAGGCCATTTTTCTACGTGCCGCTGCTGCAGGATTTTGTAAGAGGACCGGCCTTATATATCCGCTCAGCCCAACCTCTGCAGAGCATTTCGTCCGCCCTACTCCGCGAAGTGCACTCACTGGACGGGAGCCTTGCCCTCTACGAGATGATCACGCTTCAGGAACAGGTTGATCGCTCAACCTCGCCGCAACTCGTGGCCGTAAACTTGGTTTCGATCTTAGGAGGATTGGCGCTTCTCCTCGCTGCCGTCGGCCAGTATGGCGTGATGTCTTATGGGGTAGCGCAGAGCATCCGCGAGCTTGGGCTGCGCATGGCTCTTGGCGCCAGCACTGCTAGTATGTTTCGTTGGGTCATTTCACGTGGTTTGAGATTAACTGCAGTCGGCGTCGTCTGCGGCGCGACTGCGGGACTTGCATTGACGCGATTATTCGGAAAGCTTCTCTACCATGTTAGTCCGAACGACCCGCTGGCATTCGCATCGGCAGTGGCGGTGATGACGATCGCCTCAGTCGCAGCTTGTCTTCCGCCCGCCTGGCGCGCTACGCGTACCGATCCAGCCCGAGTGTTGCGAGATTGATCCTTACATGGGGGTACCGCCGGCAGTTGTCTCGCGCTTGCTTTCCTGCGGCTTGCTTTCTGCAAGATGGAGGGATCGTTGGCATCCTAAAGGAATCGTAGCCGGGCATCAGCAGGAGATTCAGGCCGAGCGCGATCGGAAGTTGGAAGCGGCGAGGGACAGCGGAAGAATCGCCGCCAGCGTGACGGATGAAACGGATTACTCCCGGTTTGACTATCCGGGGGCAATCGGCGGGGTGCTAACTGGCTGACCTGAAGACGGGCCGGTATTCGAGGAGAATGAGCCGCGAGTCCAGAACCTTCGTATCGATAAGTTCGAGACTCCCTTGTGGATAGCCGGCAAAGATCGGCTCCCTGCCAGCGCTGCCAAGGATCAAGGGAAATACAATGAGCCGAAGACGGTCGACGAGCCCTAGCTGCATCATGCTCTTCACTAGGCTGATGCTGCCGATCGATCGCAACGGATCTCCAGGCTGCTGTTTGAGCGCCCTAACTAATCTCGTCCGCGACGGCACTCTTCAGCAGTCGGGTGTTCTTCCAGGCAAGCGGCTCTTTAAGTGTGCTTGAAAATACCAGCTTGGGGAGGCTGCTCATTTTGACGCTGAGTTCATCTGTGGCGGATGCCGAGAAGTGAGCCAGCGCCACATAGGTCGCTCGCCCCATCATTATGACCTGAGGTTGCTCAAGATGGTCGCGCACCCAATCGCCTAGATTCTGGCCGAAGTAACCGAAGTAAGCTGCCTGATTCAGGCCTGAGGCGAAACCATCCAGCGAGATGAACAGGTCTGCAGTGAGCTCTCTCATGCGAAATCTCCATTTATTGATTTCCAGCCGACCGACCAACGTTCGACCGCAGCTGCATGCAAATGTCGCCTCCCTGGTTTACCTGTTTGCCTGTTTGAACAGTGGTTGGTGCATTGTTTTGCGATCCCCTCGATGCACGCCTTTTGAGCCGCCTTAGGCGGCCAGTTGGGCGTTTCAATACCGAACTGCTTGGCGTATGAGGCAGGTGCCGAAGCTCTTCCCCTATGGGAAGAGATATGGCCGAGACTTGCGATGAAGCTAGTCGGCCCGCTTGCTGCTCGCTCGCCGGGGCTTCGGCTTGCTCTTGCCCTTGAGATTGAGCGCCACTGCAGCGCGGATGAGATCCTTCAAGGCCGCCTCATCGACCTTGTCGCTCACTTTTTACTTTTATGTACTTTCGCTCGAGTACCCGCAGGCGCTTTCCTCTTCAATTTGATCTGATTGTAATCAACAGCGGCACGGACAAGATTCTTTAGAGCACGCTCATTAATCTTATCGCCCTCTTCACCTTATCCTTGTGGGCGTTGCCGACCGCGATGATTCCGTCGTGAGACCACACCGGGCTGCCCATCCACTTCCATTCCTCGATGATCTCCCGGTCGGCCTCAAGGATGCTCTTGCGGATGCTGGCGAGCGTTTTGCCACGCCAGTCTGTGAGTCCTGCGATCAGCTGGTCAATACGTTCGGATGGATTCATTGGATCTCTATGCCTCGAATTCGTGTCCGGTTTTCATGCGAGTAGTTTTGTTGGGTAACCTTCAGGGGAAAGGGTAAATTTGCGGTTTTCTATCCGCGGTAACAGGCTGCATTTTATCGAGCTTTGTGATTCCGAATCGAACCGTAGTCGGGGTAGGCAATCGGCTGGTCCTGTCTCATCTTATTGAACTCCGTCGTGAAAGCTCCCCACACTTGCCCACATCGCCCCCGCTCCTAATCTTACCTCGACCCGCTTCATATTGCCGCTATCCGCAGATGCTTGCTGATGCTTGCGCTACGCAACTCTGTAAACAGGGCCTAGTAGCGTTGGATAGTTGTTAGGACGATGCCGGTGAAAAAGGCACTGACGCCAGCCCGGTGCGCTGACTTTGGCAAGGAACGACCATGCCGGCAGCGGTTCGCTACAGCGTCTTGTTAGGCCGATCTTTTCGGAATAAGTCGTCGAAGGACATGGCCTTTCCACATCCAAAATCCCGAAAGTACCATTACTGGAAGGGAGACAAACCGAGTTGCGGGGGCGTAGTCTGGAAGTCTTTCAAACGGGCTATAGATATAACCGAATATCGGAATGCTGAAGACGATGTGAATCCAGCGAAAAATCGAACCTTTGGTAACATCTTTCATGATTGGTGCGATCCTCCCTCGATTCACGACTTTTGAGCCGCCTGAGGCGGGCAGTTGGGCGCTTCAATTCCGAACTGCTTTGCGTACTCCGCGTTCAGCCGCTGCCAGCCGCCGAACTTCATCGCCTCACCACCAGCGATGCGGGCGATGGGAGTTCCGCTGAGAAGGTGATCCAGAACATCGAAACAAATGTGCCACCCTGCAGCGCCCATTGAGATGAAGCGGCGACCGATGTTGGTCCACAGCGTCAGGCGCGTGCCGCTTCCAAAGGCTTCGAGTTCCCAGCGCATATCGTGGTCACCCCATTTGTACTCAAGCACCTCGGGAGCATCGGCTCGCGTCACTCTTGTTTCGGAAACGTGCGGCGTGGGCGCTGCCACCGTGGTGAGCTTCACCGTGGTTCCAACCGTACCCAGGCTCTCATCGGCCTCAAAGGGAGCCCACTCGCGCAGATGCGCTGGATCGGTCAGCGCCTGCCAGACTTTTTCGGGCGAGTGGCGCAGTTCTCTGACGAGAATGAGCGTCCACTTCTCTCCGTCCTTTCGTATCTGCGCCCCGCTGGCCGGACCCGGTGTGTATTGATCGCGATCGGTCACCTATCTTCTCCTAGCTATAGCTAGCGTGAATAGCGTGCCAGCTGGGTGAGCTGAATGAGGTTGCCGCAGGTGTCGTTCAGCATCGCAATGGTCGAGCCGGTCACGTCGGTGGGCGGCATCGTGAACTCGGCGCCGCGGGCTTTGATCCGCTCGTAGTCGCCTTTGATGTCGTCGGTGAAGAACATGGCCCCGGGCTGGCCCTGTTGAAACATCGCCTGCTGCCAGGTGACGCCGTCCGCTCCAGGTGCAGCTTTCCTCTTTAATCAATAGAAGCTTTCCCGCCGCATTTCCGTCTCGAAGCCGCGTCTTTTTTAAAAAAGGCATTCGCAGGGCCTGAGCTGTGTGATTGGAAACTTTCGCGCACAGTTCGTAGAGGGCTGGACGAGAGCAATCCCGTCCGGCTACTCGGTAAACTTTCAAGTCCGGTTCTGAGAGGGCCGGGCAGCCGCGCGGCAGTTGACTCCGGAAGTCCCGCTAATTTTCCTTCACCGGCTCGAATCGCAGGCCCTCCGTGGAACTTTCGAGGAGTCTGCTTTCGCTCTTTCCCAAATGACGACTGCTCGAACAAGCCGTTCTGGCGGGAATGGCCCAATGAGCTCGGCAGCAACCTAAACATAAAGAGTTAAAGCTCAAATGTCCTGTCCTGCCGCTGCAAGAGCGCAGAAACAAGGACAGGCACCGGCAATGGAGAACCCACCCTTCGGGAAATGGCGAAGGGCGGGGCATTTGTTTAGGTTATAGAGCTGAAGGTAGGCCAGCCGTCAGGCATTGACTAGATAGTTGCCAGCTCCGACCAAGCCGTAGGTTTTTCAGCCAAGATTCAGTGGCTCCGGTGCGATCGCATGGAGTGCTGATTTCCGGAATCTTTGACAGTATCATTGGCCGCCGTCGCCCCGCCCCCGCAGTCGTTGCGTAGCTCGTTGGGGGCGCCCGCCGGCGGCGTGCTGGTTGTGTTGTCGATGCAGGGGATCGCGCTTAGATATTCGTAGATGGCCTCGATGTCGCGGTCGCTCATGTGCGAAAACGTTGGCCATGGCATGATCTGCAGGAGATTACCGTCCGGGATATTGTTGTAACTTACGCCTGGGCCCAGAGGTATGGGTCCGGTGGGAATGCAAACTGGAGTACCACCTGCCTCAATTTCTGCCAGCTGTGCTGCCGTACAGGTTGGATGGATGTGATCGTAATCTTTGCCATGCCTCATGATCTTCTTAAACTCTGAAAGCGTGTGACCGCCTTCCGGCCGCCCATTCTTGTCCGGTGTCAAGTTTCGGGTGATGATGTTTGGACCTCCGTACCCGTTAGGCCCGGTTGGAGTCCCGACTGAGCCGAAGTTCTCGCCCCCACTCAGGTAGACGGCCGGATCGACCTTCTCCGGCTGGCGAAAGTACGGGTTTCTGCCTGTGGTGTATTCGTAAAGGAAGAGTGGAGGGGCGTTAGCGCTGTGGCAACCATTGCAGTCGCCAACAGCATTTACCAGGTAGCTGCCTAGTCCTACAAGGTCGTGGTCTTTCCCTTCCAGATTCAGCGGGACAGGCGCTATCTTGAAACCAATCTTAATTATGGACTCGGTATCGTCATCGTCTGCGTGAGCGCGCGGCGCTTTGATTGACATTACCGCAAGGGCGATCGCAACGAACGTTACGACGGCTCCCGCGACTTTTACACAGGACTTTATCGTCATTTGGTTTCTCCTTGTGTGTGCTGGATCAAAACTCCAGGATTTCCGTTGGGTTCGGAATCGATGGGCCACTTCCCGGACTTTCAATTGGCCCTACGGAGAAGCTCGGCAAATGCGGCTAACACACTACACCCAGATGCAGAATTGTCAAGGAGAATCCGGGCTGGAGAATCCGGGCTGGGAACTGGAATCGGACCAGAAGCCTCTCGGTATCCCGCAAAGCTTTGCGACTATTGGGCAAGCGGCAACTGTTGCAAAATCGCGGTGGCCACGAACTCTGTCCCTTGGTTTAAAGGTCGATAAATCACGTGCACCGATATAATGGCGGCGGGAACAAGGCTCGACCATTGCGACAAAACCTGCCCGCCAGAAGACCTTGTCAAGTTCGATCACCGGGAGTCCCGTGAGTTCGCCCCAGCACCTCGCCAGAGTCGATTTGCCGCACGCCCCACGACCTAGGATGACTACGCGCTTCATACGCCGCAGCCCTTTGTGATTGGCCATGGGCATGCCATTATCCTTCCCGGCTTTCTGCAACTTTTAAAATGATCAGTCCTAAGCGGTTGAGCTGCACTACTGTTGTAACATTGCCTTCATCGACGGGTTTTGAGTGTACCCGCCTGTTTGCGGTAGCTATCCTCGGACACCAGAAGCACCTCCCGTCTGAAGGCAGCACCACTGTGTCTAGATGCCCACGCAAGTTAAGCCGCAAACTGCCAATTAGCCTTCACATGCCTCTGGCGTTTCGCGTGCATCGTATCCATAATGAGGTGCTGGTCAGATGAAAGCATTTATTGCACTCTGCCTTTGTGGACTGTCAATTCCGTTGCCTGCACAAACCACGCTGCGAACGTTCACCAGCCCGGATGGCATTTTCCAATTTAAGTACTCAGATGTGCTCGTTGATTGCATGTCGGTGGGAAAACAGGAGAACGAAACTGGTTCGCTGGTCCCAGAATCCTGTATGAGTCAGGGTGCGATCTGCGATGGTCCAGGAAGCGAGGGCAGCACCACAGCCTGCTTCGCTTATCCGAATGAAAGATTCAAAGACAATCCCCACTTTGTTGCCGCGACATTTTTTGTCTCCGAGATTCAGTCGGCGAAAACCGAGGAGGTGTGCTTGAAGGGGTCGCCAAATTGGTATGTCATCAATTCCAAAGCGGGAACGACTACGATCAATCACGTTACATTCAAGACTTTTGAGATCGGAGACAACTGGACAAGTGGTGGCCAATCCGGGCCCGCATATCGAACTTTTCACCATGGAAAGTGTTATGAGTTGGGTATCCAGACTGTCATTTCACGTGGAGAGTATGATCCGGGAACTGTCAAGGAGCTCACCAAGAAAGACTGGTCCGACGTCGAGGGCCGATTGAGACACGCACTCCATTCTTTCGCGTTCCTCAAGTAGAGATTTCAGACATGATTGGCGTTGGATCGCGATATCACTAACGGATGAAGCCATGCACTCGGGGAAACAATGAACTGGACATCTTTTGGCAGGGCGCTCCGATGTCTCGGGCCGATTTCAGTGTTATTGGCAGGTCTGTGCGTGCCAGTGCCTGTTCGTGCCCAGTCCGGTTCTGCAGCACCGTCGGCACAACGCAAGACTAGCACCCCTTATACTGGCGATCTCTCCATTTTCGATGCCCCGGAGCGCGATGAGCGCCTGCAGATCATCCGCGTCATGGACATGCTTGGCATTGAGCCCGGCAAAAACGTTGCCGACATCGGTGCGGGATCGGGCTGGTTCACGGTGCGCGCCGCTCGCCGCGTCACCGGCTCGGGGACGGTTTATGCGGTGGACATCAACCCGGAGGCAATTCAATACATTGACCAGCGCGCGAAAAAAGAGCAACTCCAGAACATAAAGACGATCCTCAGCAAGCCCGACGATCCACAGCTCCCGGCCGACAACATCGACGCCGTGCTGCTGCTCAAGACCTACCACGAGGTAGCTCATCCGGTTGTGCTACTCAGGAACCTCCGCTCATCGCTTAAACCAAGAGCCAAAATTGGCATCCTTGATCGCAACGGCAACGGAGCAAATCACGGCGTGAGTAAAGACGTGGTCATTCGCGAAGCCGCCCAGGCGGGATACGAGCTGTGCGACTCACAAGATTTCGTGAAAGCCGACGGCATGGACTATTTTCTGATTTTCACTCGGAAGCCGGACTAGTTTCGCCGTTGCCCGTGCGTTTTGCGGCATCCTTTTCCACCGGTCGCACTCGAGTCGCAAGACTGGCCATTTTTGATCGCGTAAACACTGTATGAATCTGGGTGGTATTTTTGGAGTGGTAAGTGCGCCACAACAACGAAAGAAGCGAAAGAGCGGACGACTCCAAGGTCGAGTGCTATTGATTGTCAACAATGTTTTAAATCGCTTGGCCGGTTGGAGCATAATATGAAGCGCGGGAGGGACATAACCATGAACGCAAAACGTGTGAGTGGGGTTGTCATACTAACGCTTGCCATCGCCTGTTTGGCTCTCGGTCAAGGAGATCCCGGACAGCCGCAGAAACCTGGCCCCGAATACAAACAATTGGGTGGGCTCGTTGGCAATTGGACCTCAGAAGGCGCATGGATTGATAGCCCGTTTGGCCGGGCTGAGACGCAAACACTCGCCATCACGTGCACATGGTTACCAGGGGGCTTTGCGGTGGTAAGGCACTTGGATGGGACAAAGAGCCTAAGTGGTGAAGAGCACGAACTCCAATCACCTACGATCCTGTGGCAAAGGACTACCCGTCGCATTGGTTCAATAACCACGGCGGGTCCGGCGTTTATAGGGTATCGATCTCGGACAATGTATTAACCACAACGACCGTGGCGACAGTGGGGGGGAAGACGCACATGATCCGGGGCACGACGGGACTGGGCACCGATCAACTCAACTACGTGCAGGAATACTCAGAAGACGGGGAGGTGTGGACACCGTACTTCCATTCAACCGGTATGAGAGTGAAGTAAGGATTAAGGATTGCTGTGTAACATCACCATCGCACCCAATGACCAATCGAGCGGCTTTTCCCTCCGTGCCAATATTTCTGAGACACTTCCAGTAGTCGTAATTAATGAGCAGGGCGAGGAAGAGAAGAATCAAGGATGAACAGGAATTCTCTTGGTGTTGTCTCAGGGGCCGGGGCTGGTG
>JBEKUD010000145.1:0-12525 GCA_049515395.1 Candidatus Sulfotelmatobacter sp. | reverse complement strand
GATGCGTTGGATTAGGGAGCGCCTTACTCCGCTGAGAACTGTCTCCACAAGATCGCACCCCGCCTATTCCGTATGCCGCGTCTCTAAGGAACCAGGTAAGACAAACCGCAGAGTATCGGGCCGCATTGAACTCTTTCTTGACAGGACTGTCGGGAACCTCGGTCTCTATCAGACCATTCGGCCGTTAGTGGTCGGTCTCGTGCACGGGTTGGCCGGTTCGGCTGCGGTCGCACTATTGGTCCTCTCCACAATCAAGAGTCCTCTCTGGTCGACGGCTTACCTGCTGGTTTTTGGTTTCGGGACAATGGTGGGAATGATGCTCATGACCGCCGCAATCTCAATACCTCTGGTTTACACAGGCAAGCGATTCTTCACAATTAGCCGGCACTTGGCCGCGATTTCTGGTTTGGCCAGCATGGCTTTCGGCATTTTTCTTGTTCACCACATCGGTTTTGTCGATGGGCTATTTACGTCACAGATGCACTGGATCCCGCAATGAATCGACATGAGTGTCGGGATCGAGATGATGCTCTCCCAGTTATTCGTTTCGTTATCCGATGCTGTTCTGGGTGTTACGGAGACTCAAGATTTCTCCACAAACAACCAAGCGGAGTTATATCCACCATTGCGGCGTAAGTATTTGTTCAATTCGCGCAATCCGTTTGACGCAGTGACAACGTAACTTTAATACGTAGGCTAGCCGGAGCAACTGCGACAGGGTTCACTTAGAAGCAGTTAGATCCACGGCGATGTCAACGAATTCTGCAGAGAGGCATTTCCATGAAAAAGCTGAAATCAATCGCGGCTCTTGCGATGTCGCTGTTCATGCTGGCACCTTCCAGCATGTTGGCGTCGAGCCATCGCGAAGCGCCTATCACGGCATTGGATCGTAGCGCGGACGTCACAGACTGGTACGCCTTTGTCAGCTATGACCACCCAGAGAAAGTCACCTTCATCTTGAACGTTGACCCGCTGCTTGAGCCAGCCAACGGACCCAACTACTTCCCCTTCGATCCCAGCGTGCTTTACGAGATGCTCATCGACAACAACCAGGACGGAATTCCAGACGTCGTCTTCCAATTCCGCTTCAACACCGAAATCCGCGATCCCAAGTTGTTCACGGGATTCGTTGGCGGCATTGCCGGGATCCCGCCGATCACCTCACTGACTGGCGCCGGTGCTGAGGGATTGAGCCTTCGCCAGACCTACACCGTGACCATGGTCAAGAATGGCAAATCAACGTGCCTGAACGACGGACAAACCCTTTACGCAGTTCCCTCGAACGTGGGTCCGTTGACCATGCCGAATTACCAAGCGCTGTTCAGCCAGGGAGTTCACAGCCTGGGCGAAGGAATCCGCGTATGGGCGGGAACCGCGGATGACCCATTCTTTATCGATCTGGGTGCTTTCTTCGACTCGGTGAATTTCCGCAGCGGAGTCGGCCCGGTCCTGTCGCCGTCAATCGATGCTGACAATACCCATAACTACGCTCCCGACGCCGTGGGTGGCTACAACGTTAATTCCATTGTGCTGGAAGTTCCCATCGCGATGTTGACGGTCGACGGCAAGCTTCACCCCGCCGGCGACAAGCGAGCAGTCATCGGAACCTATGGCAGCACGTCGCGCCACCACATCACGGTGCGGCGCTCGCCGGATCCCGACCAGAACTACGGCGCCTTCCAGCAGGTGAACCGTGAAGGCAATTCGTTGATCAACGAGGCGATCATCGGCACCGGCTTTAAGGATCGCTTCAGCATGGATTTTCCAACGAACGACTCGCAGTTCGCGAATTTCGTTCTGGAGCCGGTGGCGGCAGGCGTACTGAGCTCCTTGGGTGTTCCGGTTCCACCCAATCCGCGTACTGACTTGTTGCTTCTGGTGCAGTACGAGCCTCCCATCTGTCCTGGGTGCGGGCCCAAGGATGCGGGACCGGTCGCCGATCTGCTGCGGCTCAACACCGGCATTCCTCCGACACCGGTCGGCAGTCAGAAGCGGCTCGGCTTCATCGTCGGCGACGTGGCGGGCTATCCCAACGGACGCAGACCAATCGACGATGTGTTCGACATCTCTCTCCGGGCGATCGAAGGCATCCTGGTGGACTCCTCGAAGTACGGATTGGCTCTGGGAGATGGCGTAAACACCAAAACCGAAGGCTTCAACAATGCCTTCCCCTATGTAATGCCGGCTAACAGCGGGCGCAACAGCGCTCACACGGGACCGGGACAGGCAGGCTGCACCGGACAACCCGGCGGTGTCTGCCCTGTGGAGTAGCCAACCCTTGTGGCCGTCGTACTGAAAGCGGCGGCCACGATTTCTTCTCGAAAATGAGGCATGCCATGAAGAGAATTATTTCGGCGCTGTGCATGATGACGATAGTGACGGTTGCTACGTTCGCTGCTTCTCAAAGCGCAGCCGGCAGGGCAGCTAAGGATCCTTCCCCGGGGGAGCAAAGCATCGCAGCAGCCAGCAAAGTAATCAGTGACCAGCCGATGGAATCTGCGGGGTACAACCTTCTCGCAGCGGCGCTGGTTCACCGCGCACAGGAGACTTCCGATGCTACGTTCTACGCTCAAGCCGAGGATGCGGTAAAGAAAGCATTGGAAATAGCTCCAAACAATTTCGACGCCGAGAAAATACGAGTTTCGATCCTCCTGGGCGAACATGAGTATCCTGCCGCGCTGGAGGCTGCCAAGACTCTGAACAAGAGAGTGCCCGATGACGTAATGGTCTACGGCTTGTTAAGCGACGCGAACGTGGAGCTCGGCAATTACAGCGATGCGGAGAATGCAGCACAGTGGATGCTCAATCTTCGACCCGGCAATCTGCCTGCCCTGACTCGTGCCGCCCGTTTGCGCGAGCTCTTCGGGGATGCGGAGGGTGCATGTGAGCTGATGGATCTGGCTTATCAGTCGACGCCGCCAAGCGAAACCGGGGAGCGTGCGCGGCTCCTCACCGAAATGGGCCATCTTCGGCTGGCTTCCGGCAGCACCGTCACGGCGGAAAAACTCTTCCAGGAGGCATTGTCATCTTTTCCAGGCAATTCCTCTGCCCTGGGAAATCTGGCGCAGGTTCGTATCACGCAGAAGCGTTATGCGGAAGCGGTAGCGCTCTTCGAGCAACGCTATCGGGCGCTACCCCGTGCTGAGAATCTCTTTGACTTGGCCGAGGCCTTGCAGTCAGCGGGCCGCGACACAGAAGCCGAGAAGGCATTCGCTGACTTCGAGACCAAGTCACTGGCGGAGTCCGTCCTTAAGGATAATTCCAACCGCAATCTGGTCTTCTACTATGCCGATCACGCGCACCGGCCAGCGAAAGCCCTGAAGGTGGCGCAACAGGAGTACGCGTGGCGTCATGACGTGTACACGCTCGATGCCTATGCTTGGGCGCTGCACGTCAACCGTCAGGATGCGGAAGCACGCAAGCAGATCGAGACCGCCTTGGCGGTCGGAATCCGCGACTCCCGAATCTTCGCTCATGCCGGCGAGATCGCTCTGAAGCAGGGCGACCAGGCCGCGGCGCAGAATTACTTACAGGAAGCGGCGTCACTGCACACGATCGGATCGGAACATGCGCAGTTTGTCCTAGCTCAGGCCTCGGGGGCGAGTACGCAACCTTAGACGAGGGGCAATGCTAAAGCCGAAATGCTCTCACACTGGAAAAATCTCGCAATTCTTGTCGTGTTGCTGACTCGGATCCATCTTCCTCTCCTGGGCCAGGAGATTGCGTTGCGGGGCCAAGTTACCGACCCTCAGGGAAACGGGCTGCCCAACGCTTCGGTTCGATTCATCCGACACGATTCCGATGGAAATAGAAAAGCTCAGACTGTGGGACAAACCATTTCCGGGCCGGATGGCCACTTCGAGATCAGGGCGGCGTCCGCCGGCGAGTTCGACATCCAGGTTGATGCCGCCGGATTTCGACAGGTCATCGTGCCCCAGAACGTTCCTCCGAACGGAAATTCCGAGATCACGGTCCAAATCGGCCAGATCTTATCCCGCGTGGATGCGATCACCGTTACTGCGGATGTAAACGGCACCGATGTGTTCTCTCCCGACCCGGCGGAGAAGATATTTGTCCGCCGAGACCTGCTGGACGCGAATCCCGGCCGACCCGGCGCCCCGGTGTCGATTCCCGGGTATCCTATCGAAACCGCCTCCAGCGGTATTAAAGCGCCGCAGTACTTTGCGCCGGGCGTGGCGGGAGATCATGGCGAACCCATTGCACAGTACATCGCCGTGGGCAGCTACCTCGTGCCTAACAATTTGTCGGCCAATGCCCATGGCAACGGCTATTCCGATCCGAACGTATTTATCCCGGAGGTTCTCGAAAGCGTCCAGGTCGATGGCGGAGCGTTCAACGTTCGGGAAGGAAATCATTCCGTCAATCTGGCGGCAACGTACGGACTTCGATCTCGCCTCGATCCGTTCATCACGCTTACCGGAGACTATCGGGACACGGATGTTGTGGCCGGACTACGCCCTACTCCTGAATCGTGGGTGGCGTTCGCAGCCTCCTATGGCAATGGATTCCTGGATCGGCTGGAACACCGGCAACAGTACAAATTCAATGGCGAGCGAGTGTTCCACATCGGCGATCATCGGCTCTCGCTGTTTGGAGTTGGGTATTACGGTTTTTCCTATGTTCCGGGACTCGTCCCGCTCTTTGCCTCAAATTCCGCCGATGCCAATTTCCTGGATTACGGCGACACGATCGACCCGCGGCAGAAAGACCAGACCCATACCGCGCTCCTAGCCTTGAACGACGTCTGGCAACTCAGTCGCAGCCAGCAATTGCAGCTCTCCGGCTTTTTTCGTACCTACAATCTCTCCTTATTTTCAGATTTTGGACAGGGCCTCATTCGTCAGAGTGAGTTTCGCACCGTGGCCGGCGGCAGCGCGAACTATGTGAACAAGATCGCCGAGTATTTTTCCTTGCTGGGAGGGCTCGACTACGAGCGCGAAACCCCGCGCCGCGATGATCTGGATCACTATGGATTCTTTCATCCCACCACCCCCACCTACTATGGTCCGTTCACTCCCGTGGACGGAAATAATGTCACCATAGGATCGGTGACGCCCTACATGGCCGCCGAAGGCGGTCTGTCCCACTACTTTCGCTACTATCTCGGCTGGCGCCGCGATGAAATTAATTTTGACAACGACGATCTGCTCCGGCCGCAGAATTCGTTTCAGAAATGGGTTGGCGTGAACTCACCCAAGGCTACGGTTTCTTTTCTTCCCCAGGAATCGTGGTACGTCCCCCTCATCTCTCTCAGCTTTGGCCGGGCTTTCTTCACAGAAGATCCTCGCGTTGGCATTGGAACGTCCGGAACCGGAACTTCCCCGGGCACTCCGGTGGCCACATCGCGTTCTTATCAGGTCGTCGCCAGTAAGACGCTCCACAACACAGATCTGCGCGTTACGCTGGGCCATGTAACCAGCAGCACGGAGCTGGCAAAAATTGACCCGGATACCGGACTCCAGTTTAACGAAGGGCCCAGCCGCCTTCGCTTTATGACGGCGGCGGTGCGGCAAACCTTCCGCTACGGATCGCTTCTGGCAACTCTCTCCAAGGCCGATGCCCGAGACCTCGATAGCGGAGAACCCACACCGGAAGCGCCACGAACCATTTTCGATCTGCTGGGAACGATTCAAAGGCTTCCGCTTCGGCTGGAAGCGCGAGGGGAGTTCGAGTCTGTAGGCACGAAGCCTTTAGGCAGGGGATGTCTGCCCAACTTGAATGCAGAGTGCACCGGAACTCCGGTGAAAGAGTTGCGCGGCGCTGTCGTTCGGCCTTTCATGAACGGGCGCATGAATGCTGGGGTAAACTTCCTCATCGCACGCGGCTACACCGGGCAGACAACAGAAAACTTCTTCCCGTCCGATATTCAGCAGGTCGTGGGAGTGCGCATACCCTCCTACGCAAGCGTAACTGTTACCTACCGATTTGGTCGATCCGCTGGCCTTTGACCAGCACGCGAGGTGCGGCGATGGCGTCCGCCCGGAAGATTGGTTGCGAAGTTCAGTGGGAGACCTTCTCCGATGCGGTTTGCGGGCGAGACCTACGAAATGGCGGCGCTCTTTCGTTTAGTGAGTTCCCGACGAATGCACCCTGCCGCGAATCTGATCCAGGCGAGGGCGAACTCTTCCCTGACGCTGGACATGGCGCGCCGCCACACACAGCGGTTGCATAGATTCGCGCCACAATCGAAGTTGCAACCGGGGCTTGTCAATTTAACTGCACCGCCTCGAGAAACTGTCTTCCAACATAATTCCAGTCGAAAATCGAAATGATCAGCAGCACCTCCACGATGCCAATTTTCTTTCGGTTTTATCTCCTTATCGGTTGTACACATGCCGTAAACATAGCGCTGAGATCCCGATAGCTCACTGCCTCCTCTGCGAACGTAAAGGTCCCGTGCTCTTGCATCTCCTGGCCGGCGCGAAGAAAGGCGCCAAACGCAGCACGAGAGAGAGCACTGCCAACGCTGACGCGCCGGACGCCGATCGCCGAGAGTTCGGCGAGGCTTAGTTGAACGCCTTGCAGCCCCATGACGACGTTCACCGGTCGATCTACGGAGCTGACCACGGTGGCAATATCGTCTTTACTGGTAAGGCCGGGGGCATAGAGCACATCGGCACCCGCCATTTGATAGGCCTGCAGCCGCTCGATCGTGTCTTTCAGGTCAGGCCGCCCCGCTAGATAGTTCTCAGCGCGTGCCGTCAGGGTGAACGGGAAAGGAAACGCCCGGGCCACATCTGCTGCAGCGCGAACTCGCTCCATCGCAAAGTCACGCTCATAAATGGCATGGCCTGGCTGACGAGACATGTCTTCGATGGAACCGCCGACTACTCCCGCGGCCGCCGCAAGCCCGATGGTTTTCGCGACGACTTCGGGTGCATCTCCGAAGCCGTTCTCAAGATCGGCACTAACTGGCAGATCAGTGGCTGAGGCGATCGTGGAAAGGTGCGACATCATCTCGTGCCGATCAATCGTGTTGTCCCGGTTCCCGACTGAGAAAGCATAGCCGGCACTGGTGGTGGCCAACGCCTCAAACCCCAAGTGTGCCAGTAGCCGCGCCGTCCCGACGTCCCACGGATTAGGAATAATGAATGCCCCGTCACGCTCATGGAGCGCGCGAAAGGCCCGTCCCTTGTCAATCTGCGCCATGCGGATTCACCTTGCTTCTGCGAGTGTCGAGGGAAGATCGACTGTTGCATCGACTGCCTCCACGAAGTTTCTTTCTTCGCGGAGGATAAGTCGTTTGGTCTGCGCCATGGCAAAATTCTCCCGCGCTTCCGGATCTGACTTCAAGCGGATTCGGTAGGCCAGAGGAAAGGCTCTCGAATGCGATCAAACCCCAAGCCACGTCATTCGTGCCTTCATACGGGAGGAAATATCCGATGAGGTGGCCGCCGTACCGAGGAATGATGGGGCCCCAATTCTCGGCATATTTCTTGAACTCGTCTCGCTGAAACGGATCTATCTGGTAGCGGATGATGCAGGTAATCGTCACTGGTATCCTCTTATCCTTACGAGCGGGTCTGGTCGGTCATCCTTGTGCACCGAGCGCCGAGGGAAAGTTGGAAAGTTTCATCAATTTTTTTCCACGAGGCTTCATTTTTCACACAGGCTAATTCGTCTCTCTGCCACCTTTTCTCAAAATTGCACCGCTTTGCGCTCCGATACTCCATTTGTGTCTTCCACTGCGCTCGAGGACCACAGGCACCAAACCGGATGCACATCTGGCATTATGCCAGTTGTCGAAACATGGACACTTCGTCTACGATCAAACTATGAATGTCAAGCTCGACCCCGAGATCGCGGTCTCCAGAATAGCCTTGGCCATCGGCGAGCCGGCACGCGCCCGCATCCTCTACTGCTTGCTGGATGGCAGTGCACGAACCAGCACCGAGCTTGCGGTGGTCGCTAATGTAACTCCATCCACCGCAAGCGTGCACCTGCGGCGGCTGAAGATGCAACGATTGGTCAAGGTGTTCGCTCAGGGGAAACATCGCTACTACAGTCTGGAAGGAGTCAATGTGGCCGCGGCGCTCGAGACCTTGAGCGTGCTCGCAGGCGGATCCTGCGCCCCCTTTGTGCCAAGTACGCCACACTGGCTGCGTGCTGCTCGCACTTGCTACGATCACATCGCAGGTAGCCTAGGCGTCTCGCTACATGACCGCTTCCAGACACTGAGCTGGCTGTCAGCCGATTCACCGACCGGACAGGATGCATTTGACCTCACACCAAGCGGGGCAAAAGCGTTTGAAGGTCTTGGCATTGACATCGAAGAAAGTCGGACGCTGCGCCGTCGCTTCGCATACGCCTGCGTGGACTGGAGTGAGCGACGACCTCATCTCGGGGGGGCGCTCGCGGCGGCCCTTTTAAGAGTCGTGCTGAAGAGAAGATGGATACTCCAGGATCTCGATAGTCGAGCCTTACGCGTTACAAGTCTCGGGCGACGCGAAATGACGATCCGTTTTGGCCTCCACGTTTGACGCTTTCGACACGTCGGTCAGCTCCGCACAAGAAGCCTGCAGTGGGTGAGGAAAAAGATTCTCCCCAATACCGAGCCTTGGTGAGCCCTGGTTTCTTGAGGTGATTCTGGGGAAGACGAGGTGAATGTCGCAATGCATACACGACTAACTTGCGAGAAAAACCCGCTGCAGTAAGCAGGCGGGTTCACTCTTTGACTCGGTCCGGAGCGTAAACGCGAGATCTCGCAAGCTATCGCGGAATCTCGCGGCAACCCGATCAGCGCCGTCTCTTGCCTTCGACCTGCGCGACCCGCGCCTTCACCAATTTCTTGACGAGAGAAGCAGGCAATGGCTTTTCCGTGGGGAACTGGATGGTCCCTTTGGATGTGGAGAAGCCCTCAAGTTCATTCTTGAAAGCTTCGATGACGGAGGCGGTCGGGAACAAACTGCAGTGGTCCGAGAACGCGGCGAACCACAACAGCACTCCTTTGTACTTGAATGCGGGAATCCGATAGCTGATGGTCTCGGTTGCCTGCGGTGGCACAGCCGACCGAATCACAGCACGAATCTTGTTCAGGGTGCCGCGGGCGGGTTCCGAGACACCAGCAAGATATTCATCTACCGTTTTTGGAGCGCCCTTACCTTTCGCCGCACGACCGCGATTGCCAGATTTAACCTTTTTCATGCCGACAATGCTACCTGAAAGTCCAGTTTAGGTCCCGAACCCCGCCCACCAAAGCTCCGGGAGCCCGCTTCTGACCGCTGCCACCGCCCGGAGCTTCTACAACAACCCCAACGGCTGGGGCTCGATGTCTCCACCAGCGCAGCCCATCCCCGGGCGGCCTCCGCCCTTGAGAAATTCCTTAAGAATCGTAGCCGGGGCCGGATGGTAGTGTTGGGATCGGATGAAGCGCCACCGAAAACAATTCGGGTTCCGTCGGGTGACCAGTAGGGATCCAATTGTTCCTCTAGGTCGTCGGGTATCATTTTGCGCGGCGCTCCTCCATCGATCGAAACCGTATACACCTTCGCCTTTTGGCCGGGCGAAAAGTCAAAGAAAACGACCTCCTTGCCAGCGGGCGACCAGCGAGGCTGCATGGCGTAGAGCGGCGGGAAGCTGAGCTGGACGCGCTGACTGCCGTCCGACTTGCTCACCCAAAGCGTTCCCTCTGGAAAGGTCACATAGGCCACCGACTGACCATCTTTCGAGAAGCTAACGCTATCCGCCGAAATTCCGGAAAGAAAAGGAACGAGCCCCGCCGACTTCGCGTCATAGCGTATCAGCTCTCCGCGCGCCAGCGCTCCCACTACGAACAGCTTTCTTCCATCCTTACTGGCCGTTCTATCGGTTGCTCGTCGGAGTCTCGTTCCTGACCGACCGGTGTAAGCCTCTTTTTCAAATGTGAGCTGTTTGGAGCAGACAGCCAGATTCTTGCCGAATAAGATTGCGTGGTTTCACCTGGATGCTCCAAGTTCTCACGCCAGAGCCCGAAAGCCTCGAGGGTTCGACACCAGAATCGGAAGCAGGATCAAATCCCAAGCGAAATTTCAGACCGCCGCAAGGCGAGAATCTTCGGAGGATTCCATGAAGAGAGCATTCTTGTTGATCGTCGTACCGACCCTGCTGGTCGCGCTGGGGTTTGCCCAAACTCCCGCGGCGAGCATCAATACCCAAACCAACATTAAGGGCTGCCTGGGTGGCTCTGATGGTAACTACACGATTGTGGAAGACAACACCGGCCGCATTTTCAAGATCACCACGAGCACTGTTGATCTCAAGCCACAAATGAGCCACGACGTAACGCTCATCGGGCACGGAGCAAGTGGAGCGAATTCCGCCGCTGCTGATGACAGCTTTGCCGTCACCGAACTGCACATGATCTCCGAACAATGCGCTGCGGCCGCCGCCGCACCTGCTGCGACTGTCAGCACACCTGCGGACGCTGCCGCTGCACCCGCTGCGGCCGCCGCCGCACCTGCTGCGACTGTCAGCACACCTGCGGCCGCTGCCGCCACACCCGCTGCGGCCGCCGCCGCACCTGCTGCGACTGTCAGCACACCTGCGGACGCTGCCGCTGCACCCGCTGCGGCCGCCGCTGCACCCGTCGGGACCGTAAGCACGCCTTCCGAGACCGCCAGCATACCGCCTGCGGGCGCTCCGGCCGTTGCCACGACAAGCACAGTTGCGGAGAATGCCGTCACGCCCGCTGCAGACGCCACTCCACCTGCGGCGACTGCTGTCACACCCACCGCGAACGCCGCGACTGTCAGCACGCCTTCGGAGACCACTGGCACACCTGCTGGACGTCCTCGGAGACGGTCAGCAGCACCTGCTGCCGCCACCATTACACCCGTTGTAACTGCCAACTCGTCCTCGGAAACTGTTAGCACACCTGCTGCCGCCACCACGACACCCGCTGCGACTTCCAGTACATCCTCGGACCCTGTCAGCACACCTGCTGCAGTGGCCACCACACCTACTGCCACTTCCAGCGGCTGGTCCTTATGGCTCTGGATTGCGTTTGCCGTGTTGGTCGTCGTCATTGGCGCAGGGTTCCCTTTCTTCAGCAGGTGGAGAAAACGGAAGAGTTTGGAGCGGACGGACGCCCCAAATCTTTCTCTTACCCGCGAAGTGATCTCTGACCAGGGGAAAAGTGATGAACAACGACCACGCAAAGCTGCCTAGGATGAGTGCGGAGTAAGAATGATTCCGGAACATTGGCGCCGGTGGCGACCGCTGCCGGCGCTTAGGCCGTTTAGCGCCCAGTAGTCTAGTCACCACCCCTCATTTCTGCTGCCTCAGCGAAGGCAGTCCAGGCAGAATCCAATCCCCCAGCAGCCGCCCCGTCTAGCGGGCTCATCTGGCAGCCGAGATGAACAACAGCCACACCAAGACCTCGCAGTATAGACCTCACCAATGACCCCGAGTTACAAGCGATTCTAGGCGGGCATCAATACTGGAAACCTCAGTCGGTTCAAGAAAAGGACTTAGCAGGGTGGTCTTGAGGTCGCACCTGACCTTATCATTATCATTATCATTGCGCCATGAAGGATCGCTTCCCGCTGCCGACTCTGCTGTCGCACGCACTGGTTGCCTTTACCATCGAGTTCGACAACGAGTCCGAACATCAAATGCCACATCGGACGACAGACCACGGATCTACGCCCGGCTCTCTCCACGCTCCCTGGTTGTTGTCACTGGCGATGTGGGATAACTGTATGCGGTTCGTCGGCGAGCAGGGTGTGCGGGTCAGTGAACTTGAGGGTCTCGCCCGCACAGCAACGAATCTGAAAGGCATGGAAAGGTGGGGGTACGTTGTCGTCGAACCCGACCCGGCTGACAGCCGGCCAAAGCCGCCACGCCGCGACTGGCTGATTCGCGCCACGCCCGGGGGCCGGACCGCTCAGGAGATATGGCGACCGCTATTCGGCACAATCGAGAAACGCTGGCTGGCACGCTTCGGCAAGGAGGAGGTCGGCCACCTTAGGGAATCCCTGTGGGCATTGATTAGCAAGATTGAAATCGAACTACCGGACTGCCTCCCGATCCTGGGGTATGGGCTGTTCAGCAAAGGGCCCGATCGAGAGCGACGGGCGGTGATGTTATGCGACGATGAAGGCGAATCCGGGCTCCCTCTCTCGGCTCTATTTTCCCGCGTGCTGCTTGCATTTGCTATCGAGTTCGAGCGCGATTCGGAATTGTCGCTGGCGATCAGTGCGAACGTCGTTCGAGTCCTCAATGAAGAAGGAGTGCGCGTCCGAGACCTTGCGCACTTGTCCGGCGTGTCGAAGGAGCTGATCAAAACTTCGATGGGCTTCCTCAAGAAGCGCAGCTACATCGCCCTCGCGCCCGACCCGACCGCTAAAGGGAGCAAGTTGGTTCGGCTCACCCCGAAGGGCCGGCACGCTCAGGCGGCTTATCGCCAGCGGCTCGGCGTCATCGAAAAGCATTGGCAGGCGCGCTTCGGCGAGGACGCCATCCGCAAACTTCGGCAATCACTTGAGTGCTTGATCGGGGCCGCCGACGGGCCGTCTCCCTTGCTTC
>JBEKUD010000144.1:0-12946 GCA_049515395.1 Candidatus Sulfotelmatobacter sp. | reverse complement strand
GCCCGCTCCATGGCGGTCTTCGAGTAGGAATCCATGCTCCGCATGGTCTCCTACTCTCACCGCCTGAAAAGCGGACATTTCATGTGCTAATTCAACCGGACATATCATGCGCTACCGACACAATACAAAGTGAGTGTTGACAGAACGGCCCAATGGGATCACCATGCTTCACGAGAATGCTAAACGTAAGAATAAGAAATCAATCGATAGAGTACGCAACTGCACAAGCAACAAAACGAACTCGCAATCGGGTGAGGGGTTTATTGCATTCACTAGGAGGTGGTCAATGATTCGTCACTTACACCACGGTACGGAAAGCATGCGGAAGCGCAAGTTGATGCGCGCTCTGTTTCTCTTCCTGTCCAGCATCGCCATTACCTGTTGCGTGCAGGCCCAAACGTACTACGTTGCCAAAAGCGGCAGCGACTCCAGTAGCGGCAGTGCGAGCGCGCCTTGGCTCACCATTGGACACGCTGCTCTCGAAGCACACGCAGGTGCCACCGTTTATGTGGAAGCGGGAACCTATAAAGAGAGCGTGACTTTCGCCAATTCGGGAACAGCTTCGGCTCCCATCGTCTTCAATGGGGAGGGCGTAGCAATCGTGGATGGCACCGGCGTCTCCTGCTGCACCTCACCCAGCTTCGCCTCTAGCAACGGCTTCATCGGCGGAAACACCCAAGGGCTATTCACAATCGGGGCCTCAAGCGGCGTGAATCACCTGACCATCGAAGGATTCACAATCCAAAACTTTAAAACTTCGAGCAAAGCGGAGGTTCCCGCCGGAATTCTTATTGTCGGCGGCGGAACCGGGATCAACATACTCAACAACACGGTCAAGAACATCCAAACCACGGCCGGAAAGAACGGCAACGCTTACGGGATCGGCGTTTTCGGTATCAGCGCCACCCCGCTCATCGTGACCGTCAGCGGCAACACCGTCACTGGCTGCCTTACCGGGGAAAGCGAGACGACCACCTTTAACGGAAATGTTCAAGACTTTGTGGTCTCCTACAATACGATTTATGACAACGACAACATCGGTATGGATGCGATCGGTTTCGAAGGGGTCGGCCCAACTGGCTACGATCAGGCCAAGAACGGAGATGTCTACGGCAACCTCATCTACAACAACAGCGCCTTCAAGAACCCTGGGGAAGGCAATGAATATGATGAGGACGGCCTTTACTGCGATGGCTGCACGGGGGTGACGTTCGAGCGCAACACGCTTTACGGCAACGACCTGAATATCGAGGCGGCGAGCGAAACTTCGGGCGAAGTCTCCAGCAACGTGATCATCCGTAACAACCTTGTATACGCCGCAAACTCGTGCGGTATCTCCGTGGGCGGCTATGCCAAGTCGGGGACCGGTGGAAGCACGAACATCACCATCGTGAACAACAGCCTGTACGATAACGACACGAAGAAGACCGGCAGTGGTGAGTTCCAGATCCAGTACCGCGCCACCGGTATCGTCTTCGAGAACAACATTGTTTATACCGGTGCGGAGGGTCTGTTCATCTACGGGTACGTGTCGGGCAGCGGAGTAACCGCCAATTACAACGATTACTACACCATCAGCTCGACTACCACATTTGAGTTAAACGGGAAAAGCTATTCCTCCTTCGCGTCCTACCAGTCCAAGACTGGACAGGATAAAAATTCCGTGTTCGCGAATCCCGATTACCTCACTCTACCCACATGCACTTCGACCAAGGAGAGCGGCCCCCCGACCCCTATCATCACCTGTTCACCGACGCCCAATTTTGATATCTCCACCGCTTCGCCGGCCGAGAATACCGGCAACGCCAGTTTAGGTTCGGCCGATTTTGGCACGGTCGACTTCAACGGCAATCCGCGCGTCAGTGCCAGCGGACAAATCAACATGGGAGCCTACGAACAGTAGCCTAATCCAGACACGCATCGTGCGTCTGTGTTCTCCAGCGAAAGAGAACCTTACGAAAGTTTCCCGGGAGCGATAACACTCATCGCGAGCTTCGATAATTAGTCGATATAATCTCCCTTCGCAGGATTGCGATCGTGATCGGTGCGTTTCAGATTTTCGCGTGTCTCCTGCTCGCCAGTTTGGCCTGCGGGCAAGCTGCGCCACCGATTACACCGCCCGACGCCGATGCAAAGGCGGAACACTCTCCCGCCCCGGCCAGTGATGCTCCAGATGTAAAACTTGCGCCCGACGATCCGGTGATTACGCTGAATGGGTTCTGCGCCGATCCGGAGCGACCGGGTCGTGCCTGCCAAACCGTGGTCACTCGCGCACAATTTGAACGGCTCACCGAAGCGCTCCAGCCGGGCATGTCGCTGTCCTTACGCCTCAATGTGGCAAACGCTTATGCGCTGAATCTGAGAATGTCCGCCGCGGCGGAAAAACGCGGCCTCGACAAGACACCCGCGTTCGCAGAGGAGATGAGGTTTGCGCGCATGCAACTCCTTTCCCAAGACCTGAGCCGCGCGCTGCTGGCGGATGCAAACAATATTTCCCAGGCCGATCTCCAGGACTATTACAAGAAGAATGAGCCTTCTTACGAGCAAGCCGCCGTGGCGAGGATTTTTATCCCCCGTGCAAAGCAAATCGTACAAGCACACGAGGAACATGAAGGCACCGGCTCGGCAGATGCCCAGTCCGCCATAACCCCCAACGGCGATCCCATGAAAGATACAAAAGCGACTGCGACTGAGCCTACCGAGGAGCAAAACAAAGCCGCCGCAGACGCGATGACGAAACTGGCCGCCGACCTCCGCGCACGTGCCGTTAACGGGGAAGATCCCGACAAGTTGCAAATAGAGGCCTACGCGGAAGCGGGTTTCGGACGAACCACTCCCGACACGAAGTTGGAGAGGGTGCGCCGCACCACGCTGCCTCCACGCCATGAGATTGTGATGGACCTGAAGCCCGGAGAAGTTTCCGAGGTGTTCTCCGATCCCAGCGGCGCCCACTTCATCTACAAAATGATCACCAAGGAGACATTGGCGCTGGAAGATGTGAGAACCGAGATCCGAACCGCGATCTCCAGCCAACGCTATCGCGATAGCACGAAAAGCTTTCAGGGCGATGTCGTCTTTAACGACGCCTACTTCAACCCGCTCGGAGACCCGTCCACACCACCGCAGCCTCGTAGAGAAAAGAGAAGGAAGTTCCCTGTCCAGCACAACTAAGACATTAGAAAACGGGTTCGACAACGTTCATGTCGCGGACGCAGGAAGCTCCGTGCAATCGCGCTAAATTACCTGCGGCATCAGCGGTTCCACCTTCTGTTGTGGATCAACGTCAGCTTTTGGCAGATCGGCTGCGAGCGGTGGCTGACTCGATTCGCTGCCTCGTCTTCACCCACTCATCCAAAGCGTTGGCCAAGCCTTGAATTTCCTTGCGACATTTCTTCAACTCTACCAGCGTTTGTAAAGACCGGTTTATGTTCTGCTGCGTCTCCTGCAGGCAAGTTTCGTGCCTTGCCGAAATGAGGGATTCGAGCTCATCCGCCGCCTCCGGTTCTTTCCATGCTGCGCAGAATTCGAGTCCAAAACAAAAGCCAGAGCGATTGCGGACTACACCGGTAACGTGGAGACTGCCCGAGGTCTGGAATTCGACTTCCATCAACTCCCCGGGCTGCAGATCGACCCCTCCGTAGAGTTCCATTCCGGAGCGGCTCAACTCAGAAACCAATCCTGGCACAGCTGCTTCTCCGGTCGCAGAGTTGATCATAATGAAGACTGGCACATGCACATGGTATCGGGGCCAACGGCGAATGTTGATCGAGTCCATTTCAAGGTACGGTCGTCAAACACGCTCTACTTCAACAAGCCGGAGTGCAGCAAGTACGCCGCGGTGGCCAGACCGAATGTGACCAGACCGACCGCCCCCGCTAGTTTGAGGCGCCAGGGCTGCGCGCCGTTTTGCCTCGCCGAGGCAGCCCGCAGTTTCTCAATCCAAACCTGCTCGGTCGCGCTTGGGCTTGATTGGTCCCGGATGAGCGCGCCGAGGCGGCGATGATCGTCGGCCGCGAGTGAAACGAAGCGGAACGGCTGCAACGCGTTGGCGACCGGACGCAGCATCTCCGCACCTCCAAGCACCGAGCCGGCTCCAGTCAGAAAGATTAGCTTAACCCGCGATCCCGGGACGACAAGCCGAGGTAGCGAAATCAGACCACCGGTGAGAGAAACGACGTTGAGGTTGGCTCCGATGCTTTGGCCATTTGCGAACCGAAGCACAGCGGGAGTGGCTTCTTCAAGATACAGGCGTGGAACGCGCCACGGCGAGCTAGTGTGGGGGAGGGTGCTCATAGTCAGGCATGAGTATGTGCCAGCATCCGTTACCGATGGAAGATTACGTTAGTGCGAGCCCGGGTCCGATTACGACGAGGCTCCCGTGACGCTCGTTATCGGCCATAGAGAGGAGCCGCTCGAATTGTGAGGTTATCGAGGCAAGCCTGGCTTCCCTGCTCCTCGTCAGCAAGCCGTCGTACTCAGGAAGCAAAGTTGCCTGGAAAACAGCACCCCGGGGATTCGATTCTCCGCGCTTGGGTATAAAAACCACCAAACTCCCTTCGTATCCTGCTCGAGCTGAACCTAGAGCAATGGTTTTCAATGGGACTCACAGTGAGCAGCTGTTCCGCTGATCATTAAAATGCGTACAGGTTCCTTCGTAATCTCGCGCTCGTCGTTTCCGAGTACGATACTCTGGCGCATGACCTCCTCCCCCCGACCGCATGGAAAGCGGCGTGCCCTGCGCGTTCAACTGCCGAGCATGCCTCAAGTAAGAATCCGTTTTGAAGACGGCCAACAGCTCGCAGCTAGACTTCAGAGCGTTTCTGTAACAGGAGGTTTACTGCGAGTCCTTAAGCCACTTAATCCGGGAGCAGTGGTAGAAGTGATGTTCTGTACGAACGCTGGACCAGTGCTCGGCCGGGCTGAACTACTCAACCCCTGTTCAGCCGTAAGAATTGGGTTACAACCATTCCAGTTCACCGCTGTGGACAACAGCGATTTGCGGACGTTACGCATTGCAATTGCGTCGGCGGCAAGATGTTCAACCGGATCGCGCACCGATTTTGTCGAAAAGCCATGGGCGGTCTAATCTCTTGGGAATTATTAAGTGTCACCATCGACCTCTTCCGGGGTCACAGACCCCCTACGCTGTTGAGTCGGGGGTTGGCGAGTTGACGGAATGGCAGGCGCGCGGACTCCAACTCCCACAATCCTGCATGGGTCAGTTACGAAAGACAGTCCATCTACTGCTCCATCGATCAATCCAGAAATGGCACTACGGGTTAACAATCTTTAATGAACTTGGCGGTAACGTAGTTCATACAGGGCGCTCGTCGGTTGACCGGCCGGGCGGTACTTACTCCTCGCAACGAGGCGAAAGCTATGCATAATTCGAATGTTCCCACATCACGGCGCAGCTCGAGGGTACCGATCACCGTTCCGATACTGGTTACCAGCCTGGATCCGGGAGCCAACTTCTCTGAGGTCTGCGACACCTTGGTGGTTAGCGCCCATGGTTGTGCCATGCGGGCCCCCATCAAGCTGGAAACAGGGGCTCCGTTGCACTTCCACAGCCAGGAGGGGCGTGAGACAACGGCCAAGGTTGTCTATTGTCAGCCGATTGAATCCGACCGCCAGAGTTGGAAGCTGGGCGCACGCCTTGACCGGCCGGATAATTTCTGGGGACTGCAGACTTGTCCAAAAGATTGGGCAAAGCTGCCGGCGACTGTCGGAGAAACCGTCGCCCCGATGATGCGATCTACTGATATCCTTCCGCCCAATCAAGCTACCGCTTCTGCAAAGATCGTGCTGGATAGAATCAAGAAGCAACTCTCAGACGAGCGTCTCAAGGCAATCCTCGCGGAACTGATTCACCCGCTTGAAGCCCAGGTGACGAACCTGACCGAAAGCCTCGCGCAAAAGCGGAGCCGCTTTGAAGTATCGCTGGCGCAGATTCCTCCCGAGCTGGAACAGCAGTTGGAGCTGCGCTTGAAGAAGGAATTGGAACCCATAATCCTGAATGGAGCAAGGGAGCAGTACGGGCAGTTGCTGGTAGCGGCGAAGGAAGCTATCGACCAGAAGACGACGGAAACCCATGACGATTTTCTGCAGCGGGTCGCCCTGAATCTGCAGGAGGTTGAGCAGCGGGCGCAGAACCTCTCGGCCGATATCGCCCACCATCTGCGCGAGCACCTGAATCGTGGAGTGGGCGAGTTTCACGAGCAGGTCATCGACGCAGGCAATCGCCTAAAACGGCTGAGTGAGGACCTGCTGCAAGGTATGGAGTATAGCCTGGGCGAAATACACGACACGCGCCGCCGCGAATTGGAGCAGGTTCAAGCGACGGTCGCGGCAGAATCGTCGCGCCTGCATGAACAGGTCACTGGTCTTGACGGTCGCGTTGCAGAACTAAACGAATCTGTCCGCCAACTCGAGTCGGGCCTTGACAAGCGCCTGTCGCAGATGTCCAGCGACACAGTACGCAGTACGCGCAGCCAACTGGACAGCGCTCTTGAGGTGGTTCTGGCGGAACTGGGCACACGCAATGCCCAGGAACTCGGAAATCAACTCGATGAGGCTAAGGTGAATTTGCAGACAATCCAGAAGCGGATTGAAGCTTCGGTTTCAGAGTTGCTGAAGATGCAGGTCGTCGAGACCTTCCGCTCCTTCGAGCGCAGCATGGAAGAAGCTGCGCAACAATCGGTGGAACGCTGGCGGCTCGCGCTCGCCGGCGCTCTGAACTCCTTCGGGAGAAATCTTGATGAGCAATTACGGCTGCAAGCTGCGCCTGACTCTAATACAGGCAAACATTCAGCCGGAAGCTAGGCTGGCTGTCCGCAAATCGAGGCAGCAGGATTATGTTGCCGGATGATTTATGTGGTCTCCAGAAGCCATCGCCGCTCCTCGTGCGGATCACACCGCATCCAGAGACCACATAAATTGCGGTGACTAGATCGCCCGAAGGAACGCCATCAGCGTTCCATCGGAAGTTGTAGTTGGCTTTTTGACATCCGTAGTGGTGCACTTTTCGAGCGCACGCGCTTTCATTTCCAGATCGATCTCGGCATAGACCTGGGTCGTGTCCAGAGAGACATGCCCGAGCCATGAGCGAATCGTGTTCAGATCAACGCCGGCCCGCAACAGATGGGTTGCCGTGGAATGGCGGATCGTGTGTGGGCTGATCCTTTTCGAGCGCAGTGATGGTACTGAAACACTGGCACGTGCAACGGACGCTCGGAGAACACCATAGATACCGAAGCGAGTCAGTGGCTCTGCGCGCTGGTTGAGGAAGACGCGTTCGTCCGGTGGTCGACCTTCCACTAGCGCGGCGATCTCCGTCGCGGTTTTCTGCCACAGCGGACATCGGCGGATTTTCCGACCCTTGCCGAGGATTCGGACACTTGCGTTTACGTGCGATGCGGTGCCGAGATCGAGGTCGCCGATGCAAAGATTCGCCGCCTCACTCACACGGGCACCTGAGTTGTAGAGAAACAACAGAAGAGTGTAGTTTCTCCGACCGATCTTCGTTGCGCGATCTGGAATCGTCAGCAGAGCTTCCACTTCTGGCTTTTCGAGGTAAGGAATCAGTTTTCGAACCGTCTTCTTGAACGGTACCGTCCGGACCGCGCCGTACCATGCCACGTGTTGAGGGCTGCACTCGGCGATAAACCGCGCGAGTGAGTGTATCGCCGCCAGTCGCTGGTTACGGGTCCTGACACTGACTTGCCGGGTCTGTTCGAGATAAGTTAGAAACTGGCGGAGATGGTCTCCTGAGAGATCATTCACCTCCAAGCAGTCCAGTGGTTTTCGGAGTTGTACAGCAATGAATGGCAGCAGCATGGCCAGAGTGTCCCGGTAGCTACGCTGCGTATTCGGCGAGAGGTTGCGCTCTTTGATCAGATGTTCGAGAAGGAAACGCCGTACCCACGGCCCGAGTTGCTCATGCTTGTCCACGGCTCACCTCCTCGGCATAATTTGCGAATCGCAACGCCGCTTCAGCCAGCAACTCGGGTGTCATCGTCAAGTAGCGCTGAGTACCTGACAGACTGATATGACCAAGATGTGTGCAGAGCGCCGGAAGCAAATGCTGAACGTCGGCTCCGGCCCGATACCAAGCCGTGAGTCGGTGAACCGCGAAGGAATGCCTCAGATCATGAAGACGAGGCTGGTACCTTGCATTCTCACGCGTGACGCCGACGTGTTTTCGCAACCGGAAGAACGCATCTTCTAGAACGAACCTCTTTACGGGATCACCATTTTTGTAGGTGAAGAAGGGATCAGAACCGGTCCGCCGTAGGCCCAACTGGCGCCGGTTTTTGTCATACTCGATGAGCACCCGCAACAGTTGCTCGTTGAGCGCAATGCGTCTGCTCTTGTAAAACTTCGTGAAGCGGATGCTGAGGATGGCTTCGGTCAAGTCAACATCAGCACACGTGAGGCGGAGCGGTTCACTCGTGCGAAGGCCCGCACCGTACATTAATAAGAGGATGGCCCGCAGAGTGACTGGTTCCAGCTTGCGCCACTCTCGTTGGTACGTTGCGGTTCCGTCGAGCAGTCGCTTGAGTTCATCTCGCGAGTAGATGTAAGGGACGAAAGGAATCGGCTCCTTGGGGCGGCGCGCCGGCAGCGGGGATCGATCAGTCCAGCCGTGCTGGATTGCAAACCTCCAAAAGCCGCTCAGCGCATCGTGTTTGCGGTGCCAGAACAAGGTGACGGGACCGCGCCCGTTAAGATACTGAAGCGCGGAGTCAGAGTTGATTTTCCCGACCGGTACATTTGGACCTACCCTCTCCATGAAAGCACGAAGGATTGTGGCCTCAGTCTCGAAGACCATTCCGATGCCTTGCTTGTAGGTTACGTACTTCGATATGGCATCGCACAGTTTCATAGCAGGCCTCCCAGGTCGAGATTCGCAACTTCGCGCAGAGCCGGCATGTCCACCTTGGCGTAGACACGAGTGGAATCAAGTGAACGATGGCCGAGGTGACCTCCAACTTCGGTCAGCGTGAGACCTTGGGAGAGCAGATGGGTAGCGCACGCGTGACGGAGGGAATGTGGGCCTTTGCGTTTTGAGTTGATACCGAGGCGCTGGAATCGTGTAGCTACGATTCCCCACAGGCCGCCATGTCGGAAGGGCCGCCGCGGTGCGTGCAATCGTAAGAAGATCTCGCGATATTCGGTCTGAGGGCGGACTTCTTGGATATACCGTGCTATCGCATCGGCAAGTGAGGGAATGAGGGGACAAACGCGAGCGGTCCGATGCTGTTTGGTGGCGGTGATTGAGATGGTTTTCTGATCCCAGTTTATGTCTTCCAGACGAAGCCGCTGGACCTCACCTACACGCAATCCATATACGGCGAGCAAAAGGAGGATGGGGCGGTCACGGATGTCGGCCTTACGATTCGTTTCCGTGCTGGCCAGGAGCCGCTGCACATCTGCCCAGGACGGGCCCAGGGGCAGTTGTTCGTGCTGATAGACGCGCGGGCCGCGAATCGCATCAGCTATTCCAGGCCTCGTCCATCGCATTTGCTCGCCATAGCGGAAGAACATCCGAAGATGGTGAGCTCTGCCGCGGATCCCGGCGCGAGTCCAACCTTTCTTACCGAGAAAGATAAAGTACCGCTCCACATCCGCAATCCTGAGCTTGATGAGTTTCTTCTTTTTCGTGTGTTGGAAGAACTTTCTCAAGCTCTGTCGGACGCTTTCGATTGTTTTCGGCGAAAGTCCTCTCTCGGCATCCATGTACTGACAGAGAGCGTCGATCTCCTGTTGATGTGGAACTGGCGGACGATCTGATTCGCGGAGTCGGCCAGAGAATCGAAGCCAGTTGCAAGTCGTCTGCCGGAACTCCTTGTCGGTCAGGTCAGGCCCGCGGCTGCTTGCGTTGCGGTACCACCGGTGAGCCCAGCGCTTTGCCGCTCGTTCGACATTTTTTCGCTCCACTGGGCTAAACTCGTCCAGCTTCATCAAGATTGTGGCGCGATAGACGACACCAGCAGCAGCTCTGATCGTGTGGATCGCCGCTCCCTGAGCCGAAAGATGCTCAAGATATCGGCGCCTTGATTCGGCTAATGGAGCATTTTCGTGGCGAGCGACGGTGCGTGGACAGCGGTAAAGAGTGTTGAACATGGAAAGCCTCCTGGCGTGGAAGGCTCCTCTTCATTTCTTCTGTTGTCCACTCGCTGGGTTACGGATGGCAAAGTCCATGTATTCCATGATGGGAAACGAGATGTCTCCAGTAACCTCGACACCGCCACCGCAGTCACCCATAATTCTGGAATGAAGCGGCCGTTGCTGTCGGGCATCGCAGTCCTGGTCGCACTGGCGGCGCCGACTCACGCTGCTCCAGCTTGCGGCGATCCTCCTGCTCAAGGCGTTGCTGGCATGAGGGCGCAACTTGTAGTTCAAGGTCGCGCTGGAAGTGTCCGCATTGGAGAACCAATCCTTGCCAACCTGATTCTCCCGAAGGACTCACAACTGACTTCGGGCACTCTAAACCGAGCCAGCTGTACGTCTTTGGATGTTACTGTCGAACCGCCGGGTGGCTGGCACGATCCTTGGGCCGACTGGTACTACTCCGGAATTCCCCAGCATGCTACTGGCAGAGACGGCCCCCGCACCTGCGGAGTTGTGGGACACCTCCCCGGTGCCGACATTCCTCCACCGCAGATCAACTTCACACTGAACGATTGGATCGAGTTCGACAGTCCCGGAAAATACAAAATCTCAGTCACCTATCGCACGGAGTTCAGAAAGCCTCAGGACGTTCTCGACGATCCTTACGATGATCGCAAGTCAGCTGTCAACATTACGCTCGCGACGGACGTGGTCGAGGTCGACGTACTGCCCGAATCAGCAAGTGTCATGGACCGTGCTTCGGATGCGGTTGTCTTGCTCCGAGGCCATTTTCGCGACGACGATCCATGGTCATTCAGTCCTGACTCCACACCTTTTCCCGAGTGGGCACAGTATTCGCACTCAGAGGCCGTAATCCCGCTGCTCGCGCAGTTCTACGAACAGAGCTCCAATGTAGCTAGGCGCGGGCTGATCGCCTCGCCGCACCGCAAACTTGTCGTTCAGGCGATGGAAAAGGAACTAGTTGATCCACGACATTCCGTGGATTTCAACTTTCCCGCAGAACTGGCTTTTATTGCAGCTGAAGTTCAGCATCCCGAACTGTTCGGTGGAGGTAGCAAGGAGTGGTGGAGCCCCAAGTGGGAGCAGGAGTCAAAGAAACGAAATGAGCTTTTTCTCCGATTGCTGGCTGAATACACTCGAACACTGCTGTTGGCTTTACCTCAGAAGCACGAGTACCCGCGGAGAGACAGTCTTAGTGCCGCGTCAATGATTCTGGCTCGTTGGGACCTTCCCGGAAAGGCTCAACTCCGAAAGCAGGCGGCGGACGAAGCGGCCCGTCTAATGCCCAGGATGAAAGAAGCACCGAACCTGTGGGAGGAAGAATGGAAGGTCCTTGCCTCGCCTGCTCTCCTCCCATACTTGCGCAAGACTGAAGGTTCCCAGCAGATGCGCTGGCTCTACAAGTTGGCCCCACAAGAAGCAAGACAATCAATGATTCATTCGGCAGCGCGTGGTGATTGGGCAACGGTGGCTGGGTGGGCCGCTGTTATGCCAGAAAACGAAAAACCGTCCGCTGTACTTGATTCTCATCTCGCCAGGGCCCTTCGCCAAGAGCCCGACGTCGAAACGGAGGATAACCTAGATCAGGTTCTGCTTGGGCTGGGCGGGGCGAACCTGATTGCCCCAGTGCGCGAGATACTCGCTTCAGAGTCTTGTGTGGGGAGCCCTGCGCTCTGGGCTTTCTCCCTCAAACAACAGGGACGACCTGCCGAAGAGAGACTGGTCTGGCGCTACCATCAAGACGGTGCTGACCCAATTTGCAATGCCGATCTGGCCCTTCAGCAGATTTGGCTCAACCATTCTGTGCGATATTGGTCGCCCCAACTCGAGGCTATCGTCGTCTCGCAACTCGACAAGAGTGACCCCCTCGCCACGGATGCTGCGCATTTGCTGGAGCGATTCGGTTCCAAGGACTCAGAACCCGCGCTCTGGACAAGATTGGAGAAATGGCATCGAGCGCCTCCATCCCGTGTGCGTGACTCGACGCAATCCATCTCACCTGAAAAAGATCTGGAAGCCACGTTGTTATCTGCGCTTTTGAATGGGCGGAGCTGGTTGCCGGAGCCGCAGCGAATAGCTCGTCTGCGCCAATTGTGCGTCTATCGATGCGACAGCTTGAAATGGGCGCGCACGACTGAGCAAACACAACACTTTCCGGTATGGGAGCTGAACGAGGGCGATCCTCATTTCGGAGATCTCACTAATTCCTTTGACGATTTTAAAGCGTGGATTCAGCGGTTTCCTGCAGGCACGAGCTTTGAAATTAAGGCGCTTCCGGGGAGTGCACCGCTGACCGAAGCCGAGGTGGACGTCCGATATTCTGACCTCGGGGCGCTGATGCGTAAGCTCAAGCTGAAGATCGTAAACGTCTTGCCGTACGACGAATACGGACGCTGCAGGGACTCGCGCTCTGATGGGAAGAAGTGATCGATCTGAGAATGGGAACTTGGGGCTCCCTCTGATTGTCTACTAAAGAGGATGCTATCGATGACGCGAGCATTTGTCTCCCCTCGATTTCGATCCGCTTCACGCATCGTCTTTCTGTGGTGCTTCGCCGTCGTCGTCACCTCAGCCATCGCATTACGGGTTGAGGCCGCAATCTACGCGAGCCGCATTGTCTCTGTCGTGACTGCACTCTCCACTTTGCGCCTTGGGGAAACCTCCAAGGCCGAGACATTGCGGCGGATGCCTACGTTACAAAACTCCGATACGGGGTCTTACGGCGCGCCTCGCTGCGAAGCCGACGAGTGTTTCTTGGGCTTCGTCAGAAATGGCCTGCCGGCCAGGATATTGCTGGGAACTAGAAACAGCA
>JBEKUD010000143.1:0-13035 GCA_049515395.1 Candidatus Sulfotelmatobacter sp. | reverse complement strand
CGATATGGAGATCAGGTCAAGCTCTTCGCAATGGATGTGACCGACGAAGCAGCAGCAGCAAACGCGGTAATGGCGGCGGTCGATGTATTTGGCTCGCTGGATGTGGTCATTAACAATGCGGGTCCATCCACTTTCCTCTTCGCTGCGGATGTTTGCGTGCTCGTCCCACTGAACGCCGGCTTTGCCGCATTGCCGGTACGCCACATTTTTTATGAATTCTGCGTCCGCGGTTGGCTGCTCTATCGAGTTCACTGTCTTCTGCAGTCTAGGCAACCACCACCGTGCTTCGCTGACTTGCGCAACGCACGTCCCGCGGATGACGCGTCCGCCCTCGTCCATCGGCAGACGCTTGGTCTCTAACCAAAATGTCTTGCCCGTGCTGTCCTTGACGATCTCAGTTTCGGCGTAGAATCCGCAGCGATCGCAGCTCAGCGACATCTCGTTTGTGTCGGTGTCGAGATCCCGCTTGGCCTCGTGGCCGCATACGGAACAATTAGTGATGTCGTTTACTTTTGTCATTAGAAATCCTCCTCCGTCCCGGATATTTTCGCGTCGTTCTTTTCTTCCGACATCGTCTTCTCCTCCGATTAATGACACTCTTCCCATAACGCGCCGAAGACACTTCCGCCTTCGCGCCAATACATGGCGGTCTCGCCGTCCTGCACGAAGACCGTCAGGACGCAACTAGGACACAAAACTCAATGTTTGGAATCAGAAACTTGCGGAAACCGCGAGAATTGAGTCAACCGAATCAACTAGATATGGTCGGGGAGAGAGGATTTGAACCTCCGACCCCCTGGTCCCGAATTCAGTAGAGTCAACAGCTAACTCATTGGTCTGGTATTGCTTACAAATCAGGGGTGCAAACTCAGTTGCACCCATGCACCCAATAGACTCTCAGGCGCCAGTCGTTCTGGCTTCAGAGCGCCCGACCTACGCACTTCGTCGTCCGAGCTCTTTCGGCGTTTTCTCCCCGCGAAACCCCACATTCTTACTGTCGCGTGTATACGAGGATGCGGTCACGAACGAAATGCTAGCTAGAGGCCCATTCCAGGGTGGTACAGTTGGCGTCGAAGCAGAACTGATTTGCGACTGATTTACGTGTGTGTGAGTTGTTGAAAAATTGCGGAAACGAGTGGGGGTCGAAACCGCTTCCAATCGTCAAACAAAGGACTTAACCGAGCACGGTCAGCAATTTAAGTCCACGTAAGTGCATGAAAAACCAAGAAGTGATTTTAAGTGATTTGCGATGGGAAAGCTCATTGTGTGCGAATCGTATGCAGGATGAAGTAAATGCTGAGAGTAGGCATTGGTATCAAAATAGAACAGGTCATCCTTCAAATACCCCCAACACATATCGGAGGTCATTGCACCGTGAAGACTCCCCCTTGGTCTGATGAATCAGTGGAAGAGAGTTATAATCCGTCCGGAGAATCCACCCATGATGCGCATACTCTATCTCAGCGCCGTCTTGACGCTCGCCACTTGCGGGTTCGCGCAGCAGCCCCAGGCTCATCCGGCGCCACCCTCGTCGCATGCGCCCAGTCATGCCGCGCCTTCTGCAGACGAGGTCTGGAATAGCCTCAGGGCGGGCAATGCTCGATTCGTCACCGGCAAACCTCAGGCCCGCGCACTGGTGTCACTCCGTCAAAAGCTTGCTTCCGGCCAGTCTCCCAAAGCGATCATTCTCGCCTGCTCGGACAGCCGGGTCGGTCCCGAACTTATATTCGATCAAAGCCTAGGTGATATTTTTGTGGTGCGCACGGCGGGGAACGTAGCTGACGCGGTAGGATTGGGAAGCATCGAGTATGCTGTGGATCATCTTCATAGTCCTCTGCTGGTCGTGCTGGGGCATCAGAAATGCGGTGCGGTGAGTGCTGCGTGTTCTGGTGAAAAGATGCCCAGCCGCAACCTGGACGCCATCGTTGAGAGGATCAATCCTGCGGTCACTCAAGCCAAGACCTACGCCAAGGCAGACGATCTGATCGAGTCGGCGATCAGGGAAAACGTGCATCAGAGTGCCACAGATGTGCTGGCGAACAGTCAGATCATTCGCGACGCGGTGAAAGCAGGCAAGCTCGGGCTGATCGAAGCGGAATACGAGCTCGATAGCGGCCGAGTGGTTCGCCTGGATGCGCCAGCCAGCACGCAGAATTAGGCGCATTGCCATTGTTCCCAACCAAACCGTAGAGGCGGAAGCGTCGCCAGCGATAGTTCTGAATTGAAATGCAGCGCTACCGTGAGCTTTGGAATAACCGTCCTCGTTGAGCAGACAACTCTGTCCTCTCCCCTAGCGATCCCTAATTCTCTTCTTGCTTCCTGACTCTCTTCCTGGTGTCTTGCTCCTTCGCGGACTCTCGTGAATTCCCGAGACCCTCGAAAACGTCAATTCGCAGTACCGCTCATGTTTTCAATCACTTGCCATTTGGAATGGAGGATGCATTACCGACAGTGAGATTCGAGCGAGACTCGATAACGAAATGGAGAAAGGAAAAAATATGAAGTCGCGGATCAAGAGTGTGTTTTGCGCAGCAGTAACCATGGCGGCAGCGATGATGACCGTCGCTCCGTCGAACGCACAAGAAAGCGGGGCCGCTAGCGTGCCCGTAAGAATGACTGTCACGGCAGAGGTGCCTAGCGACAAACGCATGCCTGAACTCAAGAAGGAAGATATCGCCGTAATCCAGGGCAGAGAACGCCTGAAAGTGACGGAGTGGGTTCCGGCTAAGGGCGACCGAGCGGGTCTCGATCTGTTCATCCTGATCGATGACGCTTCGAACCCAACATTGGGAATGCACCTCGATGACCTGAGGTCGTTCATCAACGCTCAGCCGTCGACGACTGCGATCGGCGTCGGATACATGCGGAACGCCACGGTCGAGATCGTGCAGAATTTCACGACCGACCACGCAGCGGCCGCCAACGCCCTGAGGTTGCCCCTGGGTTCGGCGGGCGCCTACGGAAGTCCATACCTTTCGGTGATCGATCTGATGAAGCGGTGGCCGACCAGCGAGAACCGGCATGAGGTTCTGATGGTCACGGACGGAATCGACCGCGCCCGTCGCGGGATGGGTTGGCGTGGCCCGTACAGCAATCCCGACGTCGATTCGGCGAGCGAAGTGGCCATGCGTACCGGCACGATCATTCATACGATCTATGCGCCGGGTATGGACCGCCGGGACCGCAACTTTTGGGAGGCGACGAATGGACAGATGGCCATTGCGAAGCTGTCCGATGTAACTGGCGGCGAGTCTTTCTTTCTGGGACTGCAGCAGCCCGTAAGTTTCACGCCGTATCTCGATCAACTGCAGAACATCCTCAACAACCAGTACCTGTTGGGCTTTTCCGCACGATCGGGGAAAAAGGCGGAGCTTCGCAACCTGTCGATCAACACCGAAGTTGCCGGGGTGGAGCTCGCCTCTGCTAACGCGGTGTGGGTGCCGGCAGCGAAGTGAGAAGCGTCACTGCATGGTAGAGGGCCTGTGCGTTCAACAGGCCCCTACAAAATCGACAGCCGTTCTAGGGCTAAGGATTCCAGTCACCCGCGATCAAAATCTTCTGTGCGTTGACTGGTGACAAGTAAAAAGCAATTCGATGAAGGAGTGATTCGCCATGAAATTATTCAAGTCGAGTGATCCGTGGACCACCCTCGTAATTCTGCTAACGGTTGGGTTGTTCAGTATGTCGTTAGCCGTCAAGGGATTCACCCATGAGCTGTTTCTGGAAGCAGGTGTGTTCCTCGTGTCGGTGAAGCTGATTCTGATGGCCGGAAAGAACGCCGCGTCCGAGAAACGAATCACTCATCGCCTGAATCAGATGAAAGCTTTGCTGGCACGCAACAGAGCTCCAAGAGCCATCAACCAGGAAACATCGGCGGGCAACGCGAAGGACCGCATCCGCCAAATTTGCTAAGAGAAGAAAAACCAATTCTGAGAGGATAATTCTATGAAAAGAGTTTGCGCTGTATTACTTCTAACTATGATTGCGGCACCTGTTTTCGCACAAAAGAAAGAACAGGACCGCGTAGCAAACGCGGGCAATGTCATGAGGGAAATTCTTAATATCCCGGATGACGTTCCGCAGAGCGTTATCGACAAAGCGGATTGTGTCGTCGTCCTGCCTTCCGTGATCAAGTTCGCCTTCGGATTCGGCGGAAGCTATGGAAGGGGTGTCATGACCTGCCGCAGTGGCGAAGACTTCAAAGGCCCATGGGGCGCTCCGACCATGATGGCACTCGAAGGCGGCAGCTTCGGACTCCAGATCGGCGGACAGGCAACCGACTTCGTGCTCTTGCTGATGAGTCCGCGATCGGCGCACAGCATTCTTTCGAGCAAGGTGAAACTCGGGGGAGATATTTCCGCGGCCGCGGGTCCAGTGGGGCGCAATCTGAGTGCCGAAACCGACGTAGCCCTGAGAGCCGAAATCCTTTCGTACTCCCGGTCGCGCGGACTCTTTGCCGGAATCTCTCTGTCCGGCTCGACGCTTCGCCCGGACAATGGGGCCAACAAGAACTTGTACGGACGAAATGTCAGCGCGCACGACATCGTGTTCAACAGCGAAGTTACGGTCTCGGAGTCGGCGAAGTCACTGCTCTCCGAACTCAACAAGAAATCACCAACCAACAAGTCGAATAGCTAGGGAAGGGATGTGTTTATGCTGAGCAATTTACGTTCGATACTGACTTCCCTGCTGGTCGTGCTGATGGCGTTGCAGGGGCCCAGCCCTCTGGTTTGGGCGCAGGTAACCGCAGCGCCAACGCAGGAGCAACTGGATCAACTGCTGGCGCCGGTTGCGCTCTACCCGGATGCGCTGCTGTCCCAGATCACCACAGCGTCGACGAATCCGCAGGAAATCCTGGATGTCAACGCCTGGTTGCAAGCGAATCCCGGCTTGACGGGAACCGCACTCACCGATGCGGCCGAGAAACAGGGATTCGATCCCGCGTTCGTCGCATTGGTGAATTTTCCAACCGTCGTAGCCATGATGGCCGACCACATCGACGATTATGCCGCGGTCGGTCAGGCGTTCTCGGCCGATCAGGAGGCGGTCACTGCGTCGATTCAACGGTTGCGCGCTCAGGCGTACGACTCCGGGGCGTTGCGCACCAGCGAGCAACAGAAAGTGGAAGTGCAGCAATCGGCCGGTCAAACAATCTATGTTATCCAGCCGGCGAGCCCGGCGGTCGTCTATGTGCCGCAATATGACCCGACCGTGGTCTATGTTCGTCCTGTTCCCGGCGCGGTTGTTGCCACATCGCTGATCACATTCAGCGTGGGAATCGGGATTAGCGCCCTGATTGTAGATAACCGCCCCTGGGGATGGGGCGGTTGGGGATGGAATTGGGGAGCGAGGCGGGCCTACTACAATCACGGCTATTGGAACGGCTGGGGAAACCCTTATCGTCCGCCACATTATTCGTATCATCCGCGACCGATCGTGTGGGCCAATCGTCCGGGATACCGTGGCAACTGGGGCTCTCGCCCACCGCACTATCGGCCGCCAAGTCGTCCGGCACCTCGACCTGGACGTCCGGCGAATCCTCCCGGCGGCCACCGTCCATCGCCAGGCAAACCAACGCCCGGGAAGCCCGGCACACCCGGAAAACCGGGCAGTCCAAGTCCGGGAAAGCCGACGCCACGTCCGGGAGGTCCGAGCAAGCCGGGAACACCAAACCAGCCGAATCCGCCGAGGCCAGGCCAGCCGACAACCCCGGGCAGAGACAAACCGACGCGTCCGAATCAGCCGCCTGGTCAACCGGGCAAACCAGGTGCACCGCGGCAACCTGGTTCAAATCAGCCCGGTTCGAAGCCGGGTTGGTCAAGTGGCGGGAACAGAGCGACGCGTCCGAATCAGCCGTCAGGACAGCCCGGCAAACCGCATCAGCCTCAGCCCGCTCGGCCAGCCGGGCCTGGCGGAAAACAGCCGACGCGCCCGACTCAACCGTCAGGGCAGCAGGGCAAACCTGCCTCACCTCAACAACCCAACTCTGACCAGCCGAAGCCGAACCGCCCATCAGCGCCCGGGCCAGGCAATACAGCGCCGCGGGGACGGTTTGGCCGCCAGCAAGCCTGACTCCCCGACTCTCGTTCGCAACAAATCGGGTGCGGCCATTTGGCCCGCACCCGATTGTATTCCACGCGCTGCTCACCCACGCCACGCTGTGCGATTGATCTTCCGCATGATGGAGTAGCAATCCATCCTACCGATCGGAGTTTGCCGCTCTTCGTTTAATTTCGGGAATTCCCGAGAGCTCGTGAGCACAATTCCGGTGTAACTCGCCCTAAATCAACAAGCTAGCTTTGGCTCGCCGGTTGCATTTCTCCTCATCGAGCGGCATTGAAATCAGGAAGTCGCAGAGATTCAAGGAGAAATGTCATGAAGAAAACGAACGCAACGCTGAAGCTGGCAGTCGCCCTTCTGGCGCTGACTTGGGGAACCATAGCATTCGCCGACCAACCGCCCGACAACGTGCAGGGCGACTGGACGATTTACTCCACCAACATCGAGAACGGTGAGACCATCGTCAAGCACGTCCAGATCGCACAATACGGCAATCGCATTTCGGGATACTTCGAGGGTCCCGTGCAGTCGGGCCCGATTCAGGGGGAAGTCAATGGACACCGCATCCGATTCAATACGGTCACCCGAACTGTTCTTCATTTTTGGGGACAGATTTACGGAGACAATATGTCCGGAACGTACGGGATCCGCGGCAAGCATGCGGCGTGGCAGGCTGTACGTCCGGCCACAGCTGCGACGCCAGTCCCGCCCAGCACCGGTGCCGTATATTCGTCTCAGCCAGTTCTGACTCCTCCGGACGCGCAGACCGCATATCAGCCCGCGACATACCAGGCTCCGGCGAATCAGTCTCAACCGTCGTATCAGTCCCAACCGTCGTATCAGTCGCAGCCGTCGTACCAAACACAGGCTTCGTATCAGTCTCCTGCTCCGACGCCCGCAGCTGAGCCTGCTTCTCAGCAGCCAGCGAATTACAACACGCAAGGCAGTTCGGCACCGGCCCCTGCGCCAGCGCCGGCCCCCCTGCCGGCGGATCAGCTCAATTCTCTGGTGGCTCCGATCGCGCTGTATCCCGATGCGTTGGTTGCGCAGGTGCTCGGGGCTGCCACGAATCCCGATCAGGTTGCGTATGCCGACGACTGGCTCGCGCAGAACAGAAATCTGACCGGCCAGGCGCTGGCCCAAGCTGTGGACCAGCAGTCCTGGGATCCCAGCGTCAAGGCTTTGACGCAGTTTCCTTCGGTGCTCGATAACCTGGCGCATAACCTCTCGTGGACATCGAGCCTCGGGCAGGCGTTCGCCAATCAGCAGTCCGACGTGATGGCGGCCGTGCAAGCCATGCGCGCCAAGGCGCAGACGGCTGGGACACTGCAATCGAATTCGCAGATCACAGTCACAACGGCATCGCCGAACACGATCGTGATCCAGCCGGCGAACCCGCAGGTGATCTACGTTCCGCAATACAACCCCACCGTGGTTTACGGTGCGCCGGTTGTGGTGCCGTACTACGTGCCGCCGGCACTGCCTGTTTCCGTGGGGGTAGGACTGTACTTCGGAAGTCCGATCACAATCGGGGCCTGGTTTGGTGGTGGAGGCTGGGGCGGAGGCTTCGGCTGGGGCTGGCACGCGTGGAATGTAAACTGGGGCTGCTGTGGTGGTGCCGGCCGTACAACCATCATCTACAACCGCACGACCTATATCAACAACCACACCTGGAACAACACCAACTACAATGGCTACCACCCCTGGGGCGGAGGAGCGGCCGGATCGCAAAACCACGCCTGGTATGGTGCGAACGGCACCTTCCACCCCGACGGTAACTACAAGCCGGGCGAAGACACGCACTACGGCCCCAACGGTGGCTATCACCCGAATGGATATTTCGGTCCCGACGGCGGCTTTCACCCCGACAAGCCCGGCACCGGCCCGGCCAATATGCCCAACGGTGGAAGCAACGGCAACCATGGACTGATTGGCGGGAACGGCGGTGTGCAGCACGACGTCGCTCCCAACGGCGGCTTTCATCCCGACAAAGGGACGGGCGCGAACACGCCCAATGGCGGAGCTAACGGTAATCACGGATTGATCGGCGGGAACAGTGGTGTGCAGCACGCGAGCCCCGCTCCGAACAACGGCGGCCAGATGCTCGGTCAAAGCCACAACGACAACAGCCACTTTGGCGGCGCCGATCAGAACCGCTCCCGTTTCAGCGGAGACGGCTCAGCCAACCGCATGGAAAGCAATCGCGGCCGCGACAGTATGGCTGGACGACGTCCCCAACAGCCCATGGCCCGGATGCACGCACCGGCTCAACATCGCTCTTCCGGCGGCGGTGGACGCCGTCGGTAAAGGACTCAGGAATCACGAAATCAAATTGAGGAGATTGAAAATGAAATCGAATGCAAGCAAAACTCGGAAATGGAACAAGCTGGTTCTAATCGCCGGGCTGGCGGTTGCTGTAGCAACTGGCATCGCGGTGATCAGAATTGGCAGTGGGAAGCTAACCGACAAATCCCAGACTACCTTCCACTCACCGGTCGAAGCCGGCGCTGCATTGGAGAAGGCCGCCAAGAACGGCGATGAAGCCGCACTGGCGAAAATCCTGGGTGTTGACCCCAAGGCGCTGCTGACGGCTGGCGATCAGGAAGCCGATAAGGCCGCCATGCAAGCCTTCGCGTCCGGGTACAAGAAAATGAATCGTTGGGTCGACATGACCGATAGCAGTCGCGTGCTCTACATCGGGGCAGACAACTTCGCTTTCCCCGTGCCCCTGGCGAAGAACTCCTCGGGCCAGTGGTACTTCGATGGAGTTGCCGGAGCCGAGGAAGTCCGGGCGCGCGAGATCGGGCGCAACGAACTGCTGGCGATCGATGCCTGCACCGCGCTCGGCGACGCACAAGAGATGTATTTCGCCGACAGCGGCTATACGGGGTTTGCGCGGCGCATCATCAGCACTTCGGGCAAGCAGGACGGACTCTATTGGCCCGCGTCAGACAAGCAAAACTCCAGTCCGCTGGCCAGCCTCGACGAACTTCCCAAGTCATCGCTCAGGTCGCTTTCTCCGGATCAGCCTCTGGTCGTTGACGGCTACAAGCTGCGCATCCTGACGGCCCAGGGCGACGATGCCCCCGGTGGCGCCAGGAGCTACATCGTGGATGGCCGGATGACCGGCGGTTTCGCGGTCCTGGCAACGCCCGTGAATTATGGAGAAACCGGCATCATGACATTCATGAGCGGCATGGATGGCGTCGTTTACGAGCGTGATCTGGGTCGCGACACGGCGAAGATCGCAGCATCGATTCAGAAATTTAATCCGAGCGACGATTGGCTACGTGTCGAGTAAGGGGAAAGACCCCGGGGACAAAAACCAGAATGGAGACTCTGATGAAAAACAAATGGTTGCGCTCGAGGTTTTTCGCCCAGCACCGGATCAAAATCGTGATGTGGGCGCTGGTTGCCGAAATGCTGGCCTCGCCGCTTGCCGATTCGCATCCTCGCGTCGGCGCCCTGCTTGGGTTCGCGGTGCTGTTGATGGTGCTGGCCGGCATCGGTCACTTCGCAAACCGGTTGGTCGTTCGACGGGTTGTGCTTCCGGTTGCGGGGATCTGGATGATCACGAGAATCGTTGAAGCCTTCGGAAACCCACACCAGCCTTATGCCAACTTGTCTCCAGTGGCGGGCATGGCGTTCTCGTGTTCGATTCTTTGGGCCATGTTCGATCATTTCCATTCCGACTTCCACAATCCGCGGAATGCGATCGCCGAGGCGTTCATCAGCTACCTGGTAATTGCAGCCGCATATTCGCAGCTCTATTGGATCCTGAATCATTTCGTGGACCACGCGTTCAATCAGACGATTCCGTCCACGCAGGCTGGAACGTTTCTCTATTTCAGCATGGTTACGCTGACCAGCGTGGGTTATGGCGGGATCGCGCCGCTGAACCCCTTCGTGCGGATCGTTGCCGCGCTGGAGAGTATGTCCGGCATCTTCTTCGTCGCGGTTGTGGTAGCACGTCTAATCTCAAGCTACAGGCCGAAGGCGGCACGGCAGCGTCAGCCTGTGGCTCGCGAGGCTGACGCTCTAGCGGAGGAGCCCAACTGCGAATGCGAACGTGTCGAAACTGTTACAGTGCTTTCCACTTACTAGGAGGCTGGCCTCGACGGGCGGGAGGAAAGATCAACTCCAAGGCAACATACGGAAAGCATCCAGTTGGGTCTCCCGATAATCAATCATCCGATCAAAGGAATTGCAATGAGCAGCCTCTGCGTCTGATCCTGGCGCTTGGTCAGCAATTACAAGCGCCTCTGATTCACGCAGAGAATATGGAAGGGTCGAGATGCGAGTCTACAGGGTTGAGTGTTCGGAGTGTTCCGCCGAAAATTCACTGCGATAGTCTCGGACCCGTGAACAACGTAGCACGAGCCCCCACAGACTAATTCGTGTAGAAGCGGTGCTTATCGATTTTCAGAGCGCGGATCTTCGAATCCAGGGTTGAGGGCGGCATGCCCAGCTTGGCAGCCGCACCCGCAGGACCGGAAACCCTGCCTTTACAATCCGCCAGTGCCGACTCGATGAGCTCTTTTTCCTGCGAAGTCATCTCCCGCGACAGCGGCCGGCTGGAGCGTTGCGCAGTCGACAGCCAGCTGTCATCGACCGAAAAACTCTCAGAGTCGCACAGAATCACAGAACGCTCGATGACGTTCTGCAGTTCACGAATGTTACCGGGCCAGGGATACGACTGCAGCCGCTCCATGCTCTTCCTTTCGATGTTCCGGATCTGCTTCCCCGTTTTGTGCGCATAGCGGTCGATGAAGTACTCGACCAGCAGGCGGATATCTTCCTGGCGATCGCGCAGCGCCGGAACTTCCAGCGGAAACACATTGATGCGATAGTACAAGTCGGCGCGGAACGTGCCGGCTTCAATGGCCGCGGGCAGATCCCGATGAGTGGCCACAATGACCCGCACATTGGCGCGAATCGTCTGATTGCTGCCGACGCGCTGAAATTCTTTTTCCTGCAGGACGCGCAGGAGAGCGATCTGGGTTTCGGCCGGAAGCTCGCCGATTTCATCGAGAAACAGCGTGCCTCCCTCGGCCAGTTCAAAGCGGCCGATGCGGCGCTGCAGGGCTCCGGTGAAAGCGCCCTTTTCGTGTCCAAACAGTTCGGACGCGATCAGGTCGCGGGGGATCGCTGCGCAGTTGACGCTCACAAACGGGCGATTCGCACGATCAGAGCGCTTGTGAATGGCCCGGGCAATCAACTCTTTGCCGGTACCGGTTTCGCCCGTGATCAGAACCGTGGAGTCTGTGCGTGCAACCTTCGTGACGCGGGCCAACACGGCCTGCAAACGGGGCGCGGTGCCAACGATCTCTTCGAACATCGCCATTGCGTCAATCTCTTCGCGCAGGGCAAGATTCTCACGCTGCGCCTGCTCTTTCGATCCTTTGTGGTCCTCGATGTCGATCCGCGTGCCGCACCAGCGAACAATCTGGCCGTTTTCATCGTGCAAGGGAAGCAACTGGTGCAGAAACCAGCGGTATTGCCCATTCTTGTTTCGGACGCGAGCTTCGGCTTCAACAGAAATTCCATGGGCCATGGCATCGTGATAGGCGCTCAAGAGCGCGTCAACATCTTCGAGATGGATGATCGAGCGGAGACGCTCCGTTGGCGCGACGGTATCAATCGATCCAAGGTATTCGCGCGCCGCGCAATTGATAAACGACAAAGTTCCATCGGCTTCGAGGATGAACATGTGCTGCGGCACGGCATCCATCACCTGCCTGATGTGCCGGGCGCTCATGTAGGCAGCCGAGTCGGCCTCCATCAGAGGGTTGAGAACCTGGGCGCCCAGAATTGGGCCCGCCGCCTGGTCGGAGCGGGCCATGCCGAATTCCTGCGTTTCTGCTGCCGCCATCGAAGCTGCTTCAAAGTGCGAAACCAAGTAGCTCATTGCGACTCTCCACTGCAACATCAATTTTCGTTCTTGATGGAGCTACTATGCGGTCTGTCTGGGGTCGAACGCATCTTGCGATAAGCAGTTTTTTTGCTATTACTGCAGGGTCGCCATCGAATACCACTTTCGGATATCGGGTCCGCTGGTTAGGGGAAGCGAGTCGCAGTTTTATACAGCTACGAAGGGGACGGGATGCTCCCAAGAATGAGGAACAACCTAAGACCTTGCTACAGGAGGGATGACGATCTTACGCCGGCCAAAGAAGTAGGCGTCCAGGGAGATCGCGCCAGGCCCCAGCAGCGCAATCGCGAGCGCCATGCCGATTGTGTCGGGACTCGGCAGGTTCAGGAAGGAAGACACGCAGGCAGGATGGTAGAGGTAGACCGCGGCACTGGCCAGCACTGAAACGCCCGCCGCCAGCTGGGTCAAGAAGCCCAGCGCGAAAGTAGTTCCGATTCCAAGGGCGAACAAAGACAGCAGCCAGACTCCCAACTTCAAGCTCTGCGGGTCCAGCATGCAGCTAGACGCTTCGATGACCAGCTTCGCGCCAATCGCGAGTCGCAAGACCAGCAGACCGATGCCCGGCAAACCGTGCGGAAATGTCCTGTACCACCGCTGCAAATCCTTCTTCTCCTCACACACTGCGGTGAAAGAACCGCATGCACAAAACATATCTGCTCCCGGGCACGCGCGAATCGCCCGAACTCTAAATTTTTGAATACTACTAAAGTGGTATTCCGGGATATTCCTAAACGGGACGACTCGCTGAGAATTGGGCAACCTTAGAGGTGGATGATGCCCCGCCGGACGGCGATAGTAATCGCTTGCGTCCGATCGCTGGCGCCGAGTTTGCCCATGATGTGCTGGATGTGAACCTTCACAGTTCCTTCGGAGATGAACAGCCGATCGGCGATGTCGCGGTTGCGGTTGCCCTCGGCTACCTGCTGCAGGATCTCGATTTCCCGCGCGGTGAGTGTCTCGTCGCTCATGTGGTTGGCCAGTTGCGCGGCAATCTCAGGCGGGATGGCCTTTTTGCCAGCATGCACCTTGCGGATTGCTTCGAG
>JBEKUD010000142.1:0-13050 GCA_049515395.1 Candidatus Sulfotelmatobacter sp. | reverse complement strand
CCCTGCGGGGTTGTCATACCCAAGCGAAAACTCTCGATACGCTGATGAAACGTACCCGAGAGGCGATTGCACTTTGCCGGGCAAGGGGCGGCATGGTTCCTTCGCTCGAGCTCGTTGGGATTCAGCAAATCTGCGCATGACACGTCTTCCCCGCCTCAAGGGAAAGGAAACATTCGTATCCTCGAACGCGCTGGTTTTCGGGCCGTTCGTACCAAAGACAGCCATATTTTCTTGAAGAGCAACCGTGGTGCCGGTTCATTCCGGTGAGACCAGGGGCCGGGGTTGCTGCCGGGCGATTCTGCGCGATGTAGAAATGTCGGCTGACGATCTACTCGAACAGTAGTGATACGTCGGCCGTTTCCCTGGGGCTAGACTGCGTGCCTACACCGCGACCGTAACTGACGTCTCGGTTCGTGTGACCGGGCGGTAGAGCGTGTCGCGCTCGATGGGCTCGCGTCCGGCAGCACGGATCAGGCGCTGGAGTTCTTCGCGGCGCATCCCCTGAGGGGTGGTAGCGCCCGCGTCGTGATAAATCTTTTCTTCGATTACCGTGCCGTCCATATCGTCAGCCCCAAATCGCAGTGAGATTTGCGCGATCTTGGCCGTCATCATCTGCCAGTAAGACTTGACGTGCGGGAAGTTGTCGAGAACGAGCCGGCTGACCGCGATCTGCTTGATGTCGAGCATGCCCGTGGTTTTTGGCAGATGTTGCAGCGGAGTGTTATCGGGATGGAAGGCGAGCGGAATGAATGTCTGGAAGCCGCCCGTTTCGTCCTGCAGAGCGCGCAGCTTCAGAAGATGATCCACGCGATCTTCGTCATTCTCGACGTGGCCATAGAGCATGGTCGCGTTGGATTTCATGCCGATTTGATGTGCGATTCTGGCTGTATCGAGCCATTGATCGCCATCAATCTTGTGATCGCAGATGATGTGGCGAATCCGGTCGGCAAATATTTCCGCGCCTCCGCCCGGCAGCGAATCCACGCCAGAAGCTTTCAGCTGTTCCAACGTCTCGCGAATCGAGAGCTTGGCGCGCTTGGCCAGGTATGCGACCTCGACCATGGTGAAGGCTTTGAGATGAACCTGCGGAAAACGTTGCTTGAGGCCTGAACAGAGATCGAGAAAATATTGAAAAGGAAGATCGGGATGCAATCCCCCGACAATGTGAAATTCGGTCACCGCCTCGCTGTAACCGGATGCCGCGGTTTCGAAAGCTTCCTCGAGCGCCATGGTGTAGGCGCCGGGAGTGTCTTTTTTGCGGCCGAAGGCGCACAAGCGGCAGGCCGCGACGCAGACGTTGGTAGGATTAATGTGACGATTGACGTTGAAATACGTTTTGTCGCCGTGCATGCGCTCGCGGACATGGTTGGCCATCCAGCCCACGGCCAGCACATCCCCGGTGCGGTAGAGCGTGAGGGCATCGGCAAAATCGAGGCGCTCGCCAGCCATAACTTTGGCGTCGATCGGTTCCAACCGCGCGTCGTCAGTCTGGAATGGATGGTATTGTCGCGAAAGCAGCATCCCCTTGATGATATCGCAGGACCGCACCGGAAGTCACAGAAACAGAGCGTCAGTGGCCGGCGATAATCCGGTCACGTATTTTGTCATACTCCGATTCCGGGATGATATGCCGCGCTACCAGTTCGTGTGCGCCCTTGAATGGACGTTCTGCGATGATGCGGTCGGCGTCGCCCTGCGTGATACCTGGTAGGTTGAGCAGGTCTTCGCGCGACGCATTGTTGATGTTGATGGCTTTATCGCTACTCATCCCCTCCTTGACACCTTCCGCCATAGCCTTGGCATCGCGCCTTACAGTTTCGGTGGCCTCGGCAGTGCGTTGGCGAATTTCATCGGGATTATTTTGGTTTGACGTGCAGCCGCTGAAAGAGGCACCCAGGAAAGACAGCGCCAGGGATGAGGCAAAGCGGAGATATGCATATTTCATGCGTATTCGATGCGGCGGCAGACTCAGCGGTTGGCGGAGAACTTGACATGACGGACGCGAGGCATGGGTGGCTCCGGCTCGGCGCCAAGCCAGTCGGCTCCAGCGGGCGGCAACATGCCAAGCGATTCCCAGACCGCAAACCATTCGCGGCTGGCTATCACTGGCGAGACGAAGGGCGTGATCGGAATCTCGAATTTGAAGCTCAATGACAGGGCGTCGAACGCATCCCAAGGTTCGGTGGTGACTTCGGAAAAGAATAACGTCAAACTTGAGTGCGGCACCATGATGCTGCTGCGTGTGAGTCAATGGTTTTTGGATGCGTTTTCCCGGGAGCACTGTGATGGATGCTTCCCGTTTCTTTCTCACCAAGGGTACGTTTGCGCTTAGTTCAATCTTCCTCTGGCCACTGTCCTGTACAATTTCGCTTTCCATGAAGTCGCGAGCAAAAGCGTGCCTCGTCGCAGCCAGTGCTTTGATGGTGATCCTTGCCGCGCGAGCCGAACCGATCGCCCAGCTTAAAGCTACTGATTACGTCAACGATTTCGCGCACGTTCTGGATCAGAAGACGATTGCGCAGATGGATGAGATCTGCCGCCAGATTGACGAGAGGGCGCATGCGCAGATCGCCGTCGTTACCATAAAGTCGCTAGACGGTTCCGACATCGAGAGTTACGCAGTCGATCTGTTTCATCAGTGGGGCGTGGGAAGCAAGGCTACCAACCGTGGAGTTTTGATTCTTTATGCGATCAACGATCACGGCGCACGCATCGAGGTAGGCTACGGGCTGGAACCCATCCTGCCCGACGGCAAGGTGGGAGGATTTCAGCGGGAGGCCATTCCCTTGATGCGTGCAGGCAACTACAGCCAAGGGTTGCTGCTGGTTACAGCACGCGTTGCCAGCGTGATTGCGCAGGACGCCGGTATTCAACTCACTACCCCGCAGCCGGCACCGGTCCCAGCGGAGGGCATGGAGCCGCAGAGCAGAGGGATCTCAGCTGGCGGGGTCGTCCTGCTGATCATCATTGTGCTGGTCGTTCTTCTTACTCCGCTTCGCACCGTACTTTTCTGGATGCTTTTTTCTGGAATCTTTGGGGGCGGCGGTCGAGGCTATGGCGGCGGTGGTTTTGGTGGCGGTGGCGGGGGTTTCGGCGGCGGTGGTGGATTTGGCGGATTCGGTGGTGGCAGCTCTGGTGGGGGTGGGGCTAGCAGCAGCTGGTAACAAGCGAGGACGCGAATGGTTCCTGAAAAAAAGATTAACGACTTTGTCGCTCGCCTCAAGGAGGCCGCGGGAGCGAACCTGGAGAGCGTGATCTTGTTTGGATCGTCGGTCGCGGGAGATTTTCATCCCGAGTTCTCAAACATCAATCTCTTTTGCGTGGTTCGCGACAACTCGTTCGCGGCCTTGCAAGCGCTCTCGCCCGCCGTCAAATGGTGGGATTCGCAGAAACAACCACCGCCTCTGTTCATGACCCGCGACGAGCTTGCGCGATCCGCGGACGTGTTTGCGATCGAATTAATGGACGTGAAGCAGCACCACCGGGTGCTCTTCGGTGAAGATATTTTTGAGAATTTCTCGATTCCTTCCGCCTTGCATCGCGTACAGGTCGAATACGAGTTGCGGGAAAAACTTGCGCTGCTGCGTCAGCACCTTTTGCTGGCGTTGGGTAGTGACTCGCGAATGTGGGAGTTGCTGATACGATCGGTTTCATCGTTCGCAACTTTACTTCGTCACGCTTTGATGGTGCTGGATGATAGTGCTCCGGCGGGAAAACGCGAGGCCGTACAGGCATTGGCTCAGCGAATTGGGTTTGATGCATCGAGCGTTTTGCAGATACTCGATGTCCGAGAGACGAAAGCGTCCCGCAAGAAGTTCGATGTGGCGGATGTGTTTGCGCGATATCTGTCAGCACTCGAACAAGTGACCGCCGCTGTTGATAGAATGCTGGACTCGGGTGGTGCGGGCGAGGCGTAAAGTTCATTCCTGCGTTTCAGGAGAATCTTGTGAGCAAGGCTCTGATCGCTGTAATCGTCGTAATCGCAGTTGTGTTGCTGATTGTCCTCGTCGCTTTCGGCCAGTACGTGGCTGTGAAAAATACGCTGGTCAGCAAGAACGAGGCCGTGAAGGCAGCCTGGTCGCAGGTGGATATTGTGCTGCAGCGCCGCGCCGACCTGATTCCGAACCTGGTGGAGACGGTGAAGGGTTACGCCCAGCAGGAGCAGACGGTCTTCGGCGACATCGCGAAAGCGCGCTCCGCATTGCTTTCGGCAGGCTCGCCGCAAGAAAAAATCGCCGCGAACGGACAACTCGATGGAGCGCTAGGGCGCCTGCTGCTGATTGTGGAGAACTATCCGCAGTTGAAATCCAATGAGAATTTCTTGCGGCTGCAGGATGAACTCGCCGGCACCGAGAATCGGATCGCGGTCGAACGCAAACGCTATAACGACACGCTCCGCGACTACAACACTTACGTGCAGCAGTTCCCCAACAGCTTTTTTGCTGGAATCGCCGGATTCAAACCGAACGAGGCGTACTTCGAAGCCGCTCCGGCATCGCGCGAAGCTCCGAAAGTTAATTTTACAAGTCCAAGCACGATGGCTCCGCAAAGTGCGCAACCGGCACCTGCGCATTAAGAATTCGTGATGTGGAAAGGGGTCTGCAACCGGGCCCGGCTTTTCGTCTTCGTTGATTCAGCGCCGACGTAGCTCATCAGTTTTGTGTCCCAAAGACCCCACTGAGCAAAGTGCGCCATGCCAAGGCCCCGGCGCTCGCACGATCGCGCGAAGCTCGCTCACTTGTTCGCAGCCTGGCGACTCCCGTCGCCGGTTCGAAAAGAGCTTGTGGGACGAGCTTTCCGAGCGCTCCATCATAGCGGTGATTCAGAAGCTGGTGAAGTTAAAAAGTACATCTGGTGGCTGCTCTGAGGCACGCGGTCAGACCTGCTCGGGGGGCGCATCGCGCAATATACGGAGTTTATTGTCAGGCTGCCGAGTCGAGGATGCCTGGCGATCGGGCGGGCCCATCCTGGTGTTCTTTTGGCACGAATCTAGACCACTCCGGTTCCGCCGATGAGCGAAAACGGATAGTCTCCGATGATCTCAGCTTGCCCCTCGACTTCGCACACGCAGAGCCCGTTGCTGCCGGGCTCGATTCTTTGGGCACGGAATGGCCTTTCCGAACAACAATAAGAATCGAAAAGACACCACTCCACGCTGGGACTTGCCGCAACCACGGTCACCCGCCAGTCGCACGGCTTGACGATGTCGCGCCGTGCATGAAATCTTAGGCAGCCACTTGCTTCTTCACGACGTTAGACACCTCAGCTCCAGCCGAGTCGCGTGCCAGCAGTTCCGACGCCACGCATCAGGAAACACATGACGCTGACCTAAACAGGTTCCGCTGCGAGAGTCTCATCGCAAGGAACAGTGCCTTTGCAATGTTAAGGTGCACCATCCCGCCACACAAGCCACTGATCATGCCAGGTGGACCGAGCGGATTATAGCTGGGTCTGTGGCTTGTGCGGCAAGTCACAGACAGAATAGTTTGAACCGGCTAATGTGGAAGTAGTCACCTGCACCCTTCGCTCTCGCAGGCGCAGCAGGTGTCACCCAAGCGCGAGGCCGTCCGGCCGCAAAAGAGGAGGATCCCATGCCCCTCGACTCTCTGGAACTACGTGCTTCTCTACAAAAAGTGCTTAGTGCTCTCATTTTGATTCTGGTTCCGCTCACTGTGTTCGGATTTTATGTAGCGTTGCAGGGAGACGGCCAAATTCGCCAGATGGCCGGGGAAAACATCCGTTCGATCACACGCACTTCGGCTGAGTTCACCTCCGAATTTATCGGAGAGTCCGTGAAGAACGTGAGCGTGATTGCCAACAACCCGAGTCTCGCTCAAGCGGTCATGGCTGCGAATCACCAGTACGAGGGTCTTTCTGAGGAGGCCATCGGCAGCAAGCTCGGAGCCATCGAGCTGAAATGGAACAGCCCGGAGACCGACGCCCTGGCAAAAAGCATCCTCACCTCCGACCTGGCCCGCCAATTCCGTCGCATGCGGGAGCTAAATCCGAGCTTGCTGAAGGTCACCGCGGCGGATACCGTTGGCGCCACCATCGCCGCCACAGATAAGCCCACGCACTACTTTCAGACGGATCGCTCATACTGGGGGGTGTTGTATTCCGAAGGACAGGGTGCAATTGACGTGGCCGATCTGCGCTACGACGAACAGAACCGGCAGTACTACGTCAGCATCGCGTACCCTATTCTGCAGGAAAGCACAGGCAGGTTCGTCGGCGCGGTCACGGCCTTGGTCGATGTTTCGCCCTTGTTTGCTGAACTCAATCGGGAGCAAATCGGACGTACCGGGCGACTTTCGCTGGTGCGCGACGACGGAGCCGTGATTGAGGCGCCCGGCGTAGCCCCGTCCTTAAAGCTGCGTTCGGAGGAATACACGGCGATCCGCGACTCTCTGGGAAGCCTGCGGGGTCGCGAAACCGGATACCTTTTCACGAGGCTTTCCAGAGGCGAGTCCTATCTCATCGGGTTCGCCGATACAGGGTTGAAGGATGCCTACCCCAACCTTCCCTGGATCGTAGTGGCGAGCCAGGAAGATCGCGAGATCACGCGCCCCATCCGAAATGTAACTGCTTTCGCTTTGTTCGTCATGATTCTCTCGCTACTAATACTTACTCTGCTCGCCGTTTACGTGTTCCTGCATCGCATGCAGAAACTGGAAGATATCGAAACGCCGCCCGAAGACCAGCCGGGCCCCACTGGGCGGTGAAGACGAAGACTCAAGCTGCCGCAGCCACGCTTTCCACGGTACGCTGTGCAGCTTTCGGGAGTCGAACTTCAGAATCCCTGCGTGCAATTCGAACACTGCTTCCTCGGGATCAACCTCCGTTGGTAGGTTGATTAGCTGCAAAACCCGATCGGGGTACCCATCGATGTACTCGATCTGTTGTCCCCCACTCCGGCGGTGGAGAACACTTCTACATTTTCGATTCTCTTCACCAGCTACCTGGGTGCGCCGTGATCCGCATTGCGACTCGTCATGCTTTCCAGAATGCAAATTGGGTCCAACAGTCGTGATGCCGATCACTGAGATCGGGACACATTGCGGATACCATATTGTCCTCAGGAAAGGCTGGAGAAGTAGGCTTCTCAACGTTCTCGTCTGTTGAACAGAAGGAGGTTGCCATGCCGCTCAACAAGCTGCGGGAGTTTCTCGACAGTCACAACATCCGGTACATAGTTTTTTCTCACTCACTCGCGTACACGGCGCAGGGCATCGCCGCGCTTACACACATCTCGGGGAAAGAGATCGTCAAGACAGTGATCGCAAAAATTGATGGGAATCTGGCGATGGCGGTCGTTCCTGCGTCCCGCCATGTCGATCTCTCACTGCTGAGACGAGCCGTGGGCGCGCAGAGAGTGGATCTCGCATCAGAAGAGGAGTTCAAAGGCAGGTTTCCGGATTGCGAGGCCGGCGCCATGCCTCCATTCGGGAACCTCTACGGGATGGCCGTTTATGCAGACGAAAGCTTGACCTCGAACCGGGAGATCACGTTCAACGCGGGCACGCATCGCGAGCTGATGCGGATGGATTGGGTCGATCTGGTAAGACTCGTAGAACCCAGGATCATCCAGATTACTCAAGCAAAAGTCTCCAAGACAGCGGCCTAGTGTGGCCTCCACGAACGACGTTCTGCGCGAAAGTCTATTGCAACGGCACGTGCGACCGTGCCGGGAATCAGCGCGCAGAAGTTGCAGAAGCGCAGCATCGACCTGTGGTCGCCGAAGGTCTTTTGGCGACGCGTCAGAGTCTGGAGAGGATTGTGTGGCTCAACGATCGGAGCACATCCTAGGTGCGGATCAGTTGGGGACGCTGATAGCGGCGTTGATCCGCGACGGCTATGAGGTCATCGGCCCCACGCTGCGCGACAGGGCGATCGTCTATAACGATGTTAAGTCAGTGGAAGATCTGCCTGCGGGATGGACCGACGAACAGGAGCCGGGACGTTATCGTCTAAAGCGCCGGGAGGATGAAGCCCTGTTCGGGTACTCCGTGGGACCGCAGAGTTTTAAGAAGTACTTGCATCCAGCAGAAATCCGACTCTGGTCGGCCGAGCGCCAGGGTGGAACCTTCCGAATCCTTAACAGCTCGGCAAAACCCCGGCGTCCGCAGGCTTTTCTGGGAGTTCGGGCCTGCGAACTGGCGGCGCTCGCCGTTCAAGATCGCGTACTCCTCGAAGACAAATACCGCGATCCAATTTACGACCAGCACCGTCGGGGAGCTTTCGTCATTGCTGTGCAGTGCACACAGGCGGCGTCAACATGTTTCTGTGCGTCGATGGGCACAGGCCCGCAGGTGCTCGATGGATTTGACCTCGTTCTCACTGAGCTTCTCGGGAACGGAGGGCAGCGTTTCCTGGTAGCCGCAGGCAGCGGCCGCGGCGCCGAGATGCTCACGGAGTTGAACGCGATTCCAGCTACCGGGGAAGACCGTCAGCAAGCCAGAATCAGCGTGGAAGCCGCAGCGCGGCAGCAGGTACGTAGCCTCGACACCACCGATATCAGAGAGCTTCTCCACAAGAACTTTGAGCATTCGCGCTGGGACAACGTGGCAAGCCGCTGCCTGGCTTGCGCGAACTGCACCATGGTGTGCCCAACCTGCTTTTGCACTTCTGTGGAAGATCTTACTGACATTGCCGGAGATCACGCCGAACGCTGGCGCCGCTGGGATTCCTGCTTTACGCAGAGCTTTTCCTATATCCATGGAGGCAGCGTCCGAAGCTCCGCCAAAGCGCGCTATCGCCAATGGATGACCCACAAGCTAGCCTCGTGGATCGACCAGTTCGGCACGTCTGGATGTGTTGGCTGCGGCCGATGCATTACCTGGTGTCCGGTGGGCATCGACATCACCGAAGAGGTCCGGGCTATTCGGGAAGGAGACACGAATGGAAACCCTTGAGCGCATCATTGCGGAGCACCCGTTCTTCGTCGGCCTTGACGACGGATTCACCAAGCTGATGGTGAGCTGTGCGTCGAACAGGCGGTTCCAAGCCGGCACCTACATCCTCAAAGAAGGAGACCCGGCCAATATCTTCTACCTGATTCGCGCAGGAAAGGTGGCCGTAGAAATTCTTGCTCCCCAGCACAAGCCGATTATCGTTTCGACCTTGAGCGTAGGGGAAATCCTGGGGTGGTCGTGGCTGTTGCCACCCTTTCAATGGAAATTTCACGCGCGGGCTGTCGATGATGTGCGCGCCATCGCCCTCGACGGAAAGTGTTTACGAACAAAGTGCGAGGAGAACCACGATCTCGGCTACGAGGTTTTGAAGCGTTTTGCCCAGATCATGGAGCAGCGGCTGGAGGCGACCCGCTTGCAGTTGCTCGACGTATACGCAGCGAAATGACGCTTATGGCGACAGCAATCACAACCGACCCGATGCTTCCGTCTCCGTACTTGGTGCGAGAGGTGGCCAAAGAGACGCCAGACACTTTTACCTTGAGACTCGAGCCCGAGGACGCAGTCAACCCCAGTATCTTCCAGCCCGGACAGTTCAGCATGCTCTGGGTGTTCGGAGTTGGCGAATTGCCAATCTCGATCAGCGGCGACCCAGCATTGCATGACCGCCTGATCTACACGGTGCGTTCGGTCGGACAGGCTACTCATTCGCTGGTGAACCGAAGACTAGGCGATGGCGTAGGTGTGCGAGGCCCATTCGGCCGAGGTTGGCCGGTTGAGGCCGCGCGGGGGCGGGACGTCCTCGTGGTGGCTGGCGGCATCGGTCTGGCACCTTTGCGACCTGTGATCTATCACGTCTTGCAGAATCGCAAGGACTATGGACGATTGGTCATCCTTTACGGAGGACGCAGCCCGCGCGACCTGCTGTACCGGAAGGAGCTGGCGACCTGGGCTCGAAACCGCGAGACTCAAATGCTGGTCACGGTCGACTATGGCGGCCTGGGCTGGCGAGGTCATGTCGGCGTAGTCACGACGTTGTTCAAGTACTCCCGCCTGCAGCCGGCTGATTCGGTCGCGATGGTCTGCGGCCCTGAGATCATGATGCGCTTTGTCGCGCGGGAATTGGAAACCCAGGGGCTCAGCCGCGACGATATCTACCTTTCGATGGAACGCAACATGAAGTGCGCCGTCGGTTTCTGCGGCCATTGCCAATATGGACCGCACTTCATCTGCAAGGATGGGCCGATTTTCCGCTACGAGCAGATCGGGAAGTTACTGGAGAAGTATGAGCTCTAAGTCCAAACACAAGCCCAGAATCGGTGTTTTCAAGTTCGCTTCGTGCGACGGCTGTCAATTAAGCCTGCTCGACGCGGAAGATGAACTGCTCGCGATTGCTGGAGCAGTGGATATTGCCTATTTTCCTGAAGCCACGCGCGCTATGTCGAAAGGTCCTTATGACATCGGCCTGGTGGAGGGTTCGATTACCACGTATCAAGATGCCCAGCGCATTCAGGAAGTGCGGAGGCATTGCAGGACTCTGGTCACGATTGGAGCTTGCGCCACTGCAGGCGGCATTCAGGCTTTACGCAACTGGAAGGATGTCGATGAGTTCATCCGGGTCGTGTATGCCACACCGCAGTTCATCAGCACGCTGAAGCTCTCTACCCCGATCGCGGAACACGTTCCCGTCGACTTCGAGTTGCGAGGTTGCCCGATCAACAAATGTCACCTCATAGAATTGATCACCGCGACGCTGGCCGGGCGCAAACCGAATGTTCCCACCTACAGCGTGTGCATCGAGTGCAAGCGTAAGGCGAATGTGTGTATTGCTGTAGCCCGCGGAGTCCCTTGCCTTGGTCCGGTCACTCAAGCCGGGTGCGGAGCGTTGTGCCCAAGCTACGACCGTGGTTGCTACGGTTGCTACGGACCCATGGAAACTCCCAGCACAGTTTCACTGACGAGCCAGTTTCGCATCCTGGGACAGACGGATAGTCAAGTTGCACGTGCATTCCGCGGATTCAACGCTTGGGCGTGGCAGTTCCGCAAGGCCAGCGAGGAGTGTGAACGGACATGACCGGACGCGGAGCGCGAACAATTCGCGTCGACACGCTGGCCCGCGTGGAAGGCGAGGGTTCTCTTTATATCAAACTCGTAGGCGAACGAGTAGCCGATGTGAAGCTCAAGATATACGAGCCTCCCCGCTTTTTTGAGGCGTTGCTCCGTGGTCGTCACTTCTCCGAAGCCCCAGACATCACGGCGCGGATCTGTGGCATCTGCCCTATCGCTTACCAGATGAGTGCGGTGCATGCGATCGAACGGGCTCTCGGAGTCCGCATCGACCCTGCGGTTCGCCTGCTGCGTCGTCTCTTTTACTGTGGCGAGTGGATCGAGAGTCATACTCTTCATGTTTACATGTTGCACGCGCCCGATTTCCTCGGATACCAGGACGTAATCGCTATGGCGAAAGATCATCGGGCCGTGGTCGAAAAAGCGCTCCGTCTGAAGAAGACCGGCAATCGGATTGTGCAATTGCTTGGCGGACGCGAGATCCATCCCATCTCCGCGGCGGTCGGAGGTTTTTATAAGACACCCACCACACAACAGTTGCACGAATTGGTGGACGATCTCGAATGGGCTCTGGATGCGTCGCTTGCGACCGTGCGCTGGACAGCTGGTTTGACTTTCCCCAACTTCGAGCAGGACTACGAGTTCGTTGCCCTTCGCCATGCGGATGAATATCCACTCAACGCAGGAAGACTGGTGTCGAATCGGGGTCTGGATATCGAGGCCGCGGAATACGAAGATCATTTTGTCGAGATGCATGTCAAACACTCGAACGCCTTGCACTCCGTGGTACGAGGCAGAGGGTCGTACCTGGTAGGGCCGCTGGCGCGGTTCAACTTGAATTTCGACAAGCTGCCTGAAGTGGCACGCAAAGCGGCGACCGATGCTGGTTTGCGGCCTCCTGTGAAAAACATTTTTCGGAGCATCATCGTTCGCGCGGTCGAACTCGTCTTTGCGTGTGCAGAGGCGTTGCGAATCATTCATGAATATGAGCCTCCGGCCACACCGCGAGTGGAAGTGTCCAACCGCATCGGCGTCGGTCAGGCGATCACGGAGGCACCTCGCGGCATTCTCTATCACCGCTACGCCTTGGATGAAAACGGGCTCATCGTGACTGCCAAGATCGTGCCGCCAACTTCTCAAAACCAGAAGCGGATCGAGGATGATCTTCGCGAGTACGCGGCGCAGTTGGTCGCTTGGCCCATCGCGGAAGCGACATGGAAATGCGAGCAGGCGGTGCGGAGCTATGACCCTTGCATTTCCTGCGCCACCCACTTTCTAAAGGTCGTGGTGGAACGTGAGAACGTCCGTAAGGACATCCAGGGCTAAAGCATGCTGATCATCGGGTGCGGGAATCGGGAGCGAAGCGACGACGGGGCCGGAATTCTGGTGGCCGAGCGATTGCGGGACCTTCACATCGAAGCGCAGACGCGCCTTGGCGGAACCACCGATCTTATCGAAGCCTGGAAGGGTGCCGACAATGTTGTCGTGATCGACGCAATGATGACCGGTGCACCGGTTGGGACGGTGCAGACTTGGGAGGGCCAGCAGCCGCTGGCTTCCGTCAGGGCAACAGATTCGACGCATGGCCTCGGTGTGGCCGAAGCGATCGAACTGGCGCGCGTTCTGAATCGCCTTCCAGCGCGACTCCGGGTCTACGGAATAGAGGGACGTCGATTCGGGCCGGGGACTGAGATCTCCGCCGAAGTACAGCATGCTATTGGGGAAGTCGTGCAAAAGATCATCGCCGACGAAGCTTCGGTTAACTGCGGTCGGGCAAGCCGGAAGTAAGTCCACATAGCCCGTCGGCTCTTCCAACCGCTCTCATCTCCGATAAGGCCGAACGGGTGGCGATGGCGGGGGTTGAGGCTGACCATTTCCGCCACTTTGGGCCCCCAATCAACGCCACTTCCAGAACTGCTTCCACACCTGCACGAGTGTCTGGATCTTCTTGGGGCTTGGAAGACGCCTATAAACCAGGCGGCAAGCCCGATAGGCTTGCTCGTAAAAGCCAAAACCGCCGGCGCACTCAGGTGCGCGAGATTGTGACGCAGTTCTTTAAGATCCTTCTCACTCA
>JBEKUD010000141.1:0-13093 GCA_049515395.1 Candidatus Sulfotelmatobacter sp. | reverse complement strand
CGACCTGCTCGCGCTAATGAAAGATGACATCGTAACGCCCCGGCGCCTGATTAATATAAAAGAAATCAACGATCTTCGAGGCGTCTCTTCGAACGTGCAGGGAATGCGTATTGGCGCGCTGACGAACCTCGGAGATTTGGCGGAAGATGCCGGCGTAAGAAAGAATTATCCAGCCCTGGCCGAGGCGCTCATTGAAGTTGCGAGCCCTCAAATTCGTAGCCAAGCCACGCTGGGCGGCAATCTGTGCCAGCGTCCGCGCTGCTGGTATTTCCGCAATGGCTTTGGCCTTTTGCCCAAGGACGAGACCGGCAAGGAATTGGTCGCAGCGGGGGAAAACCGATACCACGCTGTTCTCGCCAATGAGGGTCACGCCAAGTTCGTCAGTCCTTCCACCATCGCCCCGATTCTCATTGCGTATGGTACGAAGGTCCGGATCGAGGGTCCGAAGGGGAAGCGCGAACTGCCGCTGGAGAAATTTTTTATCATTCCGAAAACCGAAGGCGAGCGTGAACATGACCTGCACCCGAATGAAATCCTCACCGAAGTTCTGCTCCCACCAGCTTCGGAGGTGCGGGCGGCGCATTATGAAATCCGCCAGAAAGAAGCCTTCGACTGGCCGCTCGCAGTGGCCGCCGTTGCTCTGAGGATGAGCGGATCGAACGTCCAGTCAGCGCGTGTCGTCATGGGATACGTCGCCCCAGTGCCATGGCCATCCACCGAGGCGGAGCAGGTACTGACAGGACATCCGGTCAACCAAAACACCGTGCAGAAAGCTGCTCTGGCCGCCCTGAGCCACGCGAAGCCGCTCAGCAATAATGCCTACAAAGTGCAGCTTGCTCGTGTTGCGGTGAAGCGAGCGATTCTAAAGGCTGCGTCCGGAGGTGCCGCATGATCCGCGAATCGGATCGTTTCAATATCAATCATCCCAACCTCTGCCCGGCGCTGCGATGGAAGGGCCAGTTCATCACGGCTGAACCCGATCCTACCGTGCCAGCATGCAACGATGGTTTGTTCTGGTGCCTTCATAGCCAGACCTGCATCGGGCCCGACGGCGAACTGGCCGAACCCGGCAACTGCAGTTCGAAGAGTCGCGCTTGTCATGGAACGGGAAAATGTAGTTAGGTTTCGACGTCGCACATCGGCCGCAGCTAGAAGTAAGATATTCGAAGGGGCTCCATATGCGCTATCAGCTCTTGCTTGTTCTAGTCCTGCTCTCCGGCGCGCTCTCGCTGCCGGTTGGGGCTCAACAGATTCGCGGTGACTATCTGGAGACCCGCAGCGCCGACGTCTACACCGGGCAATGCTTCGCCAATGGCGAGGTAAGTCTCGTCGGGAATGAGGCGATCTTGGCTTGGCACGTCCGCAGTGGAAGTTGGGGCGGCGTGCCGCTGCAGGGCCTGATCGTGACCGCAGTGGTGCGCGCGCAGGGCACGCTCGGAGATCCGTATGAGAACCCCTATCCGGCAAAAGCGGTGTTGCTGGTGGATGACCAAGCCAGCCCGCAGCAGCGCGCAGCCCTGGTTAGCTTTGCCCAGCAAATGGGTGGCGAGTTGCTGAAAAATGTCGAGCAGGTAATCGCCGTACAGACGGAATTCGTGGTGAACCTGGAAAAGCACGGCGCCGCGATGCTTCGCGCCGGACAGTTTGCCACCGTGCAGACGCGCTCCATCGGAGACAAAGATCATCTCTGCGGAAATGAGGAGACTTACTATCCTCCGCTGACTCAATTAGCCCATTCCATGCCGGCGGTGGCCCTCACCGATGCTTACAAAGGACCAGGCTTAGGCGCCTCTTGGGATCTACACGGCAAACGCAGTGCCTTCGTGGGCGTGTTCGCTCGTTAAATCCGGAAGCGGAGCCGCGAGCAGAGAGGCAAACCAAAGCGTGAACAAAACAGCAGCAGTGAAGCGCGTTTGCGAGCATACGTCTGCGGGTCGTGGCCGCAGCATTCCGGCGTCATCGTCGGCGACCAGTCTGGTGCTCCTGCTTTCGCTGGTCTGCGTCGCGCAGACTGGCAAGGTGGAAAAGTTTGGACCTCTCACCGATAAAGGCATCTCTGAAGCAGTGCGGCAGACCCTTGACTCGAATGGGTATCGCGTTTTTCTGGAGGACGGCAACCCCATTTGCGAGCTTTGGCTGCGCAAGGGCGTGCCTTCACAGACCGCAAAGGATATTCAAAGTGTGGCTTACGCTGAGCTTGCCGAATCCACTCTGGTGGGCGTGCTGCATCTTTTGCAAGCTGCCACGGACTATCGGGGGGACGGCATCCCGGTTGGTTTCTATACTCTTCGCTATGCACTGCTGCCGAATGACGGGAACCATCTCGGGGCGGCTCCCAACCGCGATTTCGTGCTCCTGATTCCTGCCTCGTCCGACCCCGATCCCAATGCTGTTTTCAAAATCCAGGAGCTAGAGTCGCTTAGTCGAAAGGTCACGGGAGCAAAACATCCAGCCCCCTTGAGCTTGATTCAACCGGACAATAACGGAAAGGAACCGACTGTCTCGAAAGACGATCAGGATCATTGGACGTTTTCCGCCAGCATCAAGCTCGCCTCGGGACAAGATCTTCCCTTTGGTCTCATCGTGAAGGGAACGACTCAACAGTAGCCAGGTTTGCAGACGGCTAGTCCTAACAGCAGCCCATCTTGACCTCGCCGGTAGCGGTCAGTGGAGGACCGAATGCTTCCTTTGGCGCGGGAGCTCCGTTCATCACCGCGATCCAACGCCGCACCGCACTAAATAAGACGAGGACAACGCCTGCGATAAAGATGGTCATCAGTACGGAGTCGAGATAGCCGGTAAAGACCTGACCGGGCTTGGTGGTCAGAGGCCAGAAGATGTTCTTGATCGACAATACTCCCGCCGTAACTGTAGTCACGCCGACGAAGCACATGGGCACCGCCGTAATCCATGCATAACTCTGCTTGCCCATGTTAATGAGGAAGGTCGTCGTTACCGCCAGTGCGATGGTCGCCAGCAACTGGTTGCCGGTTCCGAACAACGGCCAAAGAGTGGAGATGTTTCCCGTATAAATAAGGTATCCCCAAGCCAGAACCACAAAAAAACTGGTAATGAGATTTCCGGGCAGCCATGCATTATTGCCGAATGGTTTGTACACTTTGCCCATCAATTCCTGCAGGACGTATCGGGCCACGCGTGTTCCTGTGTCCACCGTAGTCAGGATGAACAATGCCTCAAACATGATGGCGTAGTGGTACCAGTAGCCCATCAGACGATCCATCCCCGGCAATCCGCGGAAAATTTGCGCCATGCCGACCGCCAGCGAAACAGCGCCTCCGGTCCGCCCTGCGAGTTTTTCGCCGACTTCGCGAGAGAACATATCCAAATTAACTGTGCTCAAGCCCAGATGGCTGAAGATCTGCGGCGTCGTGTTGATGGCAAAGTAGTCGCCCGGATACAAGGAGCAGGCTGCAATCAGAGCCAGCACCCCGACCAGCGACTCCGCGATCATGGCGCCATAGCCGATAAAGCGGGCGTCACTCTCCTTGTCCAGCATCTTAGGCGTGGTTCCGGATGCCACCAGCGAGTGAAAGCCTGAGATCGCGCCGCAGGCAATGGTCACGAAAAGAAATGGAAACAGATTTCCTTTGATGATGGGTCCGCCGCCATGTACGAACGGCGTGAAATTAGGAAACTTGATGTTGGGATGGACAACGAAGACACCGACAATCAAGACGGCAATCGTGCCGAGCTTGACGTAGGTTGACAGGTAATCTCGGGGCTCCAGCACCAGCCAAACAGGAAGCACTGACGCAATCAGCCCATAGATGGCCATGAGGACCGTGATCTGATGCGGCGTAAAAGTGAGCGCTCCGGCAGCTCCGCTCTGCGCCACCCAGTGCCCAGCGATCACGCCGCCAATCAAAAGCACAACGCCAAAGATACTCGGCCCGGTAACAGTAATCTTTCCCGCATGGCTCTTAAACATCCACCATCCCATGATGACAGCGATGGGGATCGTCATGCCGATGGTGAAAACACCCCATGGGCTGTTCGAGAGCGCATTCACCACCACGATGCCGAGGCCAGCGAGCGTGACCAGAAGAATAAAGAGCACGGCGATCATTGCGATCAGACCCGCGAAAGGGCTGATTTCGGTGCGGGCCACGTCCGCTAACGATCGCCCGCGATGGCGCACAGAAGCCACCAGCACGGTGAAGTCCTGAACGCAGCCGGCCAGGACTGCGCCGATTAATATCCACAGGAAGCCCGGCGCAAACCCGAACTGCGCCGCCAGAGTCGGCCCCACCAGCGGCCCGGCGCCCGCAATGGCCGCGAAGTGATGTCCGAACAGTACCCATCGTGGCGACGCGACGTAGTTATGTCCATCTGCGTAGGTGTGCGCCGGAGTGATGCGCCGATCGTCCAGCGCCAGGGCCTTTGCCGCGATAAATGCGCTGTAATAGCGATAGGCAAGGACGTACACACATAGCGCGCCCAACAAAACCGGGAAGGTATTCATCGCTCGCTCCAGCTAAGCAGGTAGCGGCCTGACGCCGCCAACGCGATTCGACCGCATCCTACACCCACAGGAAATGGAGCACAACGACTGGTAGGGTCGAAAATACACGCTACAATGTCGGGCAAAGAGCCGGGCTCAGAATTAAAGACTGCAGCCGGGCTGTCTTCTGGACGCCGTGAGAACGATTCAGCGCGCAAACTTCCGCTGCCGAGAGGATGGTACGCACATGTCACCACAGAAGCCCGCAGTAACGCAGGAACAGCGTCTTGTTTCACCCCAGAAGCCCGCAGTAATCCAGGAACAGCGTCTTGTCCGGTTTGGCCTGGGACTCGCCAACTGGAGTGAGCGGTGGTTTCCAGATCCATTGATTTTTGCGCTCCTGGGCATCGTGGTGGTTTTTGTAGTTGGCCTCTTGCTTCATCAGAGTCCCGCCAAACTGGCCGTCCAGGGCGGAAAGAATTTCTGGTCCCTGGTGCCTTTCACCATGCAGATGGTGATGATCATCATAGGTGGATACGTGGTCGCCTCGACGCCAATCGTTTACCGCGCGATTCGAGCTCTGGCAGGAATTCCAGAGACGCCGCGAGGCGCGGTTGCGCTGGTGGCTCTGCTATCGATGCTGACCTCTTTGATCTCTTGGGGCCTGAGTCTGATATTCAGCGGACTTTTCGTTCGCGAACTGGCCCATCGTGTCAAAGGTCTGGATTACCGCGCTGCGGGAGCTGCTGCCTATCTCGGGTTGGGAGCGGTTTGGGCGATGGGGCTGTCCTCTTCCGCCGCCATGCTGATGACGACCAAGTCCGCCATGCCGCCATCACTATTCGCCATCAGTGGTCTGATCCCGCTTACCCAAACTCTATTTCTGTGGCAAAGCATCGCGACCACCGTCATCCTCATCACTCTATCGGTGCTGATTGCTTACTTTTCTACGCCGTCGCCCGAAAACGCCAGAACGGCCGAATCCTACCGCATCCACTACGAACCGATTCGCTCCAGCCTCGAAGTGAGGAGCAAACCAGGCGAGTGGCTGGAATATAGTCCACTGCTAACCATTCTAGTTGTCCTGCTGCTGTCGTGGTATCTTGTGGATGTTTTTCGCACCTCACCACAAGGTGCGCTCGCCGCGCTTGACCTCAATACCTACAACCTGATGTTCATCACCGCGGGGCTCTTGTTGCACTGGCGCCCGAAGCGCTTTATGCGCGCCGTGGCGGATTGCATTCCCTCAACCGGCGGCGTCTTGATTCAATTTCCGTTCTATGCGGTGATCTTCGGAATGATCGTGGGAACAGGGATCGCGGATGCACTCGCGAAACTTTTCGCTTCCATCAGCACCCACAACACTTATCCCTTGTTGGTCGCCATGTATTCCGCAGTCCTGGGCGTGTTCATTCCGTCTGGCGGCAGCAAGTGGGTGATCGAGGCACCATATGTCCTGCAGGCCGCGAATTTGCACCGGGTCCATCTGGGTTGGGTGGTGCAGATCTACAACGCCTCGGAAGCGCTGCCCAATCTTGTCAATCCGTTTTGGATGCTACCCCTGCTGGGGATATTGAAATTGAAAGCCAGGGACATCGTGGGATACGGAGTGCTGCAACTGATCGTTCATGTACCGGTTGTATTTTTTCTGTGCTGGCTGTTCGCTCACTATATTCCGTACGTGGCACCCATGAAATAGCGGCGCTTCTTAAGTGAATCGTAACTCACAACGCAGTGCGAATGGCATGATTCGAGGTGTTAAGCACCCGACGTGGAGCGGCTGCTACCGACGGCAGCTTAAAATTGTCGGTCGCAAGAACGTTCACATTTTTTGCAAAAGCATCCTATTCTCCGGTTCTGGTTCCAGAACTGGAAAAAAGGTTGACCCAATGAGCGCAAAGCCGTCGGATGTGATGATGGATCTCCTGAAAAGAGTTAGCCTTACTCAAAGTCTTGGATCAAAATATGACGAAGGGTCGAGGACGAAACGTGAGATCGCTGAGTCCGAGGAGCGCCAGACCCGGCAGATTACTGATCAAATCAAGGCGCTCGCCGGGCCGGCGAACTAATGTGCAAGCAGTCGTCGCCGTGCAGACTTCTCTTCCTATCTGCGGATCATAACTCCGGATGCAGCGAAATAGCAGCCTTCCCCTCGCTTGCTGCCGGCTGGCACTGCGGACACCAGAACGTGGTGCGCGCATCGGGGCCCTAGTTGCGCGACTGGATCAGCTGGCCGCACTTTCGGCAAGGGTTCGCCGACCGTACACCCCCAAGCGCTCTTCCTTGTTCGTGCGGCCCGTGGTTCTTTGCATTTCGGTATCAGACACCATCTGATCGCCGGACGTTCCGGTGACATTCGCCAGCAAAAACTTTCGCGCTGTGTTCACCAGGCATTCCACTTCTTCAGCGTGCAAGCCAGCCATCCGTCGAAACGGATTGACTCCGCAAGCGAAACATACTTCCGACTTAAAAACATTTCCCAGGCCCGCTATGATCGATTGCGTCAGTGAAGCTACGCCAGCCCGGAGATCCCCGCGAGCGCGAAACCGACGGTTCGTGAAAAATGGCTCACCGAGTAGCTGGGCTGCCTGCGCAACGCCAACCAGCGGAGCTGGAAAATTTCGTTCAACATCCACCGCGAGCGCTTTGATTGGAGAGATGTACAGAATGCGGCATCGCTTGGTTGGCGCTGGTGCGGACATGATGCGATTGATGCACCGCAAGAATGCGGCCAAGGTTTTGCCGGTGCCCGTCGGCGCGAGGATCAAAGTAGACTCACCGCGTGCGATCGCGGGCCCGTCCTCGATCTGCGGGCGCGTTGGGGCGGCAAAAACGCCTTCAAACCAATGACGAACAGCGGAATGGAAGATGTGGAGGGGATCCTAAGCCGAGATTGCGGCCGCGAGTTTGTTGTTCTTTGCCAAGGCCAGACTGATAAGGCGCCTTTTCTCGGTCAGGTTCGATGCATCACCGCGGTCCAGGGTCGCTGCCTGAATGTCCGAAATCGAGTTGGCAGGCTTATGCGACCTGGCTTCAAATCTTAAATTATCGCGTGACCTTTGCTTCCTCCACGGTTTGTCCGCGAAAGTGGCGCTCATAATCGAGCAGCCAAATGACAAAAGCAACCACCAGCATCGGCAGAACAAGCCAAGCCTTTATCGTGCCGAAGTCAGCTAAGACCGTTGCGCCGCCGATGACGGCCAGTACGTTGCGCACAGAGTCAAGCGCTGCGTCCCGATGAAGCCTTCTTACCCTAGCCACACCAGCTTTCCAGACGCTCATCATGTTCTTTACCTGCCTCTTCTTTTGTTTTGCAAACCAATTCGTGTGCACTGTGTCCATGCTCACGACTCGGCACCGCTGCTCCGCCTTCGGTCTTCGGGATGCCAAAACCACCAGCCCATTAAGAACCCCTGTTGCAGCGATTAGTTGTGCGGAGCGTCCGTACTCTCACGCCCTCGGCGCTGTGGATTTCCACAAAAGTAATGTGTTTGCCCTAGCACGGTCGTGCCATTCCGGCTCATTTGAAAAAAGTCTATGTTCCGATTGGATGGCTTTCGGGGGAGGGGTGTTCAAACGAGCGTTCTGTGACTCTTCGATGAGTCAAGGGTGCTTTCGCTTTTCCAGCGGGCACTTTAATAAGAATGTATTTTGTCCGGCTGCGCTATGATCTTGCATTGCCGCCAGCCAATTAGTCTGGAACAAATTCCGCAAAGCACGGCCGAAAAAATTCAAACACCCGCGTCTGGCTAAGGCAATGTGACTAACAATCGGGGGCTAACGTCTGCTGCAGTTCATCGACCGCGAAGAAGTCGCCCGACGCCTTACCTACGATGCATGCATTCCCATCGTTCGCAAGGCGATGATTGCCTTCTCTCGGGGTGAGACGAAACAACTTTTGCGGTCAATCCTTCCGCTCTCCGAGGATCGCCTGTTTGGCGTTATGCCCGGCGCTATGGGGGAGCAAGGGCCATTCGGAGCGAAGTTGATCAGCGTCTTCCATGGCAACTTCGCACTGGGAAGACAGTCCCATCAGGGGCTTGTCATCCTGTTCGATCCCGAAACAGGCGCGCCGGTCTGCGTCGTTCATGCGGGCGAGATCACCGCCATCCGCACGGCAGCGGCCAGTGCCGTTGCCACGGAGGCATTGGCTCGTGCAGACGCCTGCCGCCTGGCGATTTTGGGCTACGGCGAACAAGCCGCCACCCATGCTCGGGCGATCTGCAAAGTGCGCGACCTTGAATCGATCTCTATATGGGGGCGTTCGCCCGAACGTGCCCGCGCTTTTGCCGAGCAGATGCAATCTGAACTCGCCGTGCCGGTCGCTGCGACCGGATTCGTGGAACAGGCAGTCGCCGCGGCCGACATCATCTGTACCGTAACCTCCGCCGCGGAGCCAATCTTAAAAGGCGACTGGGTGCGCCCGGGCGCTCACTTGAATCTCGTGGGCTCGAGCCATGCGGGTCCTGTAGAAGTCGACAACGATTTAGTCGTTCGCTCGCGTTTCATCGCCGACAGTCGCGAGGGAGTTCTGAACCAGGGCGGGGAGTTCCTCCGCGCCAAGGCGGCAGGCCTAATCGGCGACGATCACATCGTTGCCGAGATCGGCCAGGTGTTGGCGGGCCAAATCGAAGGCCGCCGCTCGCCCGAGGAGATCACCGTCTACAAGTCTCTCGGCCACGTCGTCCAGGATCTGTTCACTGCTTGGGCGCTTTATTCTCAGCTCGAGAATCCGTCCTGAAAGATCACACCACGCCTTACTGCACGATTGCGCCGCAAACGGATTCGATCGAGAAACCCAGTCTCTGTGATATGAATCACCGCAGAAGCGGTTCTTAGCGCCGAGAATGCAACTTACGACAATCTGCCAATCCCGGAGGCCGCGATGGAACCGTTCCGTTCTCATCTGTTTGTCTGTACCCAGCAGAAGCCAGAAGGCGTCCCTTCCTGCCCGGCCAGGGGCTCGTTCGCTGTGCTCGAGGCACTGGATCGCGAGATGCAGGCGCGCGGCCTCAATCAGGATGTGCAACTCACTACCAGCGGCTGCATGGGACTCTGTGATGAAGGTCCGGTGATGGTGGTTTACCCAGCAGGTGTCTGGTATCGCCGTGTGCCACCCTCGGACGTTTCTGAGATCGTAGAGTCGCACCTGCGCGATGGCAAACCCGTAGCTCGTTTGGTCTGGAACGACGCTCCCGCGATGAAGGCCATGTCGATCGAGCATGGTGAAAAGTTCCGCGCAGCGATGTCAGCCCGCGACAAGGCAGGGATCCTTCCCGATCGCCTTGATCAGATGATCCGCGGCTACATGCCGAGTCGCTGCCTTCTTACGGCGCTCGAACTCGACATCTTTACCGCCATCGGCGACGGCGCCAGTGCCAAAGAGATCGGAGCGAAGATCGGCGCCAACGCGCGCTCCGTTGCCATGTTGCTGAATGCACTCGTTGCCCTGGGATTGCTTTCGAAGGTTGAAGAAACTTATAGCAACACGCCCGAATCAGCACGATTCTTCGTTCAAGGCTCCAAAGACAATCACCGGGATGGATTGCTGCACACGGCCAACATCTGGCATCGCTGGAGCACTCTTACCGATGCCGTGCGCAGCGGTACGCGCGTCCACATCGAGCGGGAAGATTCTCCCGCATGGACCCGTAACTTCATTGCCGGCATGCAACGCAACGCAAAGGTTCGCGCTCCGCTCGTGGTGAAGGCTCTGGGCACAACCGGCGTCCATCGCATCCTCGATCTCGGTGGCGGCTCAGGCGCTTACTCCATCGCTTTCGCAAGAGCTTGTCCTGGGTTGAAATGCGAGATCCTCGATGTTCCTGAAGTGGTGCCCCTCACCGCCGAATACGTCAGCCAGGCCGGCGTCTCAGGTCAAGTGAGCCTTCGGACGGGAGATATGCTCAGGGACAATTTCGGCTCCGGCTTCGACCTCATCATGCTGAACGCCATCTGCCATATGTTTTCCGAGGAGCAGAACCGCGATATCTTTCGCCGTGCACATCAGGCGCTCGCAGCGAACGGACGCCTCGTCGTGCAGGACTTCATCCTCAATCCCGACAAAATCGGACCGCAACATGCGGCCCTGTTCTCCCTGAACATGCTGGTTGCCACCGATGCGGGCGCCGCCTACAACGAGTCCGAATATACCCAATGGATGAAGGCAGCAGGCTTCACCGATATATGCCGGATCAACCTACCTGGTCCTGGCGGACTGATTGTGGGACGGGCGAACTAAGTTCGCCCTGACATTCGCCGGGTTCTTGCCTCCCGCTAAGACTGGTATTCTCTTTATCCGCACCAGGCACCGCAAGTGTAAGGGATTGCAGCGGCTTGCCTTAGGGACGTCGGCGATGCACGCCGCCCCGCATTCGTAGTAAATTAAACACGCATGCCTGCAGAGAAGATTATGATCGTGGATGACGAGCGCCTGGTGCGTTGGTCGCTCCGCCAGAAGTGCGAGGAATGGGGCTATCGCGTGCTGGAGGCAGATGCCGGCGAACCCGCCCTCAAGCTTGCCCAGCATGAATCGCCCGATCTGGTTCTGCTTGACGTACGCATGCCGGACCTCACCGGCATCGAAGTGCTCGATCAGCTCAAGAAAAATGGCGACGCCCGCGCCGTCATCATGATCACGGCCGATCCGCAACTTGACGATGTGAAAGCCGCGCTCAAACTCGGCGCCTATGACTTCGTGGGAAAGCCCGTAGATTTCGATGAACTGCACATCACCATCAAGAATGCCCTCGAAGCCACCAGCCTCCGCACCGAAGTCCAGACTTTACGAAGCGAGGTGCGTCGCTCGGCCGGTTATGACAGTGTGGTCAGCGTCTCCTCCAAGATGACGGAACTGATGAACTTTGTCCGCAAGGTTGCGGCCAGTGAGGCTACCACCATCCTGATCCAAGGAGAAAGCGGCACCGGCAAAGACCTCATCGCCAAGGCTATCCACTACGAAAGCTCCCGTCAGGAGAAGCCTTTTATCGCCATCAACTGCTCCGCGATTCCTGAGACTTTGATGGAAGCCGAGCTCTTTGGTCACGAGAAAGGCGCATTCACTGACGCGAAGCAGATGAAGAAGGGCCTGTTTGAAGCGGCCGATGGGGGTACGCTCTTCCTCGACGAAATCGGCGAACTTTCCCCGCTGCTGCAAGCCAAGCTTCTGCGTGTGCTCGAGGACCAGGTCATTCGTCGCGTCGGCGGCATCCGTGACATGCAGGTCGATGTACGCGTGATTGCCGCCTCCAACCGTGATCTGGAAAAAGCGGTGCGCGAAGGACAATTCCGGCAGGACCTCTATTACCGCCTGGCCATCATCGCAATCTTCATCCCGCCGTTGCGCGACCGAAAAGAAGACATCATGCCCTTGGTGGATTTCTTCATCGATCGCTATAACCGGAGATTCAGGAAGTCGATTCGCGGCATTACCGAGGAAACCCGGCGATTGATTCAGGGTCACAACTGGCCGGGCAACGTTCGCGAACTAAAGAACACCATTGAGCGCGGCATGATTCTGGAAGACGAGCCGCTTTTGCGGCCCTTGTATCTTCCATTTTCCGTCGGCGAATCGGGCGGCCGCACCCTCTTCGAACGAACTTCCCCGGCTGACGGCGGACAAGCGCTGCCCAACGGCCGCATGCTCCCGCGCCTTTATATTCCGGAAGGTGGAACGTCGCTGGAAGAAGTGGAGCATGCCATGGTCGAGTTGGCCATGCGCCAGTCGAACGGCAACCAGACCCACGCCGCCAAGCTCCTCGACATCAGTCGCGACGCCCTGCGCTACAAGCTGAAGAAATTCGGCTTGATTCGCGGCGACGAAGAAGGCGCGCAGACCGCCGTGGGCGAAGAGCAGTAGACCGCCGAGTGGAATCGCTAAGACTCAGTCAGCCGAAGTTTTCCCTGCAACCGCCCTGCATTAAGTTGCCAAACGCTTAGAAGCTGATCTTCAGAATCTGGCCGTTATTGCCCACGAACCATCCAGCCTCCGGATTGGCGAAAGCGACCGCCCAATAACCGCTGACCTGCGGCAGTCCGAACCAGGTGCGTCCTTCATCGGGAGTCCAGGCCGCTGCTCCCGAGTCGAAGTTAGGCTGTGTTTCGGCCGTCACCACTACGGTACGATCGTAGTCGTGGTCCCGGTCGCCTTCTTCGAAATCCTCATGGAAATAGTCGCGAAGGCCGCGTACATAGGCAAGGCAGAAAATGGCTCCCCCGACAGGCGGCTTGTTGGTGAGAGTCCACGTTTGGCCACTATCGTTAGACGTTGCCGCCTGGGGGTTCGCGTTCGTGGATAAGTCGCCGCCACCCACAATGCCATTCCAGGGGTCGCGGAAAGCCACCGAGAAGCCGCCCGCATTGGCGGAACTCGCGAGCGGAGTGTCGTAGGCGTTCCAGGTGTCGCCTCCGTCTCTGGTGGCCAAGATTCTGGCGATGGTGGAGCCAACGGTCGTTATCCAGGCGTTTCTTCTTCCCTCGGTCGCGATGCAAGTTCCACTTGAGGAAAATGAGGCTTCTCCCGGCAGGGCTGGCGGCATGTTGGCGGCGATTGAGTGCCAGGTCCTTCCATCGGTTGTCCGTATGTCGGGAAATACTCCGTTCACGGAATCGCTGTGTGTGATGCCCCGGTTC
>JBEKUD010000140.1:0-14583 GCA_049515395.1 Candidatus Sulfotelmatobacter sp. | reverse complement strand
TGCGCAAACTGGCAGTGCAGAAGGAAAGTCGAATCGAAGAAGGGCATCTGCTGCCCGATCACGTGCACATGATGATCGCGATCCCGCCGAAGTACGCGGTGTCGCAGGTGATCGGGTTGATCAAAGGGAAGAGCGCGATCCACAGGGCACGGGTGTATGGCGAGCGGAAGAGGAACTTCGAGGGCCAGCATTTCTGGGCGCGCGGGTACTCCGTGTCCACGGTGGGGCGGGATGAGACGGGGATACGGGACTACATCCGGATGAACCTGTGGCGCTAATCGGCCACCGACAGGTGGCTCCAGAAATTCGGGGCCGCGTTAGCGACCCCGCACAGCCGCTTTGAGCGGCTCACAAACTAAAGCCCCCGGCTCTGCCGGGGGATATTTACGGGTGAGCGTCGCAGTCGCTTCTACAAGTCGGCGATGTCCGACAGTCTGCCGAATCGACTTCCATCGGAGGAAATGGGCGCGCGGCAAGTGCAAGCGCTTCCAGCAAAAGCCGAAACGCGCGCGTGCGTGGCTCGCCCGTATCCTCCCCCGACCAACCCAGAGCTCTTCGCGCACTGGCCGCTTCTCGATGCCGACAGCTGGATCCTGGGAGCCGATGAGCCGAGAGGCTGGTAGCGGCCGACATGGCTGCAAGTCTGGGAAGGTGAAAGTCCTTCCGCCGTCAGTTGCCTGATTCAGACGGCCAGCATGCCCGATGCACGCATCGGTAACGATGCGTGATTTGCTCGGGTGTATAAGTCACGGCTGTCCTGCGGGCCTTTACGGGCGCAGCCGCAGGGGAGACCTGGGTGGCGAACAAACCAGGAGGCCTGAACGTAAGGAATAGCGACGATCTCGAAACTCATCCCGCATAAAGTCTCTTTGCGGGGAAACTTCAGGAAAGCCGACCCACTGAACCTCTTGGGGAAGGCCGCCGGGGTAGGGGAAGGAACAGGCAAATGCACCCTACAACCCGACGGGGTTAGCGCGGCGGTGAAACTCCGCCGCGCCACTCGCCCCACCATTGCTTCGGTTAGACATTCCGGCTTCAATCGTTCAAAATACTCAGTCTCATACTTAGGAGCTCTCATTGACCACACCGAACCGTGCCAGAGTGAAGATCAGTGCCTTAGGCACGTACGTGCCGCCTCGCCTTCTTACCAACACCGACCTCGAAAAAATGGTCGATACCACCAACGACTGGATCATGGCCCGTGTGGGCATTCGCGAACGCCATATTGTCGAAAAGGGCGTCGCCACCAGCGACCTAGCCGTCGAAGCCGCCAAGAAAGCCCTCGCGCAGCGCGGACTGGCTCCGACCGACATGGACGCCATCATCGTTGGCACGGTGACTCCTGACATGTTTTTCCCCTCCACGGCGTGCCTGGTCCAACACAAGCTAGGCGCAGCGGGCGTTTGGGGCTTCGATCTGTCCGGTGCCTGCTCCGCCTTTATTTACGCCGTGCAGACTGGAGCGCAGTTCATTGCGTCCGGTACGCACAAGCGGATCCTGGTAATTGGAGCGGACGTGATGTCCTCAATCATCGACTACACGGACCGTGCAACCTGTGTGATCTTTGGCGACGGCGCCGGGGCTGTCATTCTTGAGCCTACCGAAGACGACGCCGTCGGTCTGATCGACTTTGTTCACGAGATCGATGGCTCCGGTGGATGCTTTCTTTACATGCCCGGCGGCGGAAGCTTAAATCCCTCGTCCCGCGATACAGTCGACAAGAAAATGCACTACGTCCATCAGGATGGCCAGCAGGTTTTTAAATTCGCCGTGCGCAAGCAAACCGAAGCCTGCCTGAAGTTGCTTGAACGCAATGGCCTCAAGGGTTCAGATGTGGATGCCTTCATTCCTCACCAAGCCAATCTGCGCATCATCAATGCTACCGCGGAGCGCCTCGGCTTGCGGCCGGAGAGCGTGATCGTCAACATCGATCGCTACGGAAATACCACCGCTGGCACAATTCCATTGGCCATGAACACGGCCATCGAAGAAGGCAAGCTGAAGAAGGGAAGTCTCGTCCTGATGGCTTCAGTGGGCGCGGGCTTCACAGTAGGCGCCACGCTGCTGCGCTGGGCATTCTAAGTAGATTTCGGAATCGCCAATCCTCGCGCACAACCAGTATCATCCTTTGGGCCAGACCCCAAACAGGGTTGGCAATCTGTTGCGGCAGCGGCAAATGACCTTCGTAATCCTTGGAGGGATGTTCTCGTACCGCTGTCAGAATAGCAAATGATATGTTTTCGCAGCGTTCGCCTCACGTGGGGATGCGGGGAAACGAGTAAGACCATGCTGCGTTTCACAGGCTGTTGTCTCTTGCTGGCCCTACTCTCGATAGGGCAAGCGTCCCCCCAGAGATTGAGAGACGATTCCCAAAAGACGAAACTGCTGGTCATGGAACACTTGTGGAACGAAGCTCAGCTGAATCGTGATGCCCGCGCGCTCGACGGCTTGGTCGGTACCGCTTTCGTTAACACTGAGTGGGATGGCGAGATTAGCGACAAGGCGAAATTCCTGGCAGACATTAAAGATCCTCAGTTCAAACCCAGCACCCTGGCAATTCAGGATACGAAAGTTAATATGTACGGCGATTCCGCAGTGGTGGTTGGCATCTACCACACCAAAGGAACCTACCAAGGCAAACCCTACGAGCACTTCGGCCGCTTTACCGACACCTGGGTATTCACGGAAGGCCGTTGGCAATGCGCTGCCAGCCACACCAGCCTGCTCAAGAAGTAGAGTTCAAGATTCTTGCAGTCCGCTTTCCACAAACAAAAGGCACGATTTGTTCGATGGAAACTTTTCATTCGTGGAATCTGCCTCTGCGAATGTCTCACGTTAATCCTATTAAAATCGGATCCTAACGCAGTCACTTGCCCAACTGGGAGTCCTCATGGAGGCCACATCCCGTCCAGAGCGCTGGCAGATCGTATTGGCCTTCGCCATCATTTATCTGGTTTGGGGTTCCACATTTCTCGCAATTCGTATCGGTGTGCGCGAAGTTCCACCGTTTTTGTTTGCGGGGATGCGGTTCTCTGCCGCCGGGATCATGCTCTACGCATGGATGCGCGCGAAAGGCGCGGCCTCACCGACGCGGCGCGAGTGGGCATCACTTTCGCTGTTGGCTGTGCTGATCTTTGTGCTGGATTACGGTTTGCTTTTTTGGGCAGAGAAGCGCGTGCCCTCGGGGGTTGCCGCAGTCATGATGGCGACCATCCCGGTCTTCATGGCTCTCGCGGAAATTCTGTTTCTACGCACCCAGAGATTGACGCTGCGACTGGCATCCGCGTTATTGATTGGGATTGCAGGCGTTGCAGTCCTGGTCAGCCGTTCCGTAGGTTTTGGCGAGGCTGCCATCGATACTTCCGGAGCCATTGCTCTGGTGGTCGCCGCGATCAGCTGGTCGCTGGCTTCGGTCCTGACCCGCAAACTCCACTTGCCGGAATCAAAAGTGATGAGTTCGGGAGCCCAGATGCTCGCCGGGGGAATTCTGCTCACACTCACGGCGGCGATTCTGGGAGAGTTCAGAGGCTTTCAGGTTAACGCAGTTTCCACCGGTGCATGGCTGGCGCTGGTTTACCTGATTGTTGCCGGCTCAATTGTCGCCTTCACCGCCTACGTGTGGCTTATTCATCACGAGTCTCCCACAAAAGTTGGGACATATGCGTATGTGAATCCAGTCGTAGCGGTTCTGCTGGGATATGCGCTGGGAGGAGAAGGGCTCGGGGCGCGGACGATCGTGGGGACGTTGCTGGTGCTAGTGAGCGTGGTCGCCGTGATCACGACCACGCGAAAAGAAGGCAGAGCATAAGCTCGTAGTCAATGAGACAGACTCAAGGCGCCTGCCGGCTTGATGCCGAAGGGAATTCCGGTGCGTCATCCGAAAATTCAGGTTAACCCGTTAAGGGATCTTGCTGGGTAAACTAATTAACCTCGACCAGAAGGCTTCTTGCGGCAATTTAGCCCACTCTTATAGCCCTTTCCCGGCGTGCATCCTTGAAGGCAGCGGCGAATTCTGAACGATCCCCGCATCCCGTTGTGTACCCGCGGGCATTACCCCAGCCCAATTTGCCGTGCACAAGAAACATATTTGCAGGTGATATTAAGAGAAGCATCCGCTCTCTTAAGTTTTCTATCGGCGCGTCGACGATGTCGCCCCGGAACGGACGACCTGCTACATTGTCGATGTGACATATTTCCCACTCGGGGTTAAGACTCTTGGGAAGAGCCTTCGCAGGCGCGTTGGGACATGCCGCCTTGGCGACCTCAGCCTTAGGAAGGAAAAACACGACCGGTGGGGATCCGCGCTCGAGAGCCTGCATCAAATCAGGGAAATCATGGGTTAATGCGCAAGCGTACACCAATTGGCAGGCGAGTTGTCCGCAGGTATCAGCTTCCGTTTGGTGCTCATGCGTAATTGTCGTCCCCGCCTTCCGTCCATCCTCCTCACAATTAAGCGTATATCTTTCGACCACCTCAACACGAGCGCGTGCCTGCGTGCCAAGGCCTGCGGACTTGGCCTCGGGCGATCACCACTAAGAAGCCACTTATCTGCCCACATCCGCAGCGGATGCCTATCGACACCGATAGAAGCTTCCTTACGGTCGCGTCATCTTCTCCGGCCTTACCAGCTCATCAAACTCCTCGCCCGTAAGGTAGCCCAGCTTCAACGCGGCTTCGCGGAGGCCGCTGTGTTCCACGTGTGCGGTGTGGGCGATTTGTGCGGCCTTGTCGTAGCCCACTTTTGGCGCCAGTGCCGTTACCAGCATAAGAGAATTCTTGACGTACCAGTCCACCTTCGCGCGATCGACCTCGATGCCCTTGATCATGTACTCGACGTATCCGTGGCAGGCGTCGGTGATCAGCGTGACTGAGTGCAGGAAGTTATAAATGAGCACCGGCTTGTAAACGTTGAGTTCAAAATTTCCCTGGGAACCGGCGAATCCCACCGCAGCGGTAGCGCCGTGAACCTGCACGCAGACCATGGTCATGGCTTCGCACTGCGTCGGATTCACTTTCCCAGGCATGATCGAAGAGCCAGGCTCGTTTTCCGGGATGGAAAGTTCGCCCAGTCCGCAGCGTGGACCCGAAGCCAGCCAGCGGATATCGTTCGAGATCTTCATCAGCGATGCAGCGAGTGTCTCCATCGCACCCTGCGCGAAAACAATTTCGTCGTGAGCCGAAAGCGCAGCGAACTTGTTGGGATGCGAGCGGAAGGGAAGACCGGTGAGTTCCGCAACCTTTTTCGCGGCGCGTTCGGCAAATTCGGGATGAGTGTTCAGTCCTGTTCCCACGGCAGTTCCGCCGATAGCCAAATCGTAGAGGCCCTCCAGTGCCTGCTCTAGGCGTCTGATGTCACGCTCGAGCAAACTCGCCCAGCCCGCAAACTCCTGCCCAAAAGTCAGCGGCACGGCATCCTGCAAGTGCGTGCGTCCGATCTTGACCACATCCTGAAATTCCTTCGCCTTGTCCGCGATCGCATCGTGCACGCTCTTGATCGCGGGAATCAGAGCATCCTTTACTTGATCCGCCGCTGCAATGTGCATCGCGGCCGGAAACGTATCGTTCGACGACTGAGACATATTCACGTGATCATTGGGATGGACCGGCTTCTTCGATCCCTTTTCACCCCCGGCGATTTCAATGGCGCGGTTCGAGATGACCTCATTCACATTCATGTTGGTCTGCGTTCCGCTGCCGGTCTGCCAAATTCGCAAAGGAAACTGGTCATTCAGCTTGCCAGCGATCACTTCGTCGGCAGCCTGCACGATGAGCTTTGCCTTGTCTGGGGGGAGCTTGCCCAGGTCCTGGTTCACCAGCGCGCAGGCTTTCTTCAGCGTTCCAAATGCACGGATCAGCTCCGGTGGCATGGTGTCGCGTCCAATGTTGAAGTGCAGCAGTGAGCGCTGGGTCTGTGCTCCCCAATAGGCACCCTCGGGGACTTCGATTTGTCCCATGCTGTCGGATTCCGTGCGGGTGCGGCTCTTGGGTTCGGTGGATGCGGTCATAGTATGTCCTGACTGAGTGCTGGAGATGAATGAAGTAACCGGGAATTATAGCGCGGAGCCCACATCGGGTTGTGTGTCGGCTCAACTTCGGCATGTGACTCGCTCGGAATGCGCGCGTTCCGCGTGCTAGAATCATCGGTCTCCAATCTACGCCCGTTGCACTGTGCGATTGCACGAGCCAAGGACCGATGCCTGATTTTCTCACCGCCGAGGATGTTGAAACCTTGCCCTTGGCCAAGGTTCGCCCGCACCCCGAGTTACGTACGGATGTGCTGGTGATCGGGGCTGGACCAACCGGTCTCGCGTGCGCCATTGAAGCGCAAAAACTGGGGCTGCGAGTCATCATCGTCGACAAGGGCTGTTTGGTGAACTCCCTTTACCACTACCCGCCGAACATGTTGTTCTTCACCACCCCCGAGCTGCTCGAAATCGGCGATATTCCCTTCACTACAGCGCGGCAAAAGCCCACTCGCGAAGAGGCTCTGGAGTATTACCGCAAGGTTTCGGAGCACTACCATCTCGACATTCGCCAATACGAATGGGTGAAGACGGTGAACGGCGAAGACGGGGATTTTATTATTACAACCAGCGATCGCGTCGGACGTCCCAACGACTACCATTCTCGCAAAGTGATTGTGTCCACCGGCTACTACGATCTAGCCAACCAACTCTGCATTCCGGGCGAAGAAATGCCCAAGGTGTCGCACTATTACGGAGACGCTCATCCCTACTACGATACCGAAGTTCTGGTCATCGGCGGCAAGAACTCCGCAGCTATCGCGGCTTTGGATTTGTGGCGCCATGGCGCCCGCGTGACCCTGGTCTATCGAGGCTCACAACTGCACCACCACGTGAAGTATTGGATCAAGCCGGATTTGGAAAATCGCATCAAGAACAACGACATCGAAGCTTATTTCAACAGCGCGGTCCAGGAAATTGGCGTGGACCACGCGGTGATCAACACGCCGAAAGGACCAATTCGGTTGAAGAATGATTTTGTGCTGGCGCTGATCGGCTACCATCCTGACTACGATTTTTTGCGCAGCATGGGAATCGAACTCTCGGCCGAGCAGCATCGCCCGGTTTGCGATCCGGTGTCGCTGGAGAGCAATGTGGCCGGAATCTACGTTGCCGGTGTGATCGTAGCAGGATCGCGTACGAATGAAATTTTTATCGAGAACGGACGCTTCCACGGTAAACAAATTGCCGAGGATCTGAAGATCAGGCTGCATCCGGAATCTTAAGAAGGCTCGCGACCTTTGACGGCACCCTCTCTCGGTCGGTTTGCCTTAAAGTGGCTGATCGCATTCCCAAACTGCAGGCTTACCACTTACCCTAGCCATTTGCATGGAACCCGAACCAGAACTCGGTGCTCCGTCCATCTCGTTCGCGTCATACGCGCGGCTGCTGGGTGGTAATCGCAATTTCCGCCGCCTCTGGATGGCACAGATCGTCAGCGAGATTGGCGATTGGTTCTACACGCTTTCAATCTACACTCTGCTGCTGCAGTTGACGGGCCATGCCAGCTCGGTAGCCCTGGCTCTAGTTCTGCAGGTTCTGCCGCAGACTCTGGTGGGTCCAACGGCGGGAGTGGTGAATGACCGCCTGCGCCGTAAACAGGTCATGATTGCCGCTGATCTGATCCGTTTTGCTGTCGTGCTGGCTATGCTGCTGGTGCGCTCGCGTTCCATGGTAGGGCTCGTCTATCCCTTGCTGCTGGCGGAGACCGTTATGGCCGCGTTTTTCGAACCGGCCCGCAGCGCGGTGGTCCCCAATATTGCCGCCAAGGAAGAAGTGCTTATCGCGAACACACTCTCCTCGGCTACATGGTCGGTGAACCTGTTGATTGGTGCTTCCGTGGGCGGAGCGGTCGCAGCCTTCTTCGGTCGGGAGGCCGTGTTTATCCTCAATGCCCTGTCGTTCTTGGTCTCGGCCATTTTGATCGGAGGAATGCATTTTGCCGAGCCACACGCCCAGTCCGCGGCGCCATTGCGCCCGCGCGATCTGGTCGATTTTTCACCTGTCCTGGAAGGCATCCGCTACGTACGCAGTCATCGCACGCTGCTACCCGCGATCTTTGCGAAGGCGGGCGAGCTCATGATTGGCCCAAGCTGGGTGATTTTCACCGTGATGGGCGCGCATGAGTTCGCGGTGCACTGGCGCAATGTCGACGCCGCCCGCGGAGCGATGCTGGGCATGAGCATTCTGCTGGGGGGGCGCGGCCTGGGAGCGCTCGTCGGCCCGCTGATCGCGTCCCGCTGGGCAGCCCGCAGCGACCGTAGGCTGCAGCTTGGAATCTTCTTTGGTTATCTCACGGTCGCGATTGGATATGGAGCTCTGGGGAGTAGCCGCACGGTGTGGATGGCGAGCGCTTGCGCCCTGCTCGCGCACGCGGGAGGATCAACCGTCTGGGTGTTCTCCACAACCTTGCTGCAGCTTCATACCGACGACCGTTTCCGCGGCCGCGTCTTCTCCGCCGACCTGGGTTTCTCCATGTTCACCATCGCCGCCGGAGCTTTCCTGTGTGGACGCCTGCTCGATTCCGGAGTCTCCGCTCGCACGGTGGCCACAAGTACAGGATTAGTCATGCTGATTCCTGCAGGGCTATGGGCGCTGGCGATGCGGCTGGGAATGGGCCATCAAGGCTTCCGGAAAACGCCCGAATTATGAAGCCTTTCAACCCAGTAGCCGGTCGATCTTCGCTGCCATAATGAAATCACTCTCCGTGAGGCCCTCGACCTTGTGCGTCCACAGCGTGACCGCGGCCTTTCCCCAAGCCAGAAGAACGTCGGGATGATGGCCTTGTTCCTCGGCGAGTGCGCCCACCTGGTTGACGAATTCGAGTGCGCTCGCGAAGTCTGGAAACTTGAACTCGCGAGTGATGTGATGCTCGTGGACGACGCTCCATTGGGGAACGACCTGGTGAAGCGCCTCAAGCGCCTTGCCCTGGAGGGGAGGCACTCCGCCGCGACAGGGAACGCATTTCTTATCGGCCAGCTGTTCGGTCATAAATATTCTCCGCCTGCCATGATAGTTCAAGGAATGGGTTAGTGTTCGTGCCTTTGTCTGACGCACCCGTGGCGGCCAGCAACAACTTTGAAACCCCCGAGCTTATGGACGCATCTTTACATGCTTACTCCGTACCGAGGCTTGGAGCCGAACGGCAATGAAACCGACACGTAGCGGTGCCGCCCCAGGCGGAGGCAATCCCTGGCTCGTTGCCGTCGCGGTTATGCTAGCGACGTTCATGGAAGTGCTTGATACTTCCATCGCGGCTGTCGCCCTTCCTTACATCGCGGGTAGTCTGTCCGCAACCAACGATGAGGCCACATGGGTGCTGACCAGCTACTTGGTGGCAAACGCGATTATCCTGCCAGCCAGTACGTGGTTCTCGCTGCGCTTTGGACGTAAGAGATTTCTGATTACCTGCATCGTAATTTTTACTTTCTCCTCGTTCGCTTGCGGGGCAGCGACCAGCCTTGCCCTGATCCTCATTGCGCGCGCTATGCAAGGCGCTGGCGGAGGGGCACTGCAGCCTCTGTCGCAATCGATTCTGCTCGAGACATTTCCTCCAGAAAAACGGGGATCGGCCATGGCTGTTTTTGCTCTGGGAGTGGTCGTAGCCCCCGTTCTCGGCCCAACTCTCGGAGGATGGCTGACCGATACTTACTCCTGGCGGTGGGCGTTCTACATCAACATTCCGATCGGTGTCTTTGCCATTTTCATGATCTCCCGCTACGTGGTAGATCCTCCATATATCAAAGACGCGCATCCCGGCAAGTTTGATGGGATCGGGCTGGGGCTGCTTGCCGTCTGGCTGGGCTGCCTGCAGATCATTCTCGACAAAGGTCAGGAAGACGACTGGTTCGCAGCGACCTGGATTCGTTGGGCTGCAACCATCCTGGTTATCAGTCTTGTAGCGTTTCTCATTCGAGAATTCCGCCATAAGCAGCCTCTGGTCGATTTGCGCGTCTTCCGCCATCGCAACTTCGCCATCGGATGCCTGCTGATTGGCCTTTTCGGAGCTGGCATCTATGGCCTCATAACACTGTTGCCACTGTTCTATCAGGAGTTGATGGGATACACCGCGCTGGCGGCGGGCTGGGCGGTAAGTCCGCGCGGCGTCGGAGCGATTCTCGCCATGCCCATCATTGGGTACCTTACGGCGAAAATGGATAACCGCTGGCTCATCGCCTTCGGCTTCTCTTTGTTCGGCGCCGCCAGTCTTTGGTTTGGCGAGGTCAACCTCTCCATCGGGCAGTGGACTTTTCTATGGGCGATCATAATCAGCGGCTTTGGATCGGGATGCGTCTTTGTGCCCCTCTCGACCACCGCGATGGCTTTCCTGAAGAATGAAGAGATCGGAAACGCGAGTGGCCTCTACAATCTTCTGCGCAATATCGGCGGAAGTATTGGGATCTCCTTGGTGAATACCATCGTGGCGCGCCATGAACAGGTGCATCGCAACGAACTGGCACATTCGTTGGATCCCGGCCGGGTCGGCGTTCTAGGAGCGATGCAAGGGATGCAACAGTATTTGAGCGCCCGGGGAGCCTCGTCCACCACAGCGCTGCAGCAAGCATACGGGCTCATTAATCAAGCTCTCAACGGACAGGCGCGTCTATGGTCTTACGTGGATGATTTCCGCTACATGGCTTTAGTTTGCTTCGGTTGCGTGCCGATCGTTTTCGCTCTGAAGAAAGCGGTCAGGAAGGGGCCAGCCGGGGCGGCGCACTGATTTCTTAAAATAAGCGGGGATCAAAGAGGAAGTCACCGCAGTTTCCCATGGGGTGGTTGACGCGTCGCCCGCATCGCAACGGTGCCAGTCGGACTGGCCCAAGATGTCGCTAGCCGCCATGTCACTGAGGCGAATCGCAGCTCGCTTCAATGGCGGCCAGTCCGCGCGCGAAGTGCCGCTTGGCAACGGCCACTTCTATTTTCGGTCCCTTGGTGGCTGCAACCAGGTCCTGTTCCAGTGAGTGAAGTCGTCTTTCCTTATCCTGGCGAATCAACTCGCGGATGTATTCACTGAAGAGTGCCCCGGTCGCCCGACGCAACCTGTCCTTCGACGTACTGTTAAAGCTTCCGGAAGGGAGATGTTCAACGAGGTCATAGCCATGCCCTCATCTGTCGCCTTCCCTGCGCCGGGAACCCGCTTGCTAGAACGGAATATCCTCATCCGTGATCGGCCCTGAAGCTGCGCCAACGGCGTGCTCGGGCTCGGGCGTGCGCTGGTCGAAGTTGTTTCCGCCGCCGGCGGAGGCGCCGCGCGAGCTTCCGCTGAATTCTCCGCTACCGCCTTCGCCGCGTCCTCCGAGCAGGATCAGGTCACTGCCCACCACTTCAGTCATATACTTTTTCTGACCACTGGTTTTATCGTCCCAGGAACGGGTTTGCAGTCGGCCTTCGATATAAACTTTTCCGCCCTTCTTCAGATATTCCCCGGCAATTTCGGCGAGCCGCTGCCAGAGCACGACGTTGTGCCACTCGGTGCGATCCTGCCATTCGCCTGCTTTATCCTTGAATCGCTCGTTGGTGGCGATGGTCAGCTTGGCCACGGGCGTGCCCTGCGGCGTGTATTTGATTTCGGGGTCCTTCCCCAGATTGCCGATCAGTTGAACTCGGTTGAGACTTTTTCCAGCCATCGGGTGCTCCTTTGCAGGGGTTCACTATAGCAGAGTTGGCCGCGTGGAAAATGCTGTGGACCGTCACGATTGGGAGACAGAGTGTCATTTCGGGGCGGGCCAGAGCAAACAGAGCAAACAGCGAAGGGCTGAGAGATAAGAGCTTCTTGAGGTATAATCGACGCCATGCCTGCCGCACCCGGAGCAACCAAGGCCGTGGGGATGGTTCCCGACGAACTCAAGTGGGAACCAAAGTCCAAAGGCCTTACCACGCCTCGTAAAAAGAAGCCCAAAGAATTGGCCGTGATCACGGAATGCTGCACCGGATGCGCCGGCTCGCCCGCGTGTGTGGAGTATTGTCCAGTGGAAGATTGCATGTTCTGGGTACCCGACGAGGACAGCACGCCCTTCGGCCGAATCGCGGTCGATCCCATCCTCTGCATCGGCTGCAAGAAGTGCCTCAGCAAAGGCCCCGACGGCTGCTTCCTCGACGGCTGTCCCTGGGATGCCATCGTGATGGTGGAAACCACAGAGGTGGAAAAAGAAGTGGGAGCGATGGCGATTTGAAAAGCAGCTTCAAGCTTCTAGATCATCGTTCTCTAAGTAATTAATCAATAGAGACCTCATCCATCTTATACTTCCATCGGAATACCAGCGGAGCTGCATTGACTTCTTGGAAATACAGGTGGATTCGCTGGATGAGTTCCTGTTTGCTGTGCACCCGGATCTCTCGGAGCATGCTGCGCGCCATCTTGCTGAACATATTCTCCACCAGATTGAGCCACGAACCGTGCTTAGGAACGAAGACGAACTGAAAGCGTTGCGGCCGACTCGCTAGGTAGTGTTGCGTCTCCTTCGAGATATGGCCGGAGTGATTGTCTAGAATCAGTCGCAACGTCGTGGCGGTCGGATAGGCCGTATCCAGCTTTTTCAGGAACTCAATGAAGTCCTTGCTCTTATGCGTCTCGCTGACCATCTCGGTGACCGTGCCACGGTGCAGATCCAGCCCCGCCAGCAACGAAACCCTTCCCAGCCGTTTGTATTCGTAGTCCCGGGTCGGGCTGGCATGCTGCCCAGGCAGGGGCGGTCGGTCGGGCGTTTTCTGCGCCAGCGCCTGAATACCGGGTTTCTTGTCGTAGGACATCGTAACCGTCCCCGGCTCGCGAATCTCGCCGCGCAGCAGTCCTTTATTGAGAATCTCTACTTCCTTGTAAACATGCAGTATGGCCGCCATCTTGGACTCGAACTCCGGCTCCCGGCGCTCCACATAGTAACGAACCTTATGGGGGCGAAGTTCCCCCTGCAGCAAGATCTTATGCAGCTTGGAGCGGCTCACCCGCTCCAGTTCCGGGTATCCCGCCGCTCGGGCCTGCTGCCGCAGGTGGGCGGTCAGCAGACCGTAGGTCCATAACTCTTGGGCGTAGCCCAACTCCTTGGGCTTCTGACCGGCACAGTTCTGAACCCAAGCCATCGCCGCATCCGAAACCCGACGCGGCTTGCCCGAACGCGGTAATTCTCCTAAGGCCACCTGCACGCCAAAGCGAAGGCATTTCTGGATGCAGAGGATCACCGTGTTACGGTTCACCCGCTGGGCCCGCGCAATGGCTTGATCACTCAGACCGGCGACCGAGTCCAGCAAGATCGCCGCGCGCACCGTACGCCTGTTCTGCTCAGTGCGCGACTTGCGCAGGCGCTCCAACATGCGCTGCTCGTCCTCGCTGAAGACCAGGAGCCGACGTCTCCTGTGAAAGGGCATGCCCCATTAAAACATTGCTGGGGTCATATCTAGTACATCGTACAGTTAGTTCTTTGCATTATGCTGGCGGTCTTTCCGTTGCTTTGCCTGCTTGGGATGGGCTGCCTGATACTGCCTGGTGGCTTCGATGATTCGTTGGAGATGTTCGGGGCCCTTGGTCCAGGTGAACGGCGTGGGGTTCTCACTGTATTGCTTGAGGTATCGAAGCAGAAACTCCTTCAGTTCCTTTTTGGAACGGTGCACGCTTTGCGTCAATGCCTGCCGGGTGAGAATGCTGAAAAAGCATTCCACCATGTTCATCCAGGAAGCGTGCGTGGGGGTATAGTGAAAGTGCACTCGGGGATGACTCAGCAGCCATTGTTTGGCGGCTTCGTTCTTGTGGATGTTGAGGTTGTCCAGCACGACGTGAAGGGCGCTTACGGGGTAGGACTTCACGACGTCGTCCATGAAACTCAAAAAGTCCACCGTGGTGCGCCGGTCTCGCACATGGGCGAGTACTTTGCCGGTGGCAATCTCCAGGGCGGCCAACAAGGTTTGTGTGCCATGACGGACGTATTCGTTGGTCCAGGCGCCGGGTTTGCGTGCCCTCAGCGGGAGCCCCGGTTGGGTTCGGTTGAGCGCCTGAATGCCCGTTTTCTCGTCCACACACAGCACCAGCGCATTCTCCGGCGGGTTGAGATACAGCCCCACAATGTCCAGCAGCTTGGCTTCAAAATCAGGGTCGGGGCTGAAGGTGAATGTCCGGATTCGATGGGGCTGCAGTTTGGCGGCAACCAGCATGGCATGCACCGTACTGGCGGGTAATCCGACTTCGGCGGCGAGCGTGCGCACGGTCCAGCGGCTTTGATCTTCCGGCTGCTGACACACTCGCGTTTGCACTTTGTGCCGGGTGTCGGAATCATGCTTGGGAGGCCGCCCTGAGCGGGGCGCATCGCGCAGGCCCTCCAGACCATGGAGGGCAAACGACCGGCGCCACTTTCCCACCGTGATCGGCGGAATCTTCAGCTCGGCCGCGATCTGCTGGTTGTTCGACCCGTCGGCCGCCGCCAAGACAATGCGGCTACGTTGTGCCAACGATTGGGGCGTCGAGGAGGAATGGACGAACTTGTCCAAAGTGCTACGCGTCTGGACATCGAGTTGGAGCGGAAGCGCGACTCGGGCCATGCTCCAACGTACCAGAAGTTATTGTTAATATAAA
>JBEKUD010000139.1:0-14940 GCA_049515395.1 Candidatus Sulfotelmatobacter sp. | reverse complement strand
GAAGCTGAACAAGGCGGCAGCGCACCAGTGATCGCCGTCGAGGATCTGCATAAGTCCTTTGGAAGTCAAAACGTCTTGGACGGGATTAGCCTGGCCGTGAAGCGCGGCGAAACCCTTGCGGTGTTAGGGCGAAGTGGTACCGGCAAGAGCGTGTTGCTGAGGCTCATCATCGGACTGGAGAAACCTGACTCGGGATCGGTTCGCATCCACGGGCAAGACATCGCCGGCCTGGCCCTCGACCAGCTCGGCGAGATCAGAAAGAAAATGGGTTTTCTGTTTCAGCACGCCGCCCTTTACGACTCTCTCACCGTCGAGCAGAACGTGGCTTTTCCACTGCAGCACCATCAGAAGAAGATGTCGAAGTCCGAGCGCGATGACCGTGTCAAGGAACTGCTGGCGGAAGTGGGCATGGAAGGCGACCTGGCGAAGATGCCCTCGGATATATCGGGGGGGATGCAGAAGAGAGTAGGGCTGGCTCGTGCGCTGGCGTTGGAGCCGGATATGCTGCTGCTCGACGAACCCACCGCTGGCCTGGACCCCATCAGCGCAGCGGAGATCGATGATTTGGTTCTCAAACTTCAGCAGGAACATCACATGGCATCCATCGTAGTGACTCACGATCTGCATAGCGCGAAGACGATTGCGGACCGTCTGGCCCTGCTGAATGAAGGGAAAGTGGTGATCGAAGGCAGCTTTGCAGAGCTTCAGAAAAGTGACGGCGAGTTTGTCAGGGAATTTCTGAGGCATTCGTAGGAGGACATATGTCGAGAGCGGCGCGGTTAGGAGCTTTCATCGTTGTGACACTGGCGATTCTGGTGGCCGGCGTCTTCATCATCGGAGGCAAGCAATATCTGTTCAGCTCCACGTACCAATTGAAGGCGCAATTCGACAATGTGGTGGGCCTGGATGCTGGCGGCGATGTTCGGGTGGGCGGCGTTCACAGTGGCACTGTGCGCAGCATCGTGTTGCCCCACAAGCCGGGCGAAAAGGTCACGGTAGTCATGGATCTGGGCAGGTCGACGCACGAGATCATCAAGCAAGACTCTGTGGCCACAATCGAAACCGAGGGGTTGCTGGGCAACCAATATCTGGCGATCTCGTTTGGGTCCGCCATATCGCCCAATGTGCGGGATGGCGATACACTCGCCAGCCAGCCGCCCCTCGAAATGTCGGACCTGCTCGCAAAGACCAGCGGCATTCTGGATAGCAGCCAACAAGCCATTCAGAACGCCACCCGGGCGACGGCGAATCTAGACTCGATCAGCGCCAAGATCGATGGAGGGAAGGGAACGGCAGGAGCGCTGGTCAACGACAAACAGCTTTACAGCAACCTCGAACAAACCAGTGCTGCCATGCGTGACACGATGGTGGAGGCGCAAGCCGGCGTTACCGACTTCCAGGAGAATATGGAAGCCATGAAGCACAATTTCTTCCTGCGGGGGTATTTCAAGAGCCGCGGCTACGAAGATTCTGCCGAGTTGGCAAAGAACGAGATCGAGCGGCTGCCGCAAAGCGAACCGACGAAGAAGTTTACGTACTCGGCGAAGCAGGGCCAGTAGCCAGTTCGGATTTGCAGTGGTCGTGGCGTCTACCGGAATGGAGGGTGATACCCAGAAGGATCTGGTACTGACCGAGGCACGGGCGATGGTCATACGCGAGTACTTGGTGGAAAGCTTCGGATTCGACGATAGTCAGCTTAAAACTCTGGGACTGGGCAAGCAGGCCGATGCGAATTCGGATACAGGCTGGGGTACGGTGCAGATTTACATTTACTCAACCGGGACCGAAATTCCGCCTAACAAGCAAGCGCCGGGTGTCTCATCCAAAACAACCTCAGACCAACCGGCGCAGGCTTCTGCGGCCGCAACACCGAAACCACAGTAGTGGTTGCAGTGACCGGCGGCCGCAGCTCCCGTACGCTGCTCATTAACTCAGACGTAGGTTCTGTGTGCAAAGACTTGCACTGTACGCCTGATCGTCGCGGACGGGAATTTCTTGCACAACTGGCTGTTCCTATTCTGCCCGGTAGACCGTGTGAAATGACTTTCACTCGGGGAGCGCGTCAAACCAGTTTGCAACGGTACCAGCAGGGCACAACCCTTCTCTCGACCGGCGTGACCCATACAAAATATTGCCATTCCATTTCCCGAATGAGTGGCTGCAATCGCCGGATGAAGTTGTCGCCCTGCTTCTTCCGCGCACCACACGCGAGCGATCGGTTTTCTTGGTGGTCTCATTAGTCGCAGGAACTGTGGAGGAATAGGTGATGCGGGGCTTCACATTTTTTGGAATAGGGGGAAACGGCTTGCTTTCCAAATTGAACGAGCACATAATTCGCCTCCTGGGGACCCTGGCTTAAATGAGGACAGGGAGGAAATTGTTGATGTACTTCTTAACGCTCCGGACACTGCAAAGAAAGTTCAGGAAGTGGTTGAAGGATCAGATCGCGCAAGACGTACCGGAAGCAGACGCTTTGTGCGCGTATGATTGCCGTCGGGAGCAGTGTACCAAAGAAGAGTGGGCCACCTGTGAGCGGCGAATCCACCAAGCCGCAGGAGAATTGTGGCCTGAGTCCAGGCCACAGAGTGCCGCACAGTCGTCAGTCTATCCAGATGACATCAATGATATTTCGATCCATGATGAGATCAAGTGCCGCGCTTACGAACTCTACGAGCGGCGGCAAGCCACTTCCGATGGCCAGGATTTAAAGGACGAGCTACGGGCGGAACTACCTCGTGTGGCCTACGCGGCAGCCCAGCTTCAGAAGTACTACAACGGCGAGTTGGTTGACACCAGAACCGTCAGAGCAGCTTGCGTATACTTGCGTGCTTTAAGCTCTTTGATCGGTGAGCGTGACCATGGGTTGAGCAAGCAACCCAGCGAACGCCGCAGCAATGTGACTGCTTCTCAATACGGCCCGGACGAAATTCCCGATGGCCTCCCTCGCCAGATGAAGCGTACTGCCTAAAACTCTGGAAGTAGGCTGGTCACGGCGGGGATCAGAAAAATGGCTGAATGCAAAAACACAACCCGAATCTTGCAGGTGGTCTTTGCTCTTTTGGGTTGCACTCCGCTGGGTTGCACTCCGCCTAATGGCTAGGCCCTGCTGCCAGTTCTCCGTCTTATGCCTAACAAAACCTCCTGCTGAACCGTCGCAACGCTCGGAACCCTGTTCTCGCCAGTGCTAGGATGCTCAATCCATGCGCACTCCTTTGCTTCCCGGTGATTTGTGGAATCTGATTCAACCGCTGCTACCGTGTCCGCCACCCAGACCGAGGGGCGGAAGACCACGGTTGCCGCATCGTGCGTGTCTCACCGGTATTCTGTTTGTCCTGCGCAGCGGGATTCCATGGGAGATGTTGCCGCAAGAGATCGGCTGCGGCTCGGGATCGAGAAAAACACCCAGCTTCTCCGATACCGCAAGCCACCGACTAGCCATTTGTTCTGGAGGATAGCCAATTTTCCAGACGGTCTGCATACCTTCGGCTGGAGCGGTGGTCCGAGCCATCAGACAGCTTCACAAGATACTCCCGATTGTCGATGCCGCGAAGTTCCCGGATGCACTTGAGGCGCAGTATCCGCGAGCGATGAATGCGAAGGAACTGCGCAGGATCAAGTTTCTCTTCCAGGGAATTCATGGTCTCGCGCAACAAATGACACCGCCCGCCAACATGTAATTCCGCGTAATCTCCCGCTGCCGCGATCCATTCGATGTCCTCGGTAAGCACAACCTGAATCCGGGAACCCATTCGCACGGGGAAACGCGATGGGTACCTCACGGAATCGCGCTGGAGCATCTGCAGGATTCGTTCGGCCATCAGCATCTTGGAACCAGCTTCTCCCACCTGCCTGGCTCTTTGTACAGCGGCGTCAAAACGTTCGTCGTCGACGGGTTTAAGAAGGTAGTCCAATGCGTGGACCTCGAACGCTCGCAAAGCATGCTGCTCGTAAGCGGTGAGAAAGATGACGGTGGGTAGATTCTCCCGAGGCAAAGCCCTGAGAACCTCAAACCCGTCCATGCCAGGCATTTGCACATCCAGAAAGACTACGTCCGGAGAGAGCTCAAGAATCTTCCCGACCGCCGATGCGCCGTCTCCGCACTCGCCAACGATTTCGACATCTTTGAATTTTTGAAGCCGGAGCCTGACTCCGCGTCGTGCCAGAGGCTCATCATCGACAATTACGGCGCGCACGTTGCTTCCTCTAGGTTTTGGGCAATTCTTCGGAACGGCAACTCGATGATTACCTGACAACCACCCGCTTCCGGCCAGTGCAAGGTGAAGCGATGGTCGTCGCCGTACAGCGTCTGCAGTCGTTCCGCCGTATTTTTCAGGCCAATGCCATTCCCATTTTCGTTTTGTTTTTTACCACCTCGCATCCCGGAATTCCCGATGACAATCTGCAAACGGTCAACGCGAAGCGTACTCGCGATCGCAATTCTTCCCCCTTTAACCAGTGGCACTACGCCATGGCGGACAGCATTCTCCACCAGCGGCTGGAGCAACATGCTTGGTAGCAATGCATCCAGAGTTTCGGAAGGAATCGCCAAATCGACCTGCAACCGCTCTCCCAGTCGGGTCTGCTCAATGGCGAGATACCGTTGCGTGAACACCATCTCCTGAGAAAGCGTTACCTCCGGCATCACTTCGTTGTCCAGGCTTGTGCGCAAAAGGTCTCCGATCTGCGCCAGCATGGCGGTGGCGGCGGGAGCGTTCCCATCGAGAACGAGCGTGGAAACTGCATTCAGCGAATTAAACAGAAAGTGCGGATTCAACTGATAGCGCAAGGCGCTGAGCCGCGCTTCGCGAGCCTCGGTTTCGGCACGCAGCAGGCGTTCTCTTTCCTGGGTCGATTGCTGCCATTGCTTAATACTGAAGTACAGACTGCACCAGAGGAAAAGCACGACCGAAAACTGCACGGAGTTCCCCGCCAAGTCCTTCCAATCTATTTTTCGGAAACCTAACAACGCGAGTTCGGCCGCGAACGCTCCGACGGTACCCACGCCCAGGGACCACACCGACGCCTTCAGCTCTAACGAAAGCCAGGGAAGCGAACGCCGCAGTAGTGATCGAGAAATGGGATGGAGAATGCAACTGCCAAGGAACATGAAAGCCACAGCGACGGTTTCGTCGCGTAGCGTCCCGGGGCGTGTTATGTCAGGGATGCATGCGACCAGCACCAGCACATAAAGGCAGGCCCATCCCATCGCCTGGAGCCGCCAGAACGAAGGGAACCGCAGTGGGTGGTCACTTGCCATGAACAGCATTCTAGCGCAAGAGCGCTACTGCCTAGCCTCGGTCCGTCGCGCCAAACCCGCGGCTCGCCGCATGGCTCATGCGTCTGGCGGATTACGCCAAACTGGCGGATCCGATCTGGGTTAGGTTCCTTTTAAAGGGTTCGGAGTCGGATGCAAAGCTTGTGGCAAGAACGATCGCGCTAATGCGTAAAGATATATTAGTTTTTGCTCAGTTCTCAGGCTGTCTTCCAGCAGGTCCGTTTCCCGAATGCAGGCGACAGCGCTAGGGTCCAATAGTAGGTGGAAAACTATGGCGAGTATGGTTTTGACAAAACCTCGGTCGGATGGAACTAGCGTGCCGCAGATTGCGACGGTTCCGCAGCCCGTGAGCGAGGAGCAACGCATCGTTAGCATCGATGTGCTGCGTGGGTTCGCGCTGCTGGGTATTTTGCCCATGAACATTCAGTATTTTTCGATGATCAGCGCTGCCTATCAGAACCCGACGGCCTATGGAAATCTCACGGGAGCTAACTACTGGGTGTGGTTGCTCTGTCATGTCTTAGCGGATGAGAAGTTCATGACGATCTTCTCCATGCTGTTCGGCGCCGGTATTCTCTTGATGACCAGCCGAATCGAAGCCGTCGGCAAACCCTCGGCACTTCTACATTACCGGCGAATGGGATGGCTGATTCTGTTTGGTCTGGCACATGCGTACCTGCTGTGGAGCGGGGATATTCTGGTCGCCTACGGCATGTGCGGGTTGTTGGTTTACCTTTGCCGCAGGCTCCGACCACGCACACTTCTGGTACTGGGGTTGCTGACCATCGCAGTCGCTTCCGCCTCTTTAACTTCGTATGGCGCATGGTCGCAACATTGGTCACCGGCGCAGGTGGAAGTCGCGCGCGAGCAGTTGTGGATGCCGACGACCTCGCAGGTGGCCAAGGAGATCGCAGCCTACCGGGGCGACTGGACGGTGCAGATGAAGTTTCGCGCGCCGGATTCAGTGCAGATGGAAACAATCTTCTTCGTGGCGTTCACGTTCTGGAGGGTGACGGGACTGATGCTGGCTGGCATGGCGCTTTTCAAGCTAGGTATTTTCGGCGCCAAACGACCAGCATCACTGTATGGGATGATGATTGCCGTTGCAGTGTGTATTGGCATTCCAGTCACGCTTTATGGCACGCATCGTGATTTCTCGGCCGGCTGGGATTTCCGTTATTCCTTCTTCTATGGCTCCCAATTCAACTATTGGGCAAGTCTCCTGGTAAGTCTCGGTTGGGTTGGCGCGATGATGCTTGCCTCCAGGGCTGCAGCGCTGCTTCCATTCAGGCAGCGGCTGGCGGCGGTGGGCCGCATGGCCTTCACGAATTACATCATGCATACGCTAATCTGCACCACGATCTTCTACGGCCATGGCTTTGGGCTCTTTGGAAAAGTCGAGCGGGTGTGGCAATTCGCCATCGTATTGGCAATATGGGTGTTGCAGGTCCTTGTCTCACCGATATGGCTGAAGCATTTCCTGTTTGGTCCGCTGGAATGGTTGTGGCGATGCCTGACCTACCTGCAGTGGGAACCGCTCCGCCGAAGCCCGGCGGTGATCCGGTGAAGACTCACGACGGCAGGCATCGCGCCTTGGTTGGTCGCAGTGGATGCTCGGTTCACCTCACTCCTCAAGCAGCCCGTGGACTGATTGTAGGCGGCCGGCTTCGTCCGGATTATCTCAAGAAGTGGCTCTCGACGAGGTTTGACTTGCAAGCAACGAAGGACTGTAGCCATGACGTCTCTTAGAAGTGCCAGCTTTGCCGGCGCAATTTTGTACGTAGCCATTTCGATGTGCCACACGGTCACCGCGCAGGTCCCGAGCGATGCCCCTCCAGACGAGGCCGTCGAACAAGCTCGTATCGTCTTTTCCCACGCTTTGCCGCAATGGGATGGTGGCCACTTGAACGTAACGGTGGTTGAGGTCACCTACGGACCTGGCGAATCTTCTCCGCCGCACAGTCACCGTTGCGCGGTCGTGGGGTACGTTCTTGAAGGGGCGCTGCGGACGCGGGTAAAGGGAGAAGCAGAAGCCATCTTTAAAGCCGGCGAGAGTTTCTACGAGGCCCCCAACGGCGTTCACCTGACCGCTACCAACGCGAGCGCCAAGGCACGGGTGAAGTTCCTGGCATATTTCGTATGCGACCACGACACGCCGCTTAGCGTTGCGCCGCCGGGAACCACAGGCACTGGAGGCAGTGATCATGGATATGGGGAATGCTCCGTTGGCAGCAAATAACGTTCCTCCCGCAGCCGCAAGAGGTGCGCACACCGTGACTCTGGAACGAGCCGCAATGGTTTACGCTCGGTTTGCGCTTGCTGGCGCCTTCTCCGCCGTTGCCGACCGCTTCGGGCTCTGGGGCAAATATAGTGGTTGGGGAAACTTCGCCAACTTTACGCAGTACACTGCGCAAGTTAATTCCTTCATGCCGGCGTTCATCATTCCAGTCCTTGCCTGGGCGGCTACTGCCGCCGAACTGTCGCTCGGCATTGCACTGATTATCGGCATCTGGCCGCGCTGGGTGGCCCTCGGTGCGGCAACACTGCTTTTCCTGTTCGGTACAGCTATGGCCGTTTCCTTCGGAATCAAGTCTCCGTTGGATTACTCGGTATTTTCCGCTTCCGCAGGGGCGCTCTTGCTTGTGTCGCATTGAGCGGAGCGCGATTTCTAGTTTTTCAGAGGTGACGAATGGCAGACAGCGTAAGAATGGCATTCCCCACTTCTGCAGCGGTCAGAGAATCGCGTGCAGTTCGAGTGAGTGCTGTGCCCTGGTATGTGTGGTCGGCCGCTCTCGCCGTGACGTCTACCACCGTGGGCCTTTACTGGGATATTTCCTGGCACATCGGAATTGGGCGGGACACATTTTGGACACCCGCCCACTTGTCAATTCAGTTTGGAGCGATGCTAACCGGGCTTTCCTGCGCCTATCTAATTCTGCACACGACTTTCGCGGGCGATCGCGCAAGCAAAGAGAAATCGGTGAAGATTTGGCACCTGCGCGGCCCAATGGGCGCGTTCATTGCCGCATGGGGTGGGTTTTGCATGCTCACGTCCGCTCCCTTCGACAACTGGTGGCACGACTCCTATGGCTTGGACGTAACGATCTTGAGCCCACCCCACGTGGTGCTGTTGATAGGAATTTTCGTCTTGGGCGTCGGCGGACTGATCCTGACCACGGGCCAGATGAATCTGTCGTCAGAGAAAAACCGAGGTAAGTTTAATCGACTTCTGTTGTACAACGGATCGCTGCTTTTGTGTCTGCTGCTGATGCTGGGCTATGAATACATCGGCGACCAAACTCTGATGCACAGCGCGATTTACTATCGTGTGCTCGGCATGATTGCGCCGGTCGTGCTGGTCGGAATTGCTCGCAGTTCAGGACGCCGTTGGGCTGCCACCACCGTGGCCTCGATCTACACCGCCTGGTGGCTCGCCGGCAATTGGATCTTCCCCTTGTTTCCTGCACAGGCGAAGCTAGGGCCGGTGTTTACACCGATCACGCACATGGTGCCGCTCGGGTTTCCCGTACTGCTGCTTCCCGGTGCCATCGCACTGGATCTGGTTCTCAACCGATTCTCCGGTCGAGGTGACACATGGAAGGCGGTGATCGGTGGCATCGGCTTCATGGTCGCGAGTTTGGTGGTGAACTGGCCATTTGCGTACTTTATGATGTCTCCCCCCGCGCGCAACTGGGTTTTCACCATGAACGAATTCGGTTACAACTTTCCACCCTCTCAATATCACCTGGCGTGGGAGTTCCAGTCGTACGAAAAGACGCGAGTTGAATTCTGGGTGGGGTTGCTCATCGCGCTGGCGGCAACCGTTCTTTCGGCGCGCATCGGCATGTTGTGGGGCGATTGGATGCGTCGTATTCAACGTTAGCGATCGCATCCAGGAGCCCTGCTCCGGCGTTCGCGTTTTGAGGAGGACTGTATGCGAGCCTGCGGACTGGCTGTTCTGACCTTAGCGTTGTGCTCTTCGGCCTTTGCACACGTCGGAAGCCCAGATGTGTATTTCGAGGGCGACGCCGGCCCCTATCACGTGTTAGTTGCTGTGAATCCGCCGGCCATGGTTCCCGGAGTCGCCCAGGTGCAGGTCCGCGTTACATCCGGCGGAGTGAACACCATCAGCATTACGCCAGTTTATGTAAACGGCAAAGACCAAGGCTTGCCCCCGACTCCCGACTTGATGCAACCCGCCACCGCTCAGCAATGGTTCACCGGCAAGGTTTGGCTGATGGAGTCGGGCTCGTGGGAGGTTCGCATCGAACTTTCCGGGCCGCAGGGAATCGGCAAGCTGGCGGTTCCAGTGCCTGCTTTTGCGCGACGAACCTTGCCCATGCAAAAGGCGCTTGGCGCTTTGCTATTCGCACTCATGCTGCTTCTCTCCGTCGGAATTGTTTCAATCGCCGGGGCCGCGGCACGCGAAGGTGGGCTCCAGGCCGCGGCCATTCCTCCACCACGCAACAGGCGTCTTGGGCGAATCGCAATGGCTGTTTCCGCTGCGCTGGTCGTATCGATGCTGGCGTTGGGGAATTGGTGGTGGAACGCCCTGGCCGCCGGTCTGAAGCAAAACACGCTCTACTGCGCTCCGCCGCTCAGAATTTCTTTCGACGGAATAGATCAACTCACTCTGCGGATGGAGGAAGACTTCTGGCACAAGAGTCGTAAGGATCAATGGTCGATGACCTTGATCCCAGATCACGGGCACCTGATGCACGCATTCCTCATGCGAGTTCCGGCCATGGACCGCTTCTATCATTTACATCCGGAGCCAGCCAGCGACGGATCGTTCACTTTGAAGCTGCCTGCAATTCCGGCGGGGAAATACAAGATCTTTGCCGACATTGTTCGCGGCACGGGATTCCCGGAAACCATGGTCAGCGAAATCGACTTGCCAAATGTGACCGGACCACCGTTCTCCGGCGACGATTCGGGTGTGGATGCCTCAGTCCTCGAAGCCTCTAGCAGAATGACGAATGTCTCGCCGCTGGCCGAGGGCGGTCGCATGATTTGGGAACGGGATGGAGCGGCTTTGAAAGCCGGTCAGATGGCCTGGTTACGCTTCCGCATTGAAGACGCCCAGCACAAACCCGCTAACGATCTGGAGCCCTACATGGGCATGGCGGGTCATGCGGAATTCGTGAGATCGGATTTTTCGGTATTCGCACACATCCATCCCGCCGGTTCGGTGCCGATGGCGTCGCTCATGGTTGCGCAGAACGATTTCGGATTGCCCATGGGCCACAGCTCGATGCACGCGCTCACTGATAAAATTTCATTTCCCTATGGCTTCCCCCAACCCGGCAACTATCGTTTGTTCATACAAGTGAAGCGGCACGGCCAAGTCGAGACTGGCGTGTTCGACGCGCACGTAGGAAGCTGATGATGTAGTGATTCGTGATTCAATTGAGGTCCACAGCCTTCTGGATGGGCGGACGGAAGCCTGTTTCAGTGGGGTCTGCAGAAAAGACTGTCGGCGACACCGCAAAGGGCACGTCTGATCGATGCGGCAGAGATGCCTTTTCACCGCATCCTGCTGATAACGCTGTATGCCACCGGCGCCCGTTGCGCAGAAGGGCTCGTTTAAAGATCAGCGACAGCGAGCGGATGGTCCTCCATATTCAAGGTGGCAAGGGACACAAGGACCGCGACTGTCATGTTGAGCCCGGCTCTGCTGGATGCTTTACGGGTCTACTCGCGAGGGCTGAGGCGCAAGCCTACCGACTGGCTTTTTCCCGGCAACAGATGGCACACAGCGAGTCATCCTGCAACCACCAAGGTGCTCTGGACGGGCTGTCAGCGGGCCGCAGAACCTGCTGGCCTGGAGCACAAACACATCCATCCGCATACGCTGCCATTGCTTCGCAGCGCATCTGCTTGACGCCGGTGCCGATCTGCGCACGATCCAGATGCTGCTGGGACACCGCGACCTCGAAGAAACCACGATCTACCTGCATCTATCGCACCGACATCTCAGCGCTACGGCCAGCCCACTCGACGCTCTTGCACTGATGACCCCTGGAGAACAGATACGCAACACAGAAATTTGCTCGCACGATTGATGCTTTCTTGGCTGCGTCCGATCGTTTCGAATTTCGCAGTCTTCGAGTTGTTTTTGTCGGGAGGAGGGTTGACTACGTGAACGTTCACTCCTTGCTCCAAATTGGCTCATGAGAGCCTTGATCTTCTCGTCGTCGGTATCCAAAATCGTGCGTAGTTCCGCACAAAATTCTGGGTACCGATCTCGAGATTCCCTTTCTTGGACCGGTTGTTGGTAAGAGACTCGATCAGTGCATCGCCGAGCGACTCCAATTTCTCCAGCATCTTCTTGGAGCCAAATTCGGGCTGCGCCTTCAGAGCATTATCCGGTTGTTTCGACATTGGGATGCGCTCCTTTCGTTTGGGGAGAAGGGTGAAAAGAACGTCGCGCAGCCTGCGCGGCGAACCGCTATTGTTGGGATGCCAGCAACCTACGCCGGTTCCTACATAAGTATCCTCCGGCAGAGCCGGAGGTATTACGATTGCGGGCCGCTCAAAGGGGCCTGATCGCAATCGGTTAAAGTCAAAATCCCAAGCTCACAAACGGAGCAGAGGCGAACGGAAGCCTGTTCCGGCTGTCTCGGCACGGGAGATCCCTCACTGGTCGTCTCGCTCCTGAACGAAGCCCACTCCCGGATTTGTCAAACTTTTCTGCTGCCTCCCCGGCAGAGCCGGGGGATCTCCCTGCGGATTAGTGTCAATTGCCGTTACATGATATGTCCGGTTGAGATAGCACGTGATTTGTCCGCTTTTCGGGCGGTGAGGGTAGGAGAACATGCGAAGTATGTTCTGTTACCCGAAGGCGGCAGTGGAGCGGGCGATGAAAGTACAGGAAGTCATTTTGCGAGCCATGGCGAAAAAGATTACGTGGTGGCAAGCGGCGGCGTTCCGGCGGGGAGAAGTGTTTTTCACTTGACATCCCCTTTCAATAGGACTTTCCCACAGCCTCGGCGACTGCGGGAGATTCACTAAAACCGGACACTTCATTTGCTACGAAAAGGGACACTTCTAGCGTCGTAAGGATGGGGACATTTCTAATGTCGGTTGACACCAATGTTTTTTCATATTGACGCGAGTACCGATTGCGCGGACAATGGCAGCCGTTTTTGAAGCAAAAGGGAAATTCCAGTTGAGGATCAGAACATGCGAACAAATCGCAAGCCTAACTACTATGCTGCGGCCGTGCTTGGCGTTGTCGTTTCCCTTGGGGCGAGCCCTGGCCTGGCAAGCGGCCAGACATCGATCACGACCTATCACTACAATAACAACCGCACCGGCTGGAACCAGAGCGAAACGGTGCTGACCCCTGCCAATGTAGGGAAAACGAAATTCGGCCCGCTTCACAAAGTGACGCTCGATGATCAGGTGGATGCGCAGCCTCTGGTAGTGCCAGGCGTGCTGATCACAGCTGGCAATGATCAGGGCACGCACGACGTAGTGTATGTGGCAACGGAAAATAATTCGATATATGCCATCGACGTGCACAGCGGGATTGTGCTGCTGAGTCCGAATTTTGGAACGCCAGTGTCATCCCCGCTGGGATGCAACAACAATGGGCCGAATGTTGGCATCAACTCAACGCCGGTGATCGATCCAAGCAGCAACACGTTGTACGTGATGATTTATACCCAGGGCCCAACCGGACCGGCGTACCGTCTTCATGCACTCAGCTTGGGAAGCTTGACGGACAAGGTGACACCGCAGTTGGTGACCGCTTCGCACTCACTCAATGATGGAACGACATTCAACTTCAACGCGAAGTACCAGCGGCAGCGTCCAGCGCTATTATTGGCAAACGGCAGCATTTACGCCGGATTTGGCAGCTTCTGCGATTACTCGCCGAATCTCTCCCGCGGCTGGTTGCTGGGGTGGACTGCGGGATCGTTGGCACCATTTCCGTCGAACCAGCTGAATGACCAGCAGGCAACCTCGCCCAATAGCTTCTTTCTGTCATCGATCTGGATGTCGGGCTACGGACCAGCAACCGATGATGCCGGTAACATCCTGTTCGTCACCGGCAATTCGGATCCTTCGGGCACTACCTACGATGGAGTAACCAACATTCAGGAGAGCGTGGTCAAGATGTCGAATACGCTAACGACAGTGCTTGACCTGTTCACTCCGGATGATGAGGCGAGCTTGGACCAGGGGGATACCGATTTCGGCTCGGGCGGAGTGCTGGTGCTGCCCGATCAACCGGGATCGACGCCTCACCTGGCGGTCGCGGCGGGCAAGGACGGAAACATGTATTTCATGAACGAAGACAACCTGGGTGGTTACTCGCCAAACCAGAATAATGTGCTGGGCGTCTACGCTGTGGGCGGTTGCTGGTGCGGCCAGTCGTACTATGTGGATCCGACGGACAAAGTGGGACGGGTAGTGAGCAGCGGCGGCAACTCCGTGGAAATCTGGAAAGTGCAAACCTCCCCAGTAGCTTTAACAAAGGTTCTAACGTCAGCGACCTTGGGCGCTGGTGCGCAGGATCCGGGATTCTTTACCACGATTTCATCGGACGGCACCGCCAATCCAATTATTTGGGCCTTGTCGCGTCCGCCGAACAGCCAGGCGGCGCCGATGACTCTGTTTGCACTTAATCCAGACGCGGGAAGCAAGAAAAAACCGGCCATCAAACAGTTGTTTAAGGCAACCGCTGGCGCCTGGCCGAACCTGACTGGCAATGCGAACCTGGTTCCAGTGGTGGCGAACGGCCAGGTATTTGTGGCTAGCAATAAGCAATTGCAAATCTTTGGGCTGATTCAGAAGTAAGCGAGCCACGACTAAACGGGAATGTATATCAATTGGGATGCATCCAAGCATGTTTCGGATTTTCGGATGCTTAAAGCGGTATTCGATTCTTGCACTGCGAGGCCGTCGTAAGCTTGAAAAATCTGAACGAAACAACAATTACCGCCGGCAGAATCGTCCCGAGCAATCGAGACGGCAACTCTTCAGTGTCGTCCACCTGACTGTTATGGCGAACGTCATGCATTCGCGCTCAACCAAGTTCTTTCAATGCTGCTCACATGACGAAAACAAGCCCGGAACGGCTCCTAGTGACGGATTGGTGAGCGGCAAGGAAAGGGTCCGCAGGAAACGCGGCGGTAGCAAGATCAATTTGCGCGAATTAGTTGCCGCGAATCATGCCACCCACTGCAACAATGCTCGACGACAGGGCTTTCAGGTGTCCCCGCCCGAAGTGCATAGCGATTGTCTCACCGACGGTTCGAGTGGAACTTGCTCAGGGTAAGTTTTCGCCGCAGTGAGCTCATCATCCGACTTCGACCGTAATGTCCAGTCAAAGCGCTATCGATTTGTTGAGCGCATGGCATTCGGCTTATGTCCAGTCTTTTGTCGTATTATCCCTGTCAGGGACTCACGATGCGGATCAACGTTCTCTCTTTTTTCTGCTGTAGCGTTCTCGGTTGCTCGCTGCTGATGACCAGCGTCCAGGCCTCCGGCCAGTTCCTCGGCAACGACTCCGCGGCTGTGGACAAGCGTGTAACCCAACTTATGCACGGCTTCTCCGGATACGCAGTCCGCACGCGCCGGATCTGGTGGTTGCGCGTCACCGGAATGGTGAGCACCGAAATCCAGAGCGTTCATAGAAAGCCCATCGCACAAGG
>JBEKUD010000138.1:0-13426 GCA_049515395.1 Candidatus Sulfotelmatobacter sp. | reverse complement strand
AGCGAAGTGCGGAGGCTAGCCCGGCGATCTCCAGAAGCGGGGGATGAAGAAGATGCGAGATGGTGCGAATCTCAGTAGAAACCCGTTCCACAAGGTGGACATTCTCCGAAACGGCTCTCGCCCCCCGAGCGTCGAGATTTTCGGATTGAGCCTGAACTACCCCTAAATTCATGCTGATGGCTGCTGGTATTTGACCCACGCCATCGTGCAGATCGCGAGCTAATCGCCTGCGTTCTTCATCCTGCACTTTCATGAGTCGGACTGAAAGGTCACGCAAGTTCTCGTTGGCAATCGCTAGCTCGGCAGTTCGTTCCTGAACCGGTTTTTCCAGATGGTCTCGTGCCTCGCTAAGGGATCGCAGCAATCTCCGTTGCTCGTCGCTTGCCTGTCTCTGCTCAGTGATATCGAGAAAATAAACGGAAAGCCCATCTTTCGCCGGACAGGCGCGGATTTGAAACCATGCATGTAGCGGAGCGCAAAATAACTCCAACTTGATCTTCACCTTTTCGGCCACAGCCCGTCGAAAACCTGCCTCCACAAGGCTGCCGACCAGATCTGGAAACTCTTGCCCGTAGTTGTTGCCAAGAATCGTAGACCGCGACTTATTCAGCGGACGCAAAATGTCTTCCGCTTGTGGATTGACGTAAGTGAAGCGCCACTCATGGTCCAGTCCAACGAATGCATCGGTGATGCTTTCGAGGATATTGGTAATGCGTTCATTTGAATCGCGAAGTTCGCGCTCTGCTCTCTCTCTGGCGAGAAGAACGGCTTGGGCATTTTGCAGCGCAACAGACCGCAGCGGTTTCGCTTCGTTGTCGTCGGGTTTCATCAGAGGCTCCCAAGGATTTCTTCGGCTAAGTGAGTGCCCTCGACGCGGGCGCAGATCTTTGCAAAAGCCGTTTGGCGTGTTGTCGAAGTGTCATCACTAAAGGGGCAAAAGCCGCAGTCGTCGGTAGTGCCAAGTTGTCCGAGCAGAATGTTTTCAGCAGCTTCGAGCACTCGCTCTCGAGCTTCCTCCGGCGTATCTATGTGAGGATCGATCGGCGACCCCCACAAAGGCACGCTGGTCCGCCTTGAGATATTGCCGAATAATCTTCAACACACGCTTGCGATCCTTCTCTCCGGCAAGCGCAATGTAGAAGTTCCCGACCCGCAGTTCGAACAAGCCAGGCATTAAGTCTGCGTAATCGACATCGGCGCTGTGGGTCGAATCGAAGTCGCCTCCGGGGCACGTGTGGACAACGATGCGTTGCCGTTCTTCCACCGAGAACCGTGACAGCGCCAGGTTGTTCCGGCCAATGAAGCTGTTCAGGAGATCACCGGAATCATCTAATTTGACTGCTAATCGTCCTTCCGTGAAATCGATTTGGACTTTATGAGCGCCTTTCTCAAAACAGCGGCGAATCTCCGTTTCGTGCTCCCGCAAGAGATCGTCAATGAATTCCTGACGTGAGTAACAGGGAATGTCATCTGCCGGATACATCAGGCTGAGTAAGAGGGTGAGATGACTGCCTGCTTCAGCGGCACGTGCGCGTATCTGTTAGCGATATCGAGATAGCGATCAGCATAAACTTTGTAACGAAACGGCCCCGCCGTCAGCCGCGGCATCCGCCGCACGTGGCCAGCCGAGAAGGGAATCTTGAAACCGTCCGGTGCTGTATTGAGTAATCCATGCACGGAGTACGTCCAGAAGTTGTGATATTTTCCCTGCTCGCCATCCGTAATGACCGGGGAGCCCGTGGCCTCAAACATCTTGATCGTGTCCCGGATCGCATCTTCATAAAGTGGGTCCAGCTTCGGATCGGCGTAATCTCCGGCTTCATTAATCGCTTCCATCAACTCCACTGGTCGGGGGATGCTCCCAATCGGCTCTGTGGGGATTTTCATCACAACACGTTTTCCTGAGGGGCTTTTTACCTTATCCCAAAATCGGATCGGCAATCGGCCGCACGTTTCCAGGCACAATCGCTCTGCTCGCATCAGACGGCCTAAGTGGTCGGATGAAAAAGACGGAGCTTTCGACTGGCTGGGCTTTCCCAACGTCGTTGCTTGTCGATCCCTTCGCGTGAGCGAGTTGGCCGTTCCCAGACGACGCAATCAAAGTTCCCTTAAAAAGGGGGGATTCCATACAGGGGTCACTGGATAACAGTGCCTCTCGGCGAAAGGCCCACAGCGTGACGATCACGATAGTGTGCAGATTTTCTCCCTCCTACCCGCAAAACGCTCGATGCTACGACTCACTGTGCATGTATCCTCCACAAAAGCCACGTTCCGAATTAAATGGCATGGCGCGTGCCAAGAACTAGGAATCGGGCAGAAGAAGATACGCAGCGCGGCTGCTTTGGCCGCCTGAAGCGGCCTTGGGCGCTGCGCTCTTTTCCTGCCTTGCGAGGCCGCCGATTGCTCCGGTCGTTGGTCATGCAATTCAATCTGCGGACGTTTCTCCACCCCAGCCACTTGGGAGCCGAAATCGTCACACCATCGCACCCATCGCACGGTTTGATGTGCGGCAGATGACATAGAAGAGTACTATTGATGTAGGTCTCGCGCATCCTTCCGCCGCGCTCCGCAGAGTGACGGGTCCTTGCGAATCAGGCAACGCTGCATTCTCAAGGAGTCGAATATGGCGAAATCTCCTGACATTTCAAACTCTCAGCACAATGGGATTGATGGAAACGCACTTCACAATAAGCTCTTGCTGAACCTTCCAGCCAAAGAAAGAGCATCTGTTTACCCCGAACTAGTGTTCTTGCCCGTGCGAACTCATGATGTCCTAAACGAGGCGGGAGAACCAATCAAATACGCTTATTTCGTGAACAGCGGCTTGGCTTCTGTTCTGAACGTGACGCAAGAGGGAAAAAGCGTTGAAGTGGGGTTAACGGGCAAGGAAGGTTTTGTTGGCCTACCCTTGCTGGTGGGCTTCCAATCCAGCCACAGCCGCGTAATTGTTCAGATTGAAGGCACCGCGTTCAGGGTGAGAGCAGCTACCCTGGTGGCGTTGCTGCGAGTGTGTCCCGTGTTGGAAAAGCGAATGCACCGCTATGCGCAGGTTTTAGCTATGCAAGCGTCGCAAGTGGCTGCTTGCAACAGACTGCATGAAGTCGATGAAAGGCTGGCGCGATGGTTGCTGATGAGCCAAGACAGGATTGGCACGGACGTGGTGCCGCTGACACAGGAGTTTCTCGCACACATGCTGGGAACGCGCCGATCCAGCGTTACCGTTGCGGCTACCTTATTACAAAAGGCTGGGCTGATTAAATATAGTCGCGGCAGCGTGAATATCGTGGATCGGCAAGCTTTGGAAGAGGCTGCCTGCGAGTGCTACGGAACTTTAGTTAAACAGTCCTCGAAGTGGGATGGCGAATCGAGCTGACAGTCTTCCCCGCTCAAGTCCCGCCGTGAGGCTTGGAAAACTTCGCGACTTTTTACGCAAGTCCCGAGTTCGACCTGTCGTCGCGGTCTGCGTAGTTCTGGCTGAGATTTTCCACGTGCACCTGCTGGCCTGCTGGCTACGGGGCCCTTCTCGCTCTCATTCCAGCGCGATCCTTGCGTCGGACCATTTTCCGTTGGATTACCGCTAGCTTCGGAACATGAGTCTGCCTCAGGTCCTTGTTCGATAGCGGCTAGACCGACCTGACAGGCTTCTTTGCAAGAGGCGTTAGACTCTGAAGAAACTGCCTGATCTGATCGAGGTGTAGTTCAGAAATCTCGGTGAATTTCATGCCGATTCCGAGGCCCGGCGTGCTGTGAGTCACTTGCGCTTCCGCCCATACTTTCGTTTGTCCGAGCCAGATTCCAACTCTTAATCTGTTCCCGAGCTCCAAGGGGATCGGTATCTCCACATAGCATCCGCCGAGGCTGAGGTCGGCCACTGTCCCCCAAAAAGAAGCTCCCCCTTGAAGATGAACCTCGATCGAGTTTTGGCAACGGTACCGAGGATTTCTGCGCCCATCCGCGATCATTGGTTCATAGTCATCGATAGCATCAGCGGGAAGCGGAAAGTCCCACAAAGGTTTTTCCGGAGCGATGTTCACTAAACCTACGCATCCAGCGCTCGACCTGGCGCTTTCACCAATCCACTTCACCCGGAAGTGTCCTCGATTGTTGCCGTAGGTCAGTCCAATCGTGTCGGCGAGTCCGAGTGTGGGGTGCACACCATGCAACTTTGCTCCTTTACGGCTGATGTTAGCGGTGAAGACGTTCGCGGAGAAGATTTTGCCGTCGCGATCAGTTCCGAAGATTCGTGTTTGAACTTCGGCTGTCTTCCGGGGTTGGCTGCGCCTTCCCATCCGTATCAGCGGCCTCCTCTGAGAGGTTTAATGCGCCTGCCGGGTGTGCGGAATTATTTGATACCAAGCATCGGGAGGATGTTCATCCAGTATTTACTGTTTGAGCCGAACATCAAGCAAGCACAAATTCGCCGTGATCTCATCCCTCCATCCTTTCCTTCATGATGGCGTATTGAGGTTGGATTCTGTGGTTCAGGCGGATTTGCGCTTTCGGTGATCTTGCCCATCCTGCCGATTATCGTGTCCATCTGAAGGGTTTGCAGCCTCCTTCGATTGTTCCTCAATGAGATGGACGACGTGCTTGATTTCGCGGATTCGCGACGCGAAAGCGATCCAAGTCACCAATGCTCCCAAGGCAGCGCCGAGAACGAAGATTCCGATGATGGCCCAACGGTCGTTCATCTCCGACTACCTTTGCACGGAGAAGGAGAACCCGCACATGTTGGAGGGGAAGTTTACGAAATCCGAAAAAATTGCTGTCCCATCCCCTTGGTCACATTGTAGCTCTGAACATTACCGTAACGGAAACATTTCTGATGCCCACTTTGCCGCGGATTCAACCTCGCCGGGGGAGGATGTCGACCCCGACTTCCCCATCCTTAAAGCAAGCCACGGAAGACTAGGTGAAATTGCAGTGGCGCCCGTGCTCTGTTCCGGTTGCAAGTCCTGCTTTGAGCACGTTTCATCCTTACGACCTGCCGAGATCGCAAGAGCTTGCAGCCTTCAGCAGCCTTCAAGTCTCACTTGACTTTGCTGTCGCCCGGAGTATCGTAAGGGCGTTCAGTTCACGGCTTGCACGGCTGATTGAGGCGCGATGGAACGGTGGGTCGTTCCGATCTCGAACAGCGCAGCCGGTGGGCCGTAATTCTGGGCCTAGCTTTAAGGAGTCCCCATGGCCGCGAATCCGATCCCGCCCTCACAATTAAATCTGGACACGGTTAAGACTCCCGACGAAACGATCGTTCACTGCTCCGGCAGGATTACATCCAGCACATCCGAACAACTGCAGACGGCCGTCCGGAGTCTCATCCCAAGCGCCAAATGTGTCGTGCTGGACCTGACCAATGTGAGCTACCTGGACAGCTCTGGACTGGGTGCGCTCGTTGGCCTGTACGTGTCGGCTAAGAACCAGCATTGCGGGCTGAAGCTTGTGAATGTGAACCAACGCTTGCGGGAGCTGTTCCGCCTAACAAAATTGGATTCGGTGTTTGGGTGTCAGACGAGTTCCTAGCCACGCTCCTGATTAGGAGTTCGGTGCCCACGAAACTAACATTGCACCGTAAGATTACCGCTATCCCTCATGATCGGCCAGACCATCTTGCACTATCGCATCGTGGAGAGGGTCGGTGGCGGCCTGGGAAGTGATCGTCCTCAAGGCTCTTGAGAAAAACCACGATTTGCGCTGTCAGCACGCTTCCGAGATGCGAACAGATTTGCAACGGCTGAAGCGGGATTCTGAAACTAGTGCTGGCACCGCGACAACCTCAACCCAAGGAAATCGCCCCAGCGGGTGATTGATTATTTAGCGACTTCCACCTTCGTGCCATTTTCGGCGCTGGGCTCGTAGTTTAGTTTGGAACTGCTGGCGGCTCTCACGTTTGTCTGCTCGAATCTGTTCCTTCCTGATCAGACACACCCTGAGGACTAAATGAAAACTGTACTTAAAGGTGTGGCCGTGCTCGTGACGTGGCTGGCGTGGAAGCACACGGCTAGCTTGTCGATGTGCTGGTTGTTTTGGCTGACGGTGCTGACCGTGGAGATGAGGATCAGGCAACTCAATTACGGGATCGTTTTCCTGATAATTGGGACCGCTTCAAATGCATTGGTTACGCTGCTGAATAACGGAGTCATGCCAGTCGTCGGGATGCCAGCCTCGGTACAGGCGATGTTTCCGATCTGGCATACGGCAGGTGCGGGCAATCGGATGCTTATCTTGGCAGACCACGCATCCCTCTGGTATTTCAGCGTCGGCGACTTGTGCATGCAGGCTGGTTGTTTGGTTCTTCTAGCGAAATTCGTCAAGCTCGGCCCTCGTGGGATCGGCTTACGAAATGATTTAGTCCGATGGAGCAAATAGCCCGACCATAGGCCTGAGATAGATTGGAGCAGAGGAACAACCTGGCGGTCACCGTCTAGGGAACTCTGCCCTCAGCAACGGAGTTGGCTTCCTATCAGGCGGCGTTCAGTAAGCTGAGACGAACTTCTTCCAGCAAATCGCGCTCCAGTTCGTTAATGCGGTCTTCTTTCTTCTCGTATGCAGCCCGTTCTGCTGCCGACGATCCGAGGAAGACCTCATCCTCTCGCGTCTTACTTTGCTCCCTTCGAAGTCGTATTAATTCGGATTGTGGTGTTTCATCGCTCGTCATGGATAGCACACATTCCTCGAGGAAGGGGCTACTTCGACTTTACCCCGTGCGTTGCGCGTATGGAATACCGCGCATACTGTACGGTGCCGCACATACATCCGTAATGGATCGTACTCTTTTTAGCCCCGAAAAAAGGACAATACGATACATACGGCTATTCTCGCTTTTGGATAAAACTCTTCGCCCGGGATTTCATTGCTTACGCCTTTTGCTTTGGCACGTATGGACAGCAAGATGTTACTCCGTCTCTCTTGAAATCACTCCCATCGACGCAGACAGGAGACCCGTATTGGTGCTAGCGGAATTTCCGATCGGACTGCCAATTTTGGCATGAAGGCGTGCTATCCAATGAAATCAACAGTTAGAACGCATGTGCAAGAAATTCCAAGCTTTGAGGGCATTTCCGATTACGTATTGACACTTTCTTTCGTAACGTCGTGACGTGTCGAACGAGCTGCCATAATCCAGGGAACGATGCCGCCAAAGCCGAATCCAGAAGTACTCGTCGTTTCGCAGCCTAGCGCGCGCGCAATTATCGCACGCCCGTTTCGAGTAAAGCTTCGTGGCTCGATATTAGCGTTGATACGTCTGCCGAACCGGCGCGAAGTGCGAGGGAAATTACATCAGATTTCGACTACCGGCGGACTCCTGAACGTTGAAGCGCCGCTCGACGAAAAGGTGCAGGTCGAGTTGATGTTTCAGCTCGGCGAAACTACGATCCGCCAAAGGGCTGAGATGATGTTTCCCATTTGGGCCACACAGGGATGGTTGCAACCTTTTCGTTTTATCGACCTGCGCGATGCGGATAAAAACATTCTCGAGCAGAATCTGCTGTCGTTCATCCAGCGAATACAGGAGGCAACGCCCGACCGGGCAAGTTCCCCCCCGGCCGACATGACGACCGGCAAATGAGAGTAGCAACTCTAGGCGGCGTTCGCCGATCAGTGGCTTCCCGAGCAGAGTGCTTTCTCCCCGCACTCATCTAGAAGTGGAAACCCAGCTCCGCCGTAACCGTGCGGGGAGTGACATAGTGCGTTCCGCTGAAGGTTGAAAGAAAATTGTAGAGCGCGTAGTTATTTGCCAAATTAATCACGGTCACTTGCGCGCTCCATTTGTACTTGTCGCCGTGGAACAGATTGTCATGGCCCAAGGAGAGATCGAAGAGGGTCCGCGACGCTATTCGTGGTGGATTGTGATCATCGTTCTCGGTGTTCGGCGCTGGCACTTTTATGAGCGCTGAACCAAACTGCGAAGCAGAACAATTGTAAGGGAGTGGAGTTGTTGGGGTTGCGCGGACGCCATTGCAACGGAACCCCGCCTCGAACTCCTGGTCAGCGGAAAGAGGGGCTCCTCCCACATTGGACGCAATCATGCTCACGTTTGGCACTCCGCCGATTGCGACCGATCCTGGGCAATCGTTGTACGGGACATTCAGCCCAAAACACGGTGTTGCTCCTGCAACCAATCCACTGTCGTAGCGCCAGTTGAAGCCAAGCCACGGGCCGCGCTTCCAGGGCTGATATTGCAAATGCGTCGTCTGGTTGAATTTTTCATCGTGATCGATGCGAAATGGAAGTCCGGCTGCGGTTGCTGGGGTCGCGCCAGCGCCTCCAATCTGCGGCTGAAAAAATCGCGCCGCCACGCTGGAGAAAACCATAAGCGCCGAAAATCCATGAACTTCAGGCACGCTGAGCCGTCCCGCGTAACCGGGAATTTTGGAGTTGTGCCACTCGATGGGGAAGGTGATTGGCGTGTTGCCGAGCACGCTGAAGTCATAGCCATTATGTGTGTACTTGGAGATCCACTCGCCAGAAAACACGACATATTTGCCGAAGGCCTGCTCCAGACCGGCGTGGAACTCATTGCGAAAACCGGGACTTAACGGATTGGCTGCGCTCGAGGAGCAGAGAAGCAGCGGATTCAAGACAGCATTGCTGCATCCGATACTGGAAAGGATCAGGTTTTCGTTGAACGGAGATTCCAACGTTCGTGCGTAAGAGGCGCGAATGATGGTGGTGGTCCTCCTGATGTTGTACGCGGCCCCTACGCGAGGCTCCGCTTGGCTTGCGTCAGTCAGGCCGTTATACACATCCCCACGCAGGCCAATGTTCCATGACCAGTTTCCTTTTGTGACGACGTCTTGAACATAGAGAGCCAGTTCTTTAACGTCGGTGTGGCCGTTGAACGCGTAATAACTTCCGCCGCGAGTCAAGTCGTAAGGAACCAGGATCGGATTGAAATAAGGATAAAGAGAAGTTCCCGGCGCATTCGCGTTGAGAGCAGTGTTCGGCTGGTAAGCGCCGCCGCACTGCGCCGGGCTTGTGACCCCCGGCGCTGGCGCCGCGACATCGGTGTACGGGTTCACCGGACTCGTAGCCACCGAAGTTATGCAGGGGGCGTTGTAGGTCGGATCGACAATGCCGAGGTCGTCGTTCTCGTTCAGAAATGTCTGTGCGTACGTAACTCCAGCCTTGATGTTGTTTACGCCTTTGGCATAGGAGACATCGGATCGCAGACCTGTGTTGGTGAGGGTGCGGTGCTGGCCTACCGATTGCCTCTGAAGGCTCGGCGGCCCGAGGTCCGCGAAAGGATTGCTGCTGGGGTAATAGTTATAGTCATCGCGCCGTACGAAGGCTCCCAAAGTGAATACGGAATTGCTAGTGAGCACCCGCGTCCACGAAGGCGCGATGTTGAAGGTTCCAATCTTGGAGCGCTGGTCCGTGGGTCCGACGATGTTTCCGATCGGTCCCGTGCCGCTAAAGACCGCCATTTGAGGCTCAATCCCGTTCAGTCCACTCCAGGGGGTTGCGTATTCGGCATCGAGCGAGTTGGGCGTCTGGAACCAACTCCGGCTGTAACCGAAATTCAGGTGGATGGAATCGGCAGTTGAGAGTTGATAGTCAACGCGATCGAACAGGTTCTGCTCGTTTCCTTTATCGTGCAGTATGGTGGATTCTGGTGGATCGAGGAAGCGGCCCGTATTCAAACCGTTTGCCGAGATGAAATTTCCCCAGTTCTTGCCGCCGTAAGCGACCTCAGCAGCTAAGTTTGTAGTACCAAACGACCCGTAGGAAGTGGTTACGCTGCCTTTGGGCGTCGTAACGCCCTGGCCCGAGCGCGTGGTCGCGACGATTACAAGGCTGGTCTTACCTCCATATTCCGCGGGAGGCGCGCCGTCGATGACTTCCATCGATTGAACGGAATCGAGGGGAATTTGATTCGAGAATACCTTGCTCTGCTGGTCGGTAATCGATTGGCCGTCCACGGAAAACGAAGTCTCCGCATGGTCGCCGAGCGGGTGAAAGAGCCCGTTGGAGTCGGCAGAGATTCCCGGCGTCGAGAGCGTAACCGCCGAACTCAGCGACGATGTCGAACTCTCCAAGGGAATCTTCTCGAACGCGCTTCTATCGAGGTCAGAATGGAACGTTGAATCGTTCTCCACCAGGTCTCCAGCGTCGGTGACCGTCACTGTTGTGGTGGAGCTCGAGACTTGTAAATTGACCTTGAGGTTGACCCCGACCGCGGATCGGACGTCCACATCCTGCGCGGTTTTCGCGAATCCCTCCGCGCTCACCGTCATGTGATAGGGATTGAACGGAATGTTCGTAAGGCTGAAATTCCCGGATGCGTCCGTTTTGGTTGACCGGTCGTAGTGGCTCACTGGGTTGTTGATTTCAACGGTGGCATTGGGTACCACCGCGCCGGTGGGATCGAGCACAGTACCGGTGATCGATCCGGAGCTGCCGCCTGACTGCGCGTGGACATTTAGAGCGAGGGACAAGGAGACTAACATCAAAGCCGCGCGAAGCGACTTCTTATAAAAAGCCAGCATGATACCTCCATAAAGACTCGTCCAACAGATCGTCAAGATGGATCAAGGTTACGGTTCACGAGAGGTGAGCCGGCCTGTACTCGACTGAAATCTGATCTTTAGAGAGCGGGAGGCGGGCGAACGTAGAGCGCGAAAGCGACCGGACGCTGCTTGGCGGTACTTGGCTGCGGTCGAAAGGCTACCACAGTGCGGAAGACCGGTTTCGGTGCGGGCGCTACATTTGTGGGCGAGGCCGAGTGCGCCGCAACGCAAACCTGGCAAGTGGTGGACTCATCCTGACTCGAATGGCGATGCACCGCAAACGCGAATGCTGACCACAGGGTCAGCAGCAGCGAGAGCCATGCGATCCGCTTCGAGATCGACTGCATAAGAGAAGAAGTTCCTTACTCAGATTATAGCGAAAGACGATCGGACTACAGCGGAACACCAGTAACTGCAACCAAGAAGATAATAAGAGGGTTGGATGCAGGGATATGCAGAAAAGATCGCTCTTTCTTTCGACAGTCGAGGTTGAACCGAAGCGCGATGCCGTTCTGCAGGAAGAGAGTCCAAGCCTCCAGATCCTGCGAGGATGGGTTAGGTGATCTCCATATGGCTCGGCTTCATCTAGCGGTGTACGGTCGATGAGCAGCTTGCCACCGACGACCCAGAGAATGCCGATGTGGGGTTCTTCGTTTTCACATTGGGCTCGTGCTCCTATCTTGGAGCTATTGCAGGATTCTCTTGTAAAGTACGCCCCCCAAGTCCTGACTTGAACAAAGTTACCAGGAGAAACACGCTTCCAGCCTGGATGCACAAGTCGCCCACGCTGAAATACGAAAGGGATGCATGGTCTGCCAAGATAAGCATCCGATTTCCCGCACCCGCCAAATGCCAGATCGGAAACATCGCCTGTACCGTGGCTGGCATCCCAACGACTGGCATGACTCCGTCATTCAGCAATGTAACCAATGCATTTGAAGCGGTCCCAATTATCAGGAAAACGACCCCGTAATTGAGTTGCCTGATCCTCATCTCCACGGTCAGCACCGTCAGCCAGAACAACCAGCACATCGACAAGCTAGCCGTGTGCTTCCACGCCAGCCACGTCACGAGCACGGCCACACCCTTGAGTACAGTTTTCATTTTAGTCCTCAGGGCGTGTCTGCTCAGGGAGGAAGGGATTAGCGCAGACCAATCATGCCCGCCGCTTATAAGCGTCATGCGTCGTCGTGAAACAAAGGTTAGAACCTGACATTTTGCTAGAATGCCTCGAGCACTGTCTGTTCAAAACTGCACACTTTAGCCGATCTGATTTAGGGGGATGAGTCTCCTCGACGAGCCATATTTGACGATCTATGCAGGTTCATAGTTTTTCCCAGTCGGTGAGCGCCACTAATTCATCGAGGATTGCCTGCAACCTTTGAAGTCGGCGTTCATGATCCCTGCTGCTCCGTGCATCTTTTTGCCGCTCTGCACATACCGGCCGTTCGCTTCGCGAATTCGAACTTTTTCTTCCCGCAGCTTGGCGATGCGTTCTTTGACGGGATTCTGCATGGAGTGGGCTAGACGGGCGGATCACGGTCGCAAGGTACGTTTTCAATCATTGACCGGATCATTCTACGTTTTCGCGGCCCCAGTGCTTTACCACCGTTCCATGACTCCGTAGTTCCTTGGAACGGAATTGAGCGCCGATCTTGAGCCGTGCTGATCGCGTGAGTGAATCTGCATTGCTCGTGCTGCTTGGGTACGGCGACTCCTGAGGCTCTTATCGAACGCATTGATGGGCTCAACATGGGGGCAGTCGTGACAGACTAGAAAAATACCATTCGGGTCTTTGCTGATTGTGTACATACTTTTCGACCACTCTTTCCCTTCCCGCAAGATGTGCAATATGGACGAGATAGGCCGATGTCTCCTGCGTGCAAACTATCAAAATCCTAGCCTTTCGCGTCCGTTGTCCGCCTTGGGAGTTTAGTCCGAAGAATAGCGCACCGGTCTGGGTGCTGCCGCCCGCACAATTCCAGCCGGGCGGAGCGAAGCGGTTTCTGGCGCTGACAACCAGCCTTTCACGGCGCACTGAAATGTCCGTAGGAGAGCAGCCCGGTTGTTCAGGTCACTTTATGGAGTCTGCTTCAGGCGATCCGTCCTGTCTGGCAGAGAACGGTCGATCGGGGTATTTACTGGAAAGCGCCAGATTCCGTAAGCCCCGGTGGACTGGCTCGACCAAATCACATTCCTGTTCGTGAATGCGATCCGCTTTGCTCTCAAAGCGCTAAACAATTACGTCCAAGGAAGACCTCATCCTCTCGCGTCTTACTTTGTTCCCTGAGGAGCCGCGTCAGTTCGGATTCGGACGTTTCGTATTTCATGATACACATCGTGGATAGTAGAGCATCGCGTCCACTGCGTTTAGGGGGTGGCGCAGCCTTCCCGTGTCCGCGCCACCAAGAGGAACAGGCGGATAAAGCGAGAGGTGACCCGTTCCTTCCCATTTCTATCTTGGTCAACGTACAACGCTGACTTATTCGCTGTCTATTCAAGATTGCACAGTTTTGAAAGACGGTGCTCCCGTTCCCGAACCCACTGACTGCTCCAGCGGTTGCGAGCCTGAGCTTCGCCCTATGAGATGGACGATTACCTCGTCCCCGTCCGTTTCGCTGGAGATTCTCTATTCGTCCCCAGTCTCGTGCACACGCGGCAGCCTCCGTCCGCTTAACTGTTCCAACCTCTTTCGCAATTCATCCCCGCAGGGTCGAAAATCCCCTTCGCTCACGCTAGAGTGGCCGGTGGTTCGACTCGGTAGCCGAGCTTGCGGAGTTCCCGGACCATCTTAATTAGTACGCCGTCGTCTTGACTGTGCGTTCACCGAGGGACCTAGCTCTTCGTAAGGCACACCGCGGTGCAGAATGATTCAGATGAGGTAACTAGAGCACCGAGACCGGAACTATCCATGTAAT
>JBEKUD010000137.1:0-13454 GCA_049515395.1 Candidatus Sulfotelmatobacter sp. | reverse complement strand
GCCGCCGAGACTTCCGCCTGTACCTTGGCCGCGGCCTCTTCCATCTCTGGCGAGAGGCGCACGTTGCGGTAGTACTCCATGCCGGTTCCGGCAGGGATGAGGCGGCCGACGATGACGTTCTCCTTGAGTCCGCGCAGGTGATCGACCGCTCCCTGAATGGAAGCTTCGGTGAGCACGCGCGTCGTCTCCTGGAAGGACGCCGCCGAGATGAACGAGTCAGTCGAGAGCGAAGCCTTCGTGATGCCGAGGAGCAATGGACGTCCGGTAGCCGGCTTGCCGCCTTCCTTGATCACGCGCTCGTTCTCTTCGCGGAAGCGGAACTTGTCGAGTTGCTGCTCCAGCAGGAACGTGGTGTCGCCCACGTCCTCCACCTTCACCCAGCGCATCATCTGGCGGACAATCACTTCGATGTGTTTGTCGCTGATGTTCACGCCCTGCAACCGGTAGACTTCCTGGATTTCGTTCACCAGATAAGACTGCAGTTCCTTTTCGCCGAGCACAGCCAGGATGTCGTGCGGGTTGAGCGGGCCGTCCATCAGCGGTTCGCCCGCCTTGACACGCTCGCCTTCCTGCACGTTGATGTGAACGCCGCGCGGCACCGAGTATTCTTTTTCCGTGCCGTTATCGGCCTGCACATACAGTTTGCGCTGACCCTTCGAGACTTCCCCGAACTTCACCGTGCCGTCGATTTCGCTGATGACCGCGGTTTCGTGCGGCTTGCGGGCTTCGAACAACTCGACCACGCGCGGCAGACCACCGGTGATGTCTTTCGTCTTGGTAGTCTCGCGCGGGATCTTCGCCAGCACGTCTCCCGGGAAAACCGTGTCGCCATCCTGCACCATGAGGTGAGCGCGGGAAGGCATGAGATAACGCTTGCTGCCTTTGCCTTTCACCACGATCGCGGGCTGCCGCTTCTCGTCGGGCGAATCCGCCACGACGTGCCGCGACAATCCCGTAACCTCGTCCACTTCTTCGTGCAGCGTGACGCCTTCCTGCAAGTCCTTGAACTGCGCCGTGCCGCCGATTTCGGTAAGGATGGCGAAGGTGTAAGGATCCCATTCGACCATCACCTTTCCGAGCTGCACCGGATCGCCGTCGTTGACTTTGAGCTTCGCTCCGTAGATTACGGAGTAGCGCTCGCGCTCGCGATTCTTCTCGTCGACCACCGCGATGGAACCCTGGCGGTTCATCACCACCAAGTCTCCGGACTTGGACTTCACGGTCTGCAGTCCGATGAAGCGCACAGTGCCGTTGTTCTTGGCATCCAGGCGCGACTGCTCGGAGACTCGAGAAGCTGTTCCGCCGATGTGGAACGTTCGCATGGTGAGCTGCGTTCCGGGCTCGCCGATCGACTGAGCGGCGATAACGCCGGTGGCTTCGCCAAGTTCAACCAGGCGTCCGGAAGCCAGGTTACGGCCGTAGCACATCACGCAAACACCGCGTTTGGACTCGCAAGTGAGCACCGAACGGATTTTCACCCGTTCGATTCCCGCGGCTTGAATCGCAACCGCGAGTTCTTCGGTGATCTCGTTGTTGATGTCGACGATCACGTTGCCGTCGTAGTCCTTGATTTTCTCGAGCGACACGCGGCCCACAATGCGGTCGCGCAACGGTTCGATAATCTCGCCGGCTTCGACGATACCCTGGACGTAGATGCCGTCCACGGTGCCGCAATCGTATTCGCTGATGATGACGTCCTGCGCCACGTCGACCAGGCGGCGAGTGAGGTAGCCGGAATCCGCCGTCTTGAGCGCCGTGTCGGCCAATCCCTTGCGGGCGCCGTGCGTCGAGACGAAGTATTCGAGCACCGTCAGTCCTTCACGGAAGTTCGCCGTGATGGGCGACTCGATAATTTCGCCGGAAGGCTTGGCCATCAATCCGCGCATACCAGAGAGCTGGCGAATCTGCTGTTTCGATCCGCGAGCGCCGGAATCGGCCATGACGTAAATCGGATTGATGAAGCCTTCTTTATCGGCCCGCTGCATCTGCCCGAACATCTCATCGGCAACTTTTTCCGTAATGGCCGACCAGATTTCGATGACCTTGTTGTAGCGTTCGCCGTTGGTGATGGCGCCGTCCAGATATTGCTGTTGCACGGCGACCACTTGCTTCTCGGCGTCCTTGACCAGCGTCCTCTTGCTGTCCGGGATGACCATGTCGTCGATGCCGATGGAGAGGCCGGCCTTCGTCGCATACTTGAAGCCGAACTCCTTCACTTCGTCGAGCATCTTGACCGTGGTCTCAAGGCCGAAACGGAGGTAGCCGTAGTTCACCAGAGCGCCGATGCCCTTCTTCTTCAGCAAGCCGTTGATGTAAGGCATGCCTTCGGGAAGGTGATCGTTCAGAATGGCTCGACCCACCGTCGTGTTCACGAAGGTACGCTCCACCTGAACCGGCTCGGTGTGAATGATGTCCTGATCGTCGTAAGCGGTGGTCAGGTCGATCAGTTCGCCGGTGTAGCGCAGGCGGATGGGCGTGAGCGTTTCCACCTCACCCATTTCGAGCGCCAGCAGAACTTCTTCGATGTTGGCAAAGACGCGGCCCTCCCCCTTCGCGCCCGGCTTGCCCTTGGTCAGGTAATAAAGTCCGAGAACCATGTCCTGAGTAGGCACGGTGATCGGCTGACCGGATGCGGGCGAAAGAATATTGTGCGACGCCAGCATCAATACGCTGGCTTCGACCTGCGCCTCTGGGGAAAGCGGAATGTGCACCGCCATCTGATCGCCGTCAAAGTCCGCGTTGAACGCAGTGCAGACCAGCGGGTGAATTCGAATGGCTTTGCCTTCCACCAGCACCGGCTCAAATGCCTGGATGCCCAGACGATGCAGCGTGGGAGCGCGGTTTAGAAGCACAGGATGATCCTTGATGACTTCTTCGAGGATGTCCCAAACGATGGGCTCCTGCTGCTCCACCATTTCTTTGGCTTGCTTGATCGTGGTGACGTTTCCCGTCTGTTCCAGCCGGTGATAGATGAAGGGCTTGAACAACTCGAGCGCCATCTTCTTGGGAAGTCCGCATTGGTGCAACTTGAGTTCGGGACCGACCACGATGACGGAACGTCCAGAATAATCGACGCGCTTGCCCAGCAGGTTCTGCCGGAAGCGTCCCTGCTTGCCCTTCAGCGTATCGGAGAGCGACTTCAGCGGACGGTTGTTGGCGCCGCGCAGCACGCGGCCGCGGCGACCGTTATCGAACAGCGCGTCGACCGCTTCCTGCAGCATGCGCTTTTCGTTGCGCACGATCACTTCCGGCGCGTGCAGGTCCATCAGCTTCTTCAACCGGTTGTTGCGGTTGATGACGCGGCGGTAAAGATCGTTCAAATCGGAGGTGGCAAAGCGGCCGCCGTCGAGTGGAACCAGCGGACGCAACTCCGGAGGAATGACCGGGATCACGTCCAGGATCATCCAGCTCGGCTTGTTGCCGCTCTTGCGGAAGGCTTCGACTACTTTCAGGCGCTTCGTATACTTGAGCCGCTTCTGCAGCGAGCTCTCATTCTTCATTTTCTCGCGCAGTTCAACCGCCAGACCATCGGTGTCGATGCGCTTGAGAAGTTCCTTGATCGCCTCGGCGCCCATCATGGCCTTGAAGCCTGCGGGACGGTATTGCTGGTCGAGTTCGCGGAACTTGGCTTCGTCCTTGATGACCTCGCGCTCTTTCACCGGAGCGTCGCCGGGCTCGACCACCACGTAGGCCTCGAAGTAAAGAACGGACTCGAGGTCGCGCAGGGAAATGTCGAGCAGGTGGCCAATGCGGCTGGGCAGGCCCTTGAAGAACCACACATGCGAGCAAGGGGAAGCCAGCTCGATGTGGCCCAGACGTTCGCGACGAACTTTCGAGAGCGTGACTTCCACTCCGCACTTGTCGCAGATGACTCCGCGGTGCTTCATGCGCTTGTACTTGCCGCACAAGCATTCCCAATCGGTTACCGGACCAAAGATGCGGGCGCAGAACAAGCCGTCGCGCTCCGGCTTGAAGGTGCGGTAGTTGATGGTCTCAGGCTTGGTGACTTCGCCATGGGACCAGCTCCGGATTTTTTCCGGAGACGCCAGGCTGATCTTGATGGCATCGAAATCGGCGATCGTGTTTTGCATTTCGAACGGGCTCGAACGAAACAAGGGGTTCCTCCGCTTCCTGCTCTCAAAGGCAGCAGCCGGTTGTCAGTGGCCAGTTGCCAGTCTTTTATCTTTCGCGGTAGCTGAGAGCCTTGGCCCCGCGAAACGTTCCTTCACAACCTTCTAATGGCTTCCGCAGTCAGCATCAGTGCCTTACCGGCCACGGATCACGGACCACTGTTTTCAATCTGCCGCGGCGCTGGCCGTGGGCTTCTTCTCCCCGGTCTTGATCAACTCCACATCCAGGCAGAGCGACTGCAATTCGCGGATCAGCACGTTAAACGATTCCGGCACGCCGGGCTCCATGGCAGCTTCGCCCTTGACGATGGCCTCGTAAATCTTGGTGCGGCCGTAAACGTCGTCGGATTTCGCCGTCAGCAGCTCCTGCAGAATGAACGCTGCGCCGTAAGCTTCGAGTGCCCAGACTTCCATTTCTCCGAAACGCTGTCCGCCGAACTGCGCCTTGCCACCCAGCGGCTGCTGCGTGATCAGCGAGTACGGCCCGATGGAGCGAGCGTGAATCTTGTCGTCCACCAAGTGCGACAGCTTCAGCATGTAGATGTAGCCAACCGTTACCGGCTGTTCGAACTGGTCGCCGGTCATGCCGTCGTGCAGAGTTGTCTTGCCCGAAGTCGGCAGGCCGGAACGCTCCAGCAGCGCTTTGATCTCGCCTTCTTTCGCGCCATCGAACACCGGCGAGCCCATGTAGACGCCGCGAGCCAGCGTGGGAGCGACCGCTTCCAGCTCTTCATCGCTCATATCGCCGATGATGTCCGCGAGTTTGGAGTCCCTGAAGAGTGCCTTCAACTCACGCCGGATCGCTTCCGTGCGGGTGTTTTCCTTGAGCAAGTTGGTGATCTTCTCGCCCAGGGTGTAACCGGCCCATCCCAAGTGGGTTTCAAGAATCTGGCCCACATTCATACGGCTGGGTACGCCGAGGGGATTGAGCACGATCTCGACTGGCGTTCCGTCTTCGAGGTACGGCATATCCTCTTCCGGCAGAATGCGAGCGATGACGCCCTTGTTGCCGTGACGGCCGGCCATCTTGTCGCCAACGCTCAGCTTGCGCTTCATCGCGATGTAGACCTTGACCAGCTTGATCACGCCCGGCGGCAGTTCGTCGCCCTTGGTGAGTTTTTCTTTCTTCTCGTTGACGATCTTCTTGAGCACATCGATTTGGCGCGAGGTCATTTCCTCGATCTCGTCGATCTGCTCATTCACTCGCGGATCTTTGTCGGCATATTTAATGCGCTTCAAGTTGCGGGTGGAGATGCGCTCGATCGCATCGCGATCCAGCACGTTGCCCTTGGTCAACAAGCGCTTGTTGGTGCGCTCGTCGTGCAGGTCGGCCTGCACTTCCTTGCCGCCGAGAATGTTCTCCAAACGCTTGAGGCGCTCGTCGGTAAGAATCCGGATCTCATCGGAAAGGTTTTTCTCCAATTTGCCGATTTGCGCGGCTTCGATCGACTTCGCCCGCTCGTCCTTTTCCTGACCTTTGCGGGAGAAAATCTTTACGTCGACGATCACGCCCTCGATGCCCGGCGGGCAGTAGAGCGATGCATCGCGGACGTCGCCAGCTTTTTCGCCGAAGATGGCGCGCAGCAGCTTTTCTTCCGGCGTGAGCTGGGTTTCCCCCTTCGGGGTCACCTTGCCCACGAGAATGTCGCCCTGCTTGATGCTGGCGCCGATGCGGATCACGCCCGCCTCGTCCAGATTGCGCAGCATCGACTCGCTGACGTTGGGGATGTCGCGCGTCACTTCTTCGGGACCAAGCTTGGTGTCGCGCGCCTCGATTTCGTACTCCTCGATATGCAGGGAAGTGTAGTAGTCGTCCTTCACCATCTTCTCGGAGACCAGAATCGCGTCCTCAAAGTTGTAGCCGCGCCAGGGCATGAAGGCCACCAGCACGTTGCGTCCGAGCGCCAGCTCGCCGTGATCGGTACAAGGACCGTCGGCGATGACCTCGCCTTTCAGAACGCGCTGTCCCTTTTTGACCACCGGCTTCTGGTTGATGCAAGTGTTCTGGTTGGAACGCTTGAACTTCGTGAGCTGGTAAATATCGCTGCCCACTTCACGCGAGAGCTGCGTGGGATGATGTTCGCCCTCGACGCGCACGATAATGCGGTCGGAGTCCACCGAATCCACGATGCCGTTGCGACGGGCCAAAACCACTGCGCCCGAATCGCGTGCGGTCACACCTTCCATTCCCGTGCCGACGATGGGCGCTTGCGCGCGCAGCAGAGGCACAGACTGGCGCTGCATGTTCGCGCCCATCAGCGCGCGGTTGGCGTCGTCGTGCTCGAGGAACGGAACGAGCGATGCGGCGACGGAAACCAGTTGCTTCGGGCTGACGTCGACGTAATCGACTTCATCCCGGCTCACCAGCACAAAGTTGCCGGCCTTGCGGGCGTTAACCAGTTCGGCCACGATGCGGCCTTTGTCGTCAAGCTCAACGTTGGCCTGCGCAATGGTGTGCCGGTCCTCTTCCCACGCGGAAAGATAGAAAGAGAACGGCTCGATCTGCGACGGCTTCTTGCGCTTTTCTTTTAGTTCGGCGTTGATCTTCTCGATCTCATGCTTCTCCATGTGATCGCCGACTTTGTAGTCACTGTCGCCGGTGTTCACCACCGTGACGTAATCGATCACGCGCCCCCCCTTGATCTTGCGATAGGGCGACTCGATGAAGCCGTAGTCGTTGATGCGGGCGTAGCAGCTCAACGATGAGATCAGGCCAATGTTCGGACCTTCCGGCGTTTCAATCGGGCAGATGCGGCCGTAGTGCGTAGGATGAACGTCGCGCACCTCGAACCCGGCGCGCTCGCGCGACAGACCGCCCGGCCCAAGGGCCGAGAGACGCCGCTTGTGCGTAATCTCGGAGAGCGGGTTGGTCTGATCCATGAACTGCGAGAGCTGAGACGATCCGAAGAATTCGCGGATCGCAGCCATCACCGGTTTCGCGTTGACCAGGTCGTGCGGCATGGCGGTCGACATTTCCTGGTACACGCTCATCTTTTCCTTGATGGCGCGCTCCATGCGAACCAGGCCGATGCGGAACTGATTTTCCATCAGCTCGCCGACGGCGCGCACGCGGCGGTTGCCAAGATGATCGATGTCATCGACCGACCCGATACTCTTCCGCAACTTCAACAGGTAGCCGATCGTCGCGTAGAAATCGTCGGGATCGAGAGTGCGCTTGTCGAGACTAGTGGCGTCCTGGTTCTCGAAGAGCTTGATATTGAATTTCAGCCGGCCGACCTTCGAAAAATCATACTTGCGGGGGTCGAAGAACATGCCATGGAACAGAGCCGTAGCGGTGTCCAGCGTCGGCGGATCGCCGGGACGCAGCTTGCGGTAGATTTCAATCAGCGCTTCCTGCGGAGTCTTCACCGAATCGCGCTTCAGGGTCTGGCTGATGACCGTGCCCACGTCGTCGCGCTCGGGGAAGAACAGGCCCATCTCAACCACCCCAGAGTCGAGAATCTTTGAGACTTTGTCGGCAGAGAGCTCCGTGTTGGCTTCGAGCAGCACTTCGCCCGTGGTCGTATCCACCACGTCGGCCGCGGCCCATGCGCCTTCGAGGTCCGTGATATCAACCTCAATCTCGGAGATCTTGGCCTTCTGGATTTCTTTCAGAACCTGCGCATTCAGCTTGCGGCCCGAGTGCGCAATCTCATCCCCGGACTTGTTCTTGATGCTGTGCGCCAGCTTCATGCCCAGCAGGTTCGTGGCTTTCTCGTTGTTCGCATCAAGCGTCCAGAACAGCTTCTTGTCCTTGATGGCGATGCGATCGACGGTGTAGAACGAGCGCAGAATATCTTCCCCCGACCGCAGACCGAGCGCGCGCAGGAAGATCGTTCCCAGGAACTTGCGCTTGCGGTCGATGCGAACATAGAGCACGTTCTTCTGGTCGTACTCAAATTCGACCCACGATCCACGGTAAGGAATAATCTTGCCGAGAAAATAAGTGCGGTTGTTGGCCGTCTCGAAGAAGACGCCCGGCGAACGGTGGAGCTGGCTGACAATTACGCGCTCGGTGCCGTTAATGATGAAGGTGCCATTCTGCGTCATCAGCGGCACATCGCCGAAGAACACTTCCTGCTCTTTAATGTCGCGGATGGAACGGTTGCCGGTCTCGGCGTCCTTGTCAAAAATCGTAAGGCGCATCGTGACCTTGAGCGGGGCGGAATAAGTCATACCGCGCTCCTCGCACTCGGCCACGTCATACTTCAGCTGCAGTCCGACCGGGTCGCCGCATTTATTGCAAAAATCTGGTGTGTTGGCATTGTAGGTGCCGCACTTCTGGCAGAGCACGTCGCCCGGATGGAAGGGGTCGGTGATGACCGTGTTGCCGCAATTCTTACACGTGGTGCGCAGATGGTGGAGTCCCTTCAGGTGACCACACTTGCACTCCCAGTTACCAATGGCGTAGTCCACAAACTCAAGTTGTGATACGTTGCGGAAGTCGGTGATCGGAAAGACCGACTGGAACACGGCCTGCAATCCGCCGTCTTCGCGTTCGCTGGGCAGTTTATCCATTTGCAGAAAGCGGTCGTAGGAGCGCTTCTGCACCTCGATCAGATTCGGGATCTGAATGGTGGCTGGTATTTTTGAAAAATCAAAGCGTTTACGGAAGGCACTATTCTTCATCGTCAAGAACTCCCAATGTCAGGCGCAGCCGTGCGCTGCGATATCCCGCGGAATGTGGGGCGCCGAATCGCGCCGACTTAACTGCTTCGAACCTGTGTAAGCTTACTGAGAACCGTGGAAAACACGACGGGGCGCCTGCAGGGACAAGCGTTCCCGCAGACGCCATGCAAGGCGTTTCGCCAATCTAAATTTGTAATCTTTCGCGCCAGTTTCCTTCGGCCGTTTCCGTTCCGCCTGCCCACGGAACAGTGCCCAAGCTTCCCTGCGAGTCTCGCTCGCCTTTGAGTGAGGCCAGGGGAAGCGGTGTTACTTTAGATGCTAACACCACCGCCCCGGCTTCACAACTAGATCGCTGAAATTTCCCGGCGCTTGCACCGGATTTGGGGCGAAATCGCACCCTAAAAAGGCACGGGCGCTCCCAGATCCTCCGCACAAAGCGCTCAGGATGACCGCAGCGGGCCCCCGCCAAGCGCGGTCACTTCACTTCTACGACAGCGCCGGCATCTGTAAACTTCTTCTTGATGGTCTCGGCTTCGTCCTTGGAAACGCCTTCCTTGATGTTCTTTGGCGCTCCATCCACCAGCTCCTTGGCTTCCTTCAGGCCCAGGCTGGTGACTTCCCGGACGGCCTTAATCACGTTGATCTTGTTGGCGCCCACCTCTTTGAGAAGGACGGTAAACTCGGTCTTCTCCTCGACTGGAGCCGCTGCCGCAGCACCGCCGCCGCCCGCCATCATGACCGGGGCTGCCGCTGCCGCCGAGACGCCGAGGCGCTCTTCGAGCTTTTTCACCAGCTGTGCCGCATCGAGCAGCGACAAGCCTACGATTGAATCTTCCAACTGCTGCAAGTCTGCCATGTTAAGTTCTCCACTCTTCGTTTTTTGAGTTATGAGTTTTTGATCTCGTCATCCCCGGGCCGGGTTTCCAGTGCGGCAGGCTCATCTCCATGCGCCAGACAACGCCTGGATCAAAACCGCGCAACCCCTGACCTGCGGATCACTCAATCTCTTCGAACGACTCTCGCCGCCCCGAAACTTAGTTGTGGTGCGCGGGCCCTCGCCCGCGATCCTCAATTCATCTGCCATCGTTGCCATTCCAAGTGCGCCATCCTTCGCGTGACGCCGCGAGACAGTGATACACGCGGCACCCACGCTCGCACCGCAATCACAACCCAAATCCGGCGGTGCATATCCGCACCACGCGGGCGAGGGCTACGCTTCCTGAAACTTGTTCTCTTTCACGCCTTGATCTACCACTACGGCAAGATTGCGGCTCACCGCGTTCATGACAGTGACCAAGCGCTGTGCCGGAGCGTTGATCAGGAATAGCAGCTTCGACATCAACTCGTCCTTCGACGGCATGCTGGAAAGAGCTTCGATCTCTTTGATCGTAATCACACGACCCTCGACCACGCCCACCTTGAAGGTGAACTCCGGCACCTCTTTGGCGTACTTCGTCAGCGCCTTCGCCATGGCCACGGGATCGCCGGTGGTGTAGGCGATCGAGGTAACGCCGGCCAGATTCTTCAGGCCTTCCTCGACCTTGGTGCCCTTGGCGGCGCGCTCCACCAGCGTGTTCTTCACAACCTGATACTTCGCGCCGGCGCCCCGCAAAGCTTTGCGCAGTTCGTAATCCTGGGCGACGGTCATCCTCGTATAGGTCGCCACGACCGCGTTCGAAACATTTTTCAGCTCCGCGCTCAGCTTTTCGACTTGTTCTTTCTTTCTTGCCTTTGTAACCGCCATGATCGAATCCTCGAAATTTTATTGTTGAATGTGGGGACAACCCCCTTCGACTTCCCTTGGGGCAAGTTCTCGGCTGTCCGGCACTTCTTCTCATCCGGAGGCGACATATCTTCATCGCCGTCTGAGCGCCCCGCGCGAACATTCTCGCGTTCTTTGCGAGAATGCAAAACCGCTCGTTCGGCGCGCTTCCTTACTTAGGCCTTCGCCGCAGTTTCGATCGGCGCCGTATCCAGCAGAATCCCCGGGCCCATGGTCGAACTCAACGTGCAGCCCTTGATGTACTTGCCCTTGGCGACCGACGGCTTGGCCCTGATCACGCTGGTGATCAGCACCGTCGCGTTCTCGATCAGCTTGTCGGGCGTGAACGAAATTTTCCCCACCGGACAATGCACCAGCGCAGTTTTGTCGGTGCGGAATTCCACCTTGCCGGCCTTCACTTCCTGAACCGCCTTAGCCACGTCAACCGTAACCGTCCCCGTCTTTGGATTTGGCATCAGGCCCTTCGGTCCGAGAATCTTTCCCAGACGTCCGACGGATTTCATCACGTCGGGAGTGGCAATCAGGGCGTCGAAGTCGGTCCAGTTTTCCTTGGTGATCTTCTCGACCATCTCTTCGCCGCCTGCATAGTCAGCGCCTGCGGCTTCGGCCTCCCTGATCTTGTCGCCTGAGGCGATAACCAAGACCTTTTTCGACTTGCCTAAACCGTGTGGAAGCACGACTGTGCCGCGGACCATTTGGTCGGCGTGCTTGGGATCGACTCCCAGCCGCAAGGTGACTTCGACGGTCTCATCAAATTTTGCGAACTTTACTTTCTGCAAAAGCGGAACGGCATCCTGCAGAGTATAGGGGCGCTTCTCGACTGAAGCATGCGCCTTGGCGATGTTCTTTCCTTCTTTTTTCATTTCACTTTTCCTTGTCTTCCACCGTTCCCCGTGGTTTCGATGATCCGTGGTGTTTTCGACGTAACCGTTACCCAACCACTTCAATACCCATCGAGCGGGCGGTGCCGCGAACGCTCTTGATCGCAGTCTCCACCGATGCGGCATTCAAATCCGGCATCTTCTGCTTAGCGATATCTTCGACCTGTTTCAGCGTTACTTTGCCGACTTTGTCCTTGTTCGGCGTCCCGGATCCTTTGGCAATACCGGCGGCGCGCTTCAACAAAATCGAGGCCGGCGGCGTCTTGGTGATGAAGGTGAAAGAGCGGTCGCTGTAAACGGAAACGACGACCGGAATAATCAGCCCTTCCATCTCCTTCTGGTTCGTGCGAGCGTTGAACTGCTTGCAGAACTCCATGATATTGATCTGCGCCTGGCCGAGTGCCGGGCCCACCGGAGGAGCCGGGGTCGCCTTGCCCGCCGCGATCTGCAACTTTACGAAACCTGTTACTTTCTTTGCCATGATTCCTTTTTCAGACCTCTATGCCGATTATTCATTTCCGGCTTCCGATTGTGTTCTCCAAGAAATCGACACTTGGAAATCGAAAACGCCTCACGCCACCTTCTCGACCTGGTTGAATTCCAACTCCACCGGCGTCGAGCGGCCGAAAATCGTTACCATCACTTTTAGCGTCTCGCGATCCTCGTTCACTTCGTCCACGATGCCCTGGAACGTCGCGAAAGGACCCTCCGAGATGCGGACGGTTTCGTTCTTTTCGAACTTGACCTTCAGCTTGGGCTTCTCGCGGCTGTCGGCGACTTTATAGACGATGTGCTGCACTTCTTCGTCAGACAGCGGCGTCGGCTGCTGACCGGTGCCCACGAATCCGGTAACGCGCGGCGTGGATTTCACCACGTGCCAAACGTGATCGTCCATATCCATTTCAACCAACACGTAGCCGGGATAGAACATGCGTTCGGACGTGTACTTCTTGCCGCCGCGCACTTCGGTGACCGACTCGGTTGGGATCAGCACCTTGCCGATTTTTTCCTGCAGCCCGAAAGCCGCCACGCGCGACTCCAGCGATTCTTTCACCTTGCGCTCAAATCCCGAGTAGGAGTGGATGATGTACCACTTCATGTTCGGGTTGCGAGGCGGCTCGCCGCTTGGGGCAGCGCCATCCGCGTTCGGAGCCGGTTCCGCACCGGCCGCCACTCCACCTGGTGCCGCTTCGTTTTTTTCTTCGTCCTGCATGATCAAGTTAAACTCCGCTGCGCGCGTTTTGACTCAGTGCCCGAAATAGCTATACAAGAAAGAAACGCCCTTCTGAATCACGTTATCGATAATGAAAAAGTACACGCCAAAAATAAATACCGTGATGACCACAACGGCGGTTGTGGCTTGCACTTCTTTCCACGACGGCGCCGTAACTTTGCGGGTCTCGGTGCGGACGTCGTTGTAGAACGTCTTCACCCGCTCCGGCCAGGACTTGATCTGGTCTCCGAAACTCCCGCCGGCGGATACGATCGAGTTTGCCATTTTCTTTGTCTCCACTCCCATACTCCCACTTCTCCTGGCCCTTTTCCGGCTTCCTTCCAAATTCTGGCAGGGGCGGAGGGATTCGAACCCCCAAGTTCGGTTTTGGAGACCGACAGTTTAACCGTTGAGCTTACGCCCCTGAAGAAGTGCTCAGTTGCCAGTGGTAAGTGGTCCGTCCTTCTGGCCACCGATCGCCGGCCACTTTATTTAACCTCTTTATGCGGCGTGTGCTTGCGGCAACGGTTGCAGAACTTCTTAAATTCCAGCCGTTCCGTCGTCGTCTTCCGGTTCTTGGTGGTCGAATAATTCCGCTCTTTGCAATCACCGCACTGTAACGTAACAATCTCTCGGGGCATGTTTCACTTCCTGTTTCCAAACTTTCAATCTTTACTTTTGTGGGAACAGCCACCTTGGGCTGTCCGTGCGGAGCAAAGCCCCGCACTCCTTCACTACTGCACTACTGCACAATCTCCGAAATGGTTCCCGCGCCGACCGTGTGTCCGCCCTCGCGAATGGCAAAGCGCAAGCCCTTC
>JBEKUD010000136.1:0-13679 GCA_049515395.1 Candidatus Sulfotelmatobacter sp. | reverse complement strand
CCCGGCTTAGCCGATATACCCGTGCAGCGACTGCCTGCCCTCACCCCGACCGCCTGGGCTGCTCAGCGTCAGTAATCAGCAGAATCCTTGTCCCTCACCCCTGTGCTTGCTCCGACGCTTACCGTGTACTGCGTGGCCATCGTCGTCGGTCTTGGCAGATTCTAAATCGACAGCTGGTTGCATATCGAGCATTTGATTTCTGCCTGAGCGGAACGAGCCATAAAGAGGGTGAAAAACTTGCAGGTCTTTGGTAACTATCCGCTCGTAGGAATTGCGCACAGAGTATGTAGTCGAGGTTCCGATGAGCCAACAAGAATCGGATTCTAAGGACCGGACTGTTGATGGAACTGCTGATGCGGCCGAGGTTAGCCTCATCGCCGAACTGACAGACTGGCATCGGGACAGCCTCGGGAAGCAGGATGCCCTTTCTACCCTCCGTCAAAGTGTTAGCCCAGACGGTTATAGAGAACTCGTCAGAGCCGCAGAGATCGGACAAGCCAAGGTGAAAGCGGTCAAGGTCATGAAGCGATATTTTGCGACAATGATTTGTACTGGGAGCATTTAGAGCACAGCGCAGAAGCGACTACCGTTTACCAGCAACATCGGAGACGCCCGCAGACGATTCGTGAAAAACTCACCCGGCTCAGTCGTGATGAATTCCGTCGATGGCAACCCAGAATCTCTCTCTACCCGGTTAAGTAGGCACCTCCACGAGATACCTACGTTTCTGGGTTCCGTTGGGGCCATCCGCTGCAATCAAGCGTCGGTCACGATGCGGTTCTATACGGGGCTGTCCCGGACTGAGTTTGCACTTCTCGCCCGGCCCCGCGCCACAAGTTGGGCAACAGACGGATTGTACCTGTTGTGAGTAGGTTTTTTGGACTTCACGGTTGTCGATGATACGGCAATCCGCAGAGGAACAATGGTCACTTTTGCACACAGGAACTCGGATCGTAGTTATTACTTCTTCTTAATTGGACATCTGCCCCCGATTGCCAATCCCATGCTTAAGTTGAGCGGATGGTCGTTACGATGCGGGGGTTAGCAGCCACAGTGGCTTGGCGATAAGTCGGTTTGGAATGCGGGATTGTGCTGCAGTGGAGATTATTGCCATTGCTGTGGCTAAATTTGCTCGTTTCCTTTGGGAATTCCGTAATTCCAGCAGAGGGCAAAGACCCATCTTGCACAAAATAAAGGAATGGTACGGCTCGTGCTCTAGTATAGACAGAACAGTGCTTAATCGAACCAACGCTGGGAGGAAGTCATGCTGAATGTGACCGTTGCAAACATAGGTGACTTAGCCATTGTTGGGTGCGCGGGCAGAATTGTACAGAGAGAATCCGCTTATAAGTTGCGCGAAGCGGTGACTTCGCAAACAGATGCCCGGATTGTTGTTCTTGAACTCTCGGAGGTGCGGGCCATCGGAGGCGGCGGTCTTGGCATGCTCGTGTTTCTGCAACAATGGGCGCGGGAACACAACATCCGGTTCCTGCTGTTCCATCCCTCCAAATCAGTCCAGAACAAGCTAAAACGTGCCAGATCAATCGCAGAGTTCTACATTTCTTCGAGCGAGGAAATGAGGGCCCTTCTGGCCTATGCCAACAGCCGATACGCGTTAGCTGCTTGAGTCGGTAACTTAAATACGTCGCTCTTCGCGCAGACGCCCGCCACTGCGAATCGCGTGGTCGCTGATTAGGATTTGCACCGCCCTCGACGCAAAAATCGATAAAGCGTCATGATCTCTGGGTACTTCTGGCACAACGCGATGCTCCAAAACGAGAGTGCCACCGCCGGAAGAGCCCATCGTTCGCCGAACTCAAAACCATTGTTCCTTGTCGTCGTCTTCGGCACGTGCTGCCTCGCTCAATGTGCCGAGATTCTGTTCGGCAAATACCGAAGGGGAGCGTGATCCTTATCCTTGCATACAGAGGCAACCGAATCTGACAAGCAACGTTCTCCGTGCCAGACTTGGATTCAAGACTTGGCGTAGTGGCGAGTTTCACGAACGAGGGGGAGCGCACCCATGCAAGGAAACCGCTCTTTCCCAGAAGAATCAGCAGAAAGGATTACTCATAATTTGCCAGCCCACTATGACAAGGGCGTGCTAAAGATCAAACTCGCCAAAAAGGCGGAAGCCAAGCCCAAGCAGATCAAGGTGAATGTGGGCAGCGAGAAGACCCTCGAAGCCAAGGCCCCGGGCAAGGCGGCGTGAAACCAAAAGTGAGGAGAGAAAATGGGAGGCGGCTTTCTCGCCTCCCGTTTATTTAGACCATCATGTTCCGTCAGCCACGTGGGAATCGGCTCTTGCCTCTTTGGCTGGCCGGGACACTGGTGCGCATCAAACTTGCCTCGCAGGTACTCCGCAGCCCCTACAGCGTCACGATAAAAAGTGGGAAGAGTGAAGAATTTCCGCTGACACTTGGCGCAGGACGCCATAGCCGGGACCTTGCCTCGAAACTTTACGAAGATGAATTTGCGCTCTGCCACATATCGCTGAGCTTCACAACAGACTGCTTCGGACCCAATTCTGCCGCGATCAGATTGATCAAGAGCCCCCGTGAGGGCGTTAGCGCCCTCTCCGTGACGGGAATCAGTCCCTCAGTGAACACCTGAAAAGCGGCCATACTTTCAGAAGAAACGTCCAGGACATTGACAGCAGCGTGAGGGCAAGTAGCCTCTCGCAACATGGCGAATGTCTTGAAGGAGGAAAAGAAACAGCAAATCATAGCCTTGGGACGACTGGGATGGTCTCTGGGAAGGATCCAAGAGGCCACGCGAGTGCGTCGAGAGACCATCAGCGCCTATTTGAGAGGCGCAGGTGTGGAAATATGGCCGCCGGGAAGATGGAAGCGCGAAGGTAAGGCAAAACCGGCCATCGAGGTGATCACCGGCTCGGATGCAGCAAAACCGGCCATTCCCGGGTTTGCCGGTTCCCTCAAATCCAACCCCAACCCCAACCCCGAAAACCTTTCTACGAAGGGAAAAGCAACCGCAACTTCAAAACCGGCCATAGCGGTGATCACCGACTTTGGCGTGGGGTTGAGCGGCAAGGAGTCGGAAAACTCGAAAGCCGTGGGTTCGGCGAGCACCTGTGAACCCTACCGGGAAATCATCAAACTGGGTCTCAGTCGAGATCGCAATGCCATGGCAATCTGGCAGGATCTGGTCTCCGACTACGGATTCCGGGGTGGCTATCAAAGCGTTCGACGCTTCGCTCACAAATTGCGCGGAGCCCAACTACCACAAGCGCGGGCGGTGATTCTCACCGCTCCAGGAGAAGAGGGTCAAGTCGATTATGGCAGCGGGCCGTCATATTAGAGTTCCGCGCCGGAAATCGGAATCGCTTTCGTTCATCCACTCGTCGCAACATTCAGCGCTTACTGCGCGGCAGTCACCGACTTCACCAAGATGGTGTCTCCGTTGGCTGTGCCCGTAACTTTGGCTTTTTGCCAAACCAGCAAGTTGAGTTTGCCCAATGCGGTTTGATCCGAGGCATCGAGGGTATAGACCTTGTTCCCCACGACCAAAGCGTACTTAGCACCCTTCTGCACGCAGGCACGAACACAATCTGCGGGGGCGATCCCTTCCTCCATGTGTTTAGCTCCGCACATGGCGTCACTAACCTTTCCGATAAAGGTTTGGGTGCTGCTGCCCGCAGCCACTTTCGGCATGACAGCCAATCCTGCGCTCAGTACCGCCATTGCTATCCAAATTTGTAATATCCGCAAACGAGACATAGGCCTCCTCGCATTGTTCTACGCACCCGGTCTTGGATGCTCCTGCATCGAAACGCGGATTTCCTTTTGATTGAGTCTGGGGAATCGTCCAAATTTTGCAGCAGACAGGCAAAAATACAGGGTTCACGGTATTCTTTCGGTCGCTGTTCCCAGTTATTTTACAAAAACCGGATGGATTGCGTACCTTCCTCAAAGGCGGCCATGGGTCAGTAAGTTTAGTGATCATCCGGCCCCCCAGACCGCCTTTGCCGATTCTGAATCTGGGCAAGCTGCACGGGTGCAGAGCATTCCTCGTCGTCGTTGGCCACGTGGTTGATCCGGGTGCTCACGGGATAGCACCGCATCAGCCGGGCATCGCAGGGTCTCAGCAGATCGCATGCAGCACCCACATCCCTCATGCCCGGATCGAGCCATAGATCGTAGCCGTATGAATCAAGAATGACTGGCATGCGGTCGTGGACTGGTGCGGTCACGGCATTTGGCAATGCCGTCCAACTGGTGCAAGCCGCAGAAGAACATAGGCCACGTCAATCGAGTCCCCGAGGAGAATCTTCTCCAGCCTGAAGTCGCCCGATCCGTTTTTGCTAACATGAGTTGCGCCTTCGCAAGGCGGCTGCGAACAACATGGTTCATCTCTCGCCGACGACAGTTTTCGACGTTCAAACTCTGGCCGCTTACGCCATCTTTCTGACGAGCTATCTGGTCTTTGCGCTGGGGAAATTTCCCGGACTAAAAATTGACCGTGCGGGCGCGGCGATTATCGGCGCTGTGGGCATGGTGGCGTTCCGGATTGTGCCGCCGTCTGACACCCTGCGGTTCATCGATTTTCCCACGCTGGTGCTGTTGTTCTCGATGATGCTGATTGTAGGCAATCTTCATCTGGTGGGATTCTTCGAGTGGAATGCGGAGATGGTGCTGCGGCGGCTGAAGCCGTGGCGGCTATTGCCTGCGGTGGTATTTACGTCGGGAGTGCTTTCCGCATTTTTCGTGAACGATATTGTTTGCCTCGTGATGGTACCGTTTGTGCTGAGCATCACGCGCCGGCTACGGCTGGAACCAGTGCCGTATCTGTTGGCGGTGGCGACGGCATCGAATATTGGCAGCGTGGCGACTATCACGGGGAATCCGCAGAACATGCTGATCGGGTCGTTCTCCGGCATTGCCTATCGTGACTTCCTCCAACATCTTGGTCCTGTGGCTGTTGTGGGTTTGTTCCTAGATTGGATGGTGCTGCACTGGATGCACATGCGGAAGGTGAAGCATGCGGGATTGGTGAACGACGGGATTCCACTGCCGCCGCTCGATCTTTCGCGGCTGACGAAACCCGCGATTGTAGTAACCGCAGTTGTGATCGCGTTTTTTGTAGGTGTGCCTCCAGCGACGGCAGCGGCTTTAGGCGCGGCGGTGTTGCTGATTACCCGAACGCTGGAGCCACGAAAGCTGTACGAGGAAGTGGACTGGGGTCTTCTGGTGTTCTTTGTCGGGCTGTTCTTGATTGTGGGCGGAGCGCAAAATGCCGGAATCATAGGGAAGTTTCTGGGGATCGCAGAGCGTTGGAATCTCCACAATCTGGGGGTCTTCACGGTTGCCGTGTCGTTGCTGAGCAATATTGTGAGCAATGTACCAGCGGTGATGCTCTTGAAGTCGCTGGCACCGAACTTTGCGAATCCGCATACGGCGTGGCTGGTACTGGCGATGGCTTCAACGCTGGCGGGGAACCTGACGATCACGGGCAGCGTGGCGAACATCATTGTTATCGAGAGCGCCAAGCCGGAGGTGAAAATTGGGTTCTGGGAATATTTCCGCGTTGGGCTGCCAATTACCGTGATGACGTTGATTGTGGGATGGGCGTGGCTGGAATGGGTGAAATAGATCGTTGATCCCTCGGCAAGGGCTGCGCTGCTGAACGCTTCCCACGAGCTAACAGCACTGGCTTCAAGGTGCAAAAAACCGAATCGCTGAGAACGAAAAGGAAAGGTTTGACGGAGAAGGCGCGACAGAACGCCTCCATTGAGCCCAAAGTGTCCCGCTCCCGGCGAACGCTGCTTGGACTCGATTGGCTCAATTTCCTCCTCGCCGACGTGCAGACGGGGGTGGGACCGTTCCTCGCGATTTACCTCGTTGGCTACAAGTGGGACGAAGAGCGCGTAGGGCTTGCGCTTACGGTCGGCGGGATCGCAGGAATTCTCATGCAGACCCCGGCTGGGGCGCTGGTTGACTTCCTCCGATCAAAGCGAGCGCTGGTCGGTGCGGCGGTGACCGCGCTGGCTGCGGGAGCACTGCTAATCGCCCTGTTCCCGTCGTTCTGGCCTGTCATGGGCGCTCAGGTCTTGATTGGCGGCACGTCCAGCGTCTTCCTGCCAGCCATCTGTGCGATGTCGCTCGGCATCGTCGGACGCGCCGCATTCGACACTCGCCAAGGGCGCAATCAGACGTTCAACTCGGCAGGGAACGTGATTGCCGCCGTGTCGATGGGACTGCTCGGCTACTTCGTCTCCAACCGCAGCATATTCTTTTTCGTCGCGGTATTCGCTGTCCCCACGATTCTCACCCTGCTTCTGATCAGACCCGCCGAGATTGACTACGACCTTGCCCGTGGCGCGACTGACGGCGAGAAAGGCGGCAAAGTGGAAAGCGTCGAGGTGCTCTTCTGGGAGCGACCACTAGTCCTCTTCCTCGGATGTGCCGTGATGTTCCATTTTGCGAACGCCGCGATGCTGCCGCTGCTTGGCGAGATGCTGGCAAAGGGGCAGGGGCGAAGCTCAATGATGTTCATGTCGGCGTGCGTGGTAACGACCCAGTTCGTCATCACACTGATCGCGTCTTGGTCGGGACGGACGGCTGGAACGTGGGGTCGAAAGCCACTTCTGCTGATTGCGTTCGGCGTACTTCCGATTCGTGGCGTTCTCTACACCCTCACGTCCAATACGGGATTGCTTGTGGCAATCCAAATTATGGACGGCGTCGGGGCGGGGATCTTCGGCGTTGTGTCCGTACTCGTGATCGCCGATCTGACGCGAGGTACTGGCCGATTCAATCTCACGCTGGGAGCCATCACCACTGCGGTCGGTATCGGCGCGGCTCTGAGCCAAGTAATCGCAGGTAGTATCGTTCACCACGTGGGCTTTCGCGCTGGCTTCCTATTCCTCGCGGGCGTGGCGGCGGCGGCGTTCGCTATTCTCTACTTTTTCATGCCCGAGACGCACAACACCCGATTGGCAAAAGAGTGACAGTCTCAAAAACGAAAGCTCAGACTCAATAGAGTCGGTGCGGCGCTATCGTTGAACAGCCCTCCCCCGAAAACTGCTCAATCACAGGCTAGTCTCCTTCGCCGTCGTGCGGAATGGCTCCAAGGTTCTATCGAACGTTCGAGGCTCCGCGCTCGTAACTATGAAAAAAGCCGATTCTGAGTCTCGGCAAGCTCCACAGATCGAGAACGTTCCACGTCGTCGTTAGCCACGTGATTGATCCGCGTGCAGATCGGATAGCACCGCATCGTCCGGGCATCGCAAGGCGTCAACAGCTCCGACACCTCAACCACATTCTGCATTCCCGGATCGAGCCAAAGATCGTAGCCGTATGGATCAAGAATGACTGGCATGCGGTCGTGCACTGCTGAGGTCACGGCGTTTGGCGTTGTGGTCAGAATCGAACAGGTTTTGATCCATTTGCCGCTCGCGTCTCTCCAGCGATCCCAGATTCCTGCGAATGCGAACAACTGCCCGTCATTTACCTCAAAGCAAAATGGCTGCTTGGCTTTCCCGGTTCGCATCCAGTCGTAAAATCCGTCCGCAGGAATCCTGCGAAACTTCAGTGCATCGCGAAACGCAGGTTTCGTGGCTGCCGTTTCCGATCTCGCGTTGATCATCTTGGCAGCGACCGACGAGTCCTCCGCCCATGAGGGCATCAGTCCCCATCGCATCAGCGAAAGGTCGCGGATCGGCTCTTGGGATTCTGGCGGATGACTGGGATTGGCTGGGTGGGAGCGATGTTGTAACGGGGGTTCCAGTCCGGTTCGTCGGAACCGCAGTCGAAATATTCCTCGACAAGCTGTTTTCTCCGCGAGAGTCTGTAACGTCCGCACACGGCAAGGATTATGGCAGATCGGGAGCGTCTTAAACGCTCTCTAAGTAGCTGAAGAACTGTGCCCTGTTAAATGACTGCTATAGGTGACGGCCGTGCTCCCAATGTATAGGTGTTCAGCAAAAGCGCCTGAGCGGCGGCGTGGTCTCCGGGTCGTGCGAAAAAGTAGCCTTGCACGAGTTCGCACTTTAGCTGTGTGAGCAGGTGCACCTGCTCTGCCGTTTCAGCACCTTCGGCTACAACCTTCAGCCCAAGGTTGTGAGCCAGCATAATGATAATGCGCACGATCTCACTTGTTTCGTTGTCGGTGTCAATTTTAGAAATGAAGGCGCGATCAATCTTCAAGGAGTCTACCGGGAATCCTTGCAAACGGCTCAGGGAAGAGTACCCAGTTCCGAAATCATCAATACTTATGTGAACTCCCAGAGCCTTGAGTTCAGATAGAACAAGGCTCGACCTTCGTGGGTCTGCCATCGCAATGGTTTCCGTAATCTCCACGTTGATATCGCCTGGTTGGATTCCAACTTCGAGCAAAATAGTTTTGATCTGGGCCGCCAAGTCTGGCTGGGCAAACTCCTTTGGGCTGATGTTAACGCTCATCGTCAACGGTGGATCGCAAGGAAATTGAGAGTGCCATGCACGAAGCTGCAAGCATGCTTCACGCAGCAACTGGCGGTTCATGGGCAGGATAAGTCCAATCTCTTCAGCGATCTGGATGAAGTGGGCGGGCAGGAGGAGGCCTTCCGGCCGTTGCCATCTGCTGAGTGCCTCGAATCCAGCAATCTTTCCGCTTTCTAATGAAACGATGGGCTGATAGTGAACTCGGAATTCGCCCAGTTCCAGTGCGCGGCGCAGGTCAGTTTCGACGCGCAATCTCTTGACCGCAACGGTGTGCATCGCGGCGTCAAAGACCTGATAGCGTGCTTTTCCTTCCCGCTTGGCTCGGTACATTGCTATCTCGGCATCTCGCACCAACTCTTCTGAATTGATGTATGAGGCCGAGCAAAAGTCGATGCCGATACTGGCGGTCGTTACCACTTCTTGTCCTTCCACCACAAAAGGACTACTTAGCCGCTCTTGAATGCGCTCGGCCACTCGAATGGCATCGCCGCAATCTTTGATGTCCTCCAACAGGACGGTGAATTCATCGCCGCCAAGCCTTGCTAAACTCGCTTCGATGGCAACAAGGTTTGTACCCTGCACCAAGGCCGGGCGTGAAATGGTATCGACACTCCGAATGGAAGCCGTCAAACGGCGGGCGATCTGTATTAGAAGGGAGTCTCCTGCCGCGTGGCCCAAGCTGTCGTTAAACACCTTGAAGTCATCGAGATCGATGAACAACACAGCGAACTTATAGCTCGTGTGCCTATGGGATAGGGCAAGCGCATGTCGCACGCGATCCAGAAACAGGGCGCGATTTGGCAGATTAGTCAAAGCGTCATGCAAAGCATTGTGCGCGAGAGCATCTTCCGCCCGCTTGCGTTCCGTGATATCACGATTGACGATGACCAGTCTGTCGGTCTGACCCTCGTTATTTTTAATCACGGAGGCGTCCGATTCCAAAATCCGCCATGTTCCATCCTTGTGGCGCATGCGGTATTCAAGCCGCTCTCCGCGTCCTGTAAGTCGCGCTTTCTGGGCTGCTTCCAGTACCCGCTGCCGATCCTCAGGATGGACTTGCTCCACCGAAGAACTTAAATTCAATTCCTCCGACGAATATCCGAGCACTTTCTGGTACGCCGGGCTGTTGTAGAGCCGATTCCCAACGCTGTCGACGACCGCGATCATGTCAGCAGCATTTTCGGTGATGACTTCAAAGAGCTGGTTTCGCTCGGTAAGCTCTCTACGGATTCGCTGGAGTTGGAGGTGTTGGTAAATCGTGTAAATGTCGAACAGAAGGACTAGGCATGCCAGCCCGCGTACCCATTCCTTGAGATCAAGCCATTCGGAGTTCTGCAAGAGGCTAATGCCGGGGAAGGTCAGGGACACGATTCCCACGGTCAACACTAACGTGACGGTAACGGCAAATCCCCACAGCCACCACTCTCGTGCCTCGACCTGCCGCATCCGCCTCGTGCCGCGTTGCTCAGGCTGTTCGTTATTCAAGACTAACTCCATACCGCCGACAGTACTAGAAGTTAGTGTGAGAACAATGACGTTAAAGTTAAAGTTACGAAAGGCAACAACGGCAGTTTCCGTCCTGATGTCGTAATGGAACGGCTATGTTGTGCGGATTGAAGATAGTGCGCCCTTACGTTAGTAACGCGAGCGTGACCTATATCTCACCAATGTGTGGTATGAGCGCCCATAATGCACTTAATACTCTCCTCCTGTCCTAGGCATGTAATCGATATAAATCGATATCACTCCGATTCGAACACGTCGTTGCGCAGCCACCGCGCTCGCTTCTCGGGCACGCCTTGAGGGACCGAAATAAGTTTCCTTTCCAACCTTGACCCAGACTGGGAAGCACTCATTAGCTAGGAGTTCGCGGTGAAAAGCAAACATATAGGACTGAGATTAGGCATGGCGTTTGCTGTGTTGATTGCCATGTTGGTGGGAATCGGGCAGTCGGGACTCCGCCGAATGAAAGTGATCGATGAAAGCCTTTCCGACATCACGGGCAGGCGATCAGACAAACTGCAACTAGCACGGGAAGCGTTGACCTTGTCCAATCGCAATAGCCGTATCACGCTGGACATATTTCTCGTGCAAGATGAAGCACAGACCAGGATGCTGTTGGCTACAAGGGCTGAGAATACCGAAAGCATTTCGGCATTAATGGCGGAGATCGCCAGCCGCTGTGAGTCGGAGGAGGAGAAACAGCGGCTATCCGCGGTGGTGAGAGCGAGAAAACCATATGTCGATAGCTACCTGCAAGCTATACATTTGCTTGTCGATGAACGGGAACACGATGCAGCGGCAGCAGTCATGGCCGATGAAACACTTCCGGCGCTGCTCAAATATCATGCAGCTTGGGACGAGTTCGTGGACTTTCAGAAAAACCAACTGAACATCGCTGCCAAGCAAGCCGAGGTTGACTACGCTAAGGCCCGTCGCCTTGCCTCCTTACTGATTGTGCTGGCGGTAACCGTTGCTTTCGCGATTGCGCTATTCACGACCCGCGAGACAGCCCGCGAGATTGCTGCGCGAATTGATGCACAGAAGGAAGTCAGTAAGCTCAATGCGGATCTCGAAGAAAGAGTGGTGCAACGTACCAGCGAGCTAAGCGAAGCAGTTAAGCATCTAGATTTGCAGGCTGCCGCTTTGGAAGCCGCTGCCAATGCTATTGTAATTACCGATTCCCACGGCACGATCATGTGGGTGAATCATGCGTTCACGACGATGACGGGCTACAGCAAGGAAGAGGTTTTGGGAAAGAATCCTCGCTTGTTGAAATCCGGAGAGCAGACCGAAAGCTACTATGCGAATCTCTGGTCAACGATTTCGTCGGGCAAGGTCTGGAAAGACGAGATTGTTAACAGGCGGAAAGATGGAACCACCTACAACGAAGAGATGACCATCACGCCTGTAACGCGAGACGTTGGCAATCCGGCTGATAGATACTTCATCGCCATCAAGCAGGACATCACTCAACGCAAGGCCACCGAGAAGCAGGTTCAATTCTTGGCCTACTACGATGCTCTTACCGGGCTACCTAATCGCAGGCTTCTTCAGGATAGATTGACTCAGGCACTCGCAAGTGCTCGTCGGCAAAAGGGCAGAGTCGCGCTCTTGTTCCTCGACCTCGACGGCTTCAAAATCATTAACGACTCACTCGGGCACTCGATCGGCGACCTTCTCCTGCAAGAAGTTGCAGAGCGCCTTAAGAAGTGGGCACGGGAACAAGACACCGTGGCTCGGGTCGGGGGAGACGAATTTCTCGTCGTGCTGACTGGCTTGAAAGATGTGGCGGACGCGGCGGTTGCGGCTAAGCGGCTCATAGGTGTTATGACTGCTGGATTCTTCGTCCAAGGGCACTCTCTCAATGTTAGTTGTAGCATCGGCGTCAGCATGTTTCCTGAACACGGGGCAGACGGCGAAACCCTTATCAAGGATGCCGATGCTGCTATGTATAGCGCCAAGGGGAGTGGACACAACGGCTGTCGGTTCTTTACCGAGGATATGAACGCTTCGGCTACGGAGCGATTGACCTTGGAGAACGGTTTGCGGCTGGCACTCGATAAGAAAGAACTGTTTCTCGTGTACCAACCGCAGATGGATATCGCTACTGGAAAGATCACAGGGTTGGAGGCGCTTCTTCGCTGGCAGCATCCGGAATTGGGGCTTGTGCAGCCTGATAAATTCGTACGAATTGCTGAAAACAGCGGCCTGATCCTGCCAATCGGCGAATGGGTTCTCCGGACAGCCTGTTCTCAAGCCCGGACATGGCAGGATCAAGGTCTTCCTGCGGTGACGATAGCAGTCAATGTATCAGCGGTACAATTTCGCCAAGAGGGTTTTTGCAAACTCGTCAGAAGAGCGCTCGATGAAACTGGTCTCGCCCCGCAATACCTCGAACTGGAGCTAACAGAAGGCCTCTTGCTAGCCAATGCAGACGTGATGTTATCGGTTGTTGAGGAATTGAAGGCTATGGGATTGACGCTGGCCATTGACGACTTCGGAACTGGCTATTCCAGCTTCAGCTACTTGAAGCGCTATCGGGTCAGTAGGCTCAAAATCGACCGCTCGTTTATCCGAGATGTCGCCGCGAATCCTGATGATGCGGCGATCACAACCGCAATCATCAGCATGGCGAAAAGCCTGAGGCTCAGGGTGATTGCCGAAGGGGTCGAGGACGAAGCGCAAATGTCATTCCTGAGGGCACACCAGTGTGACGAAATCCAAGGCTACTACTGCAGCAAGCCTTTGGCGGTTGACAAAGTTGCTGACAAGCTGCGAGGGGACGCCCCCGCATCGCTCGTCCGCGCACAAGCGAGCGGAGGACAATCATGACAGACTACCCTACAACGAGCGTATCCGGCCATGGCAATGGCCTTGCGCTCTTGGTGTGCTTGATCCAGTGAGAATTCGGTCCGTTCAGCCATGCCCCTACAAGAATTGTCTATTTCGCATGATGAGATTCCAGCTTCAGCTACTGAGGCAGTTCCGGGGCGCGCCTAGCGTTTCTTCCAGCGTGCCCTAGCAGCCTTCGCCGCTACGTCATGCCGTTCTTCCTTGGTCATGGTCTTTAGCCTACGCTCCCCGCTGATTAATCCCCTTTTGCGCCCGATGGCGCGCATATACTCAGATAGGTTGGGGGGCGTCGGAACTGTTCGGGAGGATGTTTCCGCATCCGGTTCTGGCGTCTTTCTCTGGCCTGCACTGAAGGTAAGTAAGTTCACCGGGGCGGTTCCTCAGCCATGATGGCAGAGCGAACACCTCGACCAAAGTGGCGAGGGATGGGAGTTCAACCTTGAAGGCAACCCACCCTTCGGGTGCGTGACATCCATCGACGCCTGCTACGAACATCGGATAGCCTCACGGTCGCGCTATTGCGAAAAGAACCACACCTGAATCTGTCGTAGTTCCATTGAGATGGATTTGATGCAGGTGCTCTGCCGAGCACGAGCCGCGCACGACTTCGGTAATCTTCGCTCAGTCGGCGGTGATAGGTATCCTATTGATTGCCCGATCTCAAATGAAAGTCATCCCGCTTATGCGCTCGCTCCCAGCAATTCGTTCGTCAATCCCGTGGTTCGCGTTAATCGTTTCTGCTGTTGGGATCACGGCAATCGGTATGCGGGTTTTTGAAACCGACGAGGCACGAGCCAAACGTGCCGAGGGGAAGAGGCAAAAGGATTTGCGTTCGCTGGCTGACAAGATTTCGGGATATGGGCAGGGCGTGCATAAACGTTA
>JBEKUD010000135.1:0-18456 GCA_049515395.1 Candidatus Sulfotelmatobacter sp. | reverse complement strand
GGCGGTGCGACGCTCGCCGGTGTTCTGACAATGGCGGTATTTCGTCACCACGTCGGGGCTGGACTGCCGCTCTCGGCCGGCGTCACCATCTATGTGGCAGCTTCCGATCTGGTTCCCGAAGTGAATATGGAACCCGGAGCGAGAATGGCTTTGCTCGTGTTCGTGGGGGCGGGAATAGTTCTGTTGCTGGACGCGTTGTTTCACGTACAGTGAGGGATTGTTATCAGCGGGCGAACAGGCAGCAAAAAGCGCGGGCGAAGCGCAACCCTGACTGGACCGCGCGTTCGCCGGCGCCCAAACGATGAATTACGCTCCAGCCATGACCGGCTCCACACCATAAATTGAGTGCCATGAAGTAGCGGCTTTGAGTTTGCCGTTGACGTTGTTGATGTTCTTCACGCCATCAGTCTCCAGCCATTTGCGGAAAGCGGCGGCACCTTGTTTGGCATAGATCGGGATACCGTCCTTCCAGGTGGCGCGGCCACACAGCACGCCGTTGAACTTCACTCCGGATTCCCCGGCGAGTTCGAGAGTCTCGCTGAATTCGGCATTGCTAACTCCGGCGGAAAGATAGATGAAGGGTTTGGTGGCGACGTTCGCGGCTTTGTGGAAGAGGTCGATGGCTTCCTTCTTGGTGTAGGCTTTCTGTCCCCCGAACGACTTGGTGCCTTCGACGAACTTCATGTTCACGGGAACTTCGACCTTCAGGACATCCACGCCATATCGCTCTTTGCTGAACTCGCGCATGCTCTCGGTAACGATGTGCGGTTTTTTCTTGGCATAGTCCAATCCTTTTTCGTCGGCGCCTTCGTCATAACCGACAAACTCGAGGAAGTACGGAATATCGTTGGCGCGGCACTCGTCGCCGATGCGCTCGACCCAGGCGTGCTTTTTGTCATTCACGTCCTTGTGATCGAACGGGGTATAGTACAGCAGAATTTTTACGCAGTCCGCGCCGGCTTCTTTCAGTCGCCGCGCAGACCAATGATCCAGAAGGTCTCCCAATCGTCCGGGGCCAGTCTTATCGTAGCCAGTTTTCTCATAGGCCAGCAGGAGGCCGGCGTTCCTGGCACGTCGCTTGGAGGCAGGCAGTCCCCACTCAGGATCGAGCAAGATAGCGCTGGCGTGTGGCGTCAAGACTTCGGTGACTAATATCTTGAACTCCTCCATCATGGCGTCACTGACTTCTCCACCTTTTTCTTTGGCTAAGGACTTTTGCAGCGAACCGCGCTGATCCATGGCGGCGGCGGCGATGACTCCATGATCGTTCGAAACCTTTCTGAGACCAGCAAGTTTTCCAGGGGTAAGCTTCATCGATTCCTCCAGGACTGCACGAATGAAGACAATTGCGCGAGACAGGTAATTGTAAACCAAGCGGGAGGACAAAAGGCGTGATCGGGCAGAGTTTGACCCTAGGTTTCCCAGAACAAGACGACCAGGACCGAAAGACGCTCCGATTTGTTAGTCCACCGAATGCTTGGCAGTATACCCATCGCGCGCTACCACTTCGATTTTCTGCTCTTTGCCCTTCTGATCTTTGACCTTGAGAGGCCCGCCGTCCGGGGCCACGACCTGTACCTTCAGCTTTCGGTAAGTGCCGTCCAGCTTATCGTTGGTGGGGCGATAGGTGAGGGAGTATTGATTGCGAATGTCAGTAGAGATGTCGCGGAACAGTTCCGGCATCTCGGCCTCGAAGCGGGGGAAGTACGCGCGGCCTCCCGTCATGGCCGCGAAGTTGCGCATTTCGTTGTCGGCCTGCAAGTAATCCATGTTGCTCACGGGGATCCCCATGCCATGGGGCGCGGCACGGCCGCGGGCTTCATACATCTCACGGATGATCCATCCCACGCTGACCGGAAAAATGGTTACGTCTTTTGTGTCTTTAATCTTCTTTGTGATCTTGTCGAGCGTGAGTTTGCTGAAGGTATCCACTCCGGTGGTCACGAGAATGATGTACTTCTTGCCTTCCACTCTGTCGAGGCGGTCGAGCGTGTCGTATAAAGCATCGAACAAGTTGGTCTCGGAGAATCCTGGAATACGCAACTGGTTGAGCGCCCCGTACACGGCTTTTTTGTCCTGGGTGAAATCGACCAGGATGTGCGGCTGCATGTCATAGTACGCAACCGCGATCCAGTCGTCCTTTTGGAGCGTGCTGGCAAAGGCGTAGGAAGCCTGCAGCGCCTGGATCATAAACCCATAGTTCGTGGAGGCGTATTCGACCAACAGTACAGCGGTGATGGGCGCTTTGGATTGGGTGAAGCTGCTGATGCTCTGCGACGCTCCGTCTTCAAAGAGGCGGAAGTTGTCCTTCTTCAGGTTGGGGACGAACTGCCCGCTCTTGGTGGTGACCAGAACATCTACGTTCACCAAGGGCGCGTTCACCCGAATGGAATAATCCGGCATACCCTCGACTTTTCTTGGAGTGAGGGGTGGGGGCGGGGGCGGGGGTTCGTCGGCCTTTTTCCTGGGGATCGAGTAGGGGCCAATGTCGCCGCCGGGGCCCCCGGCTTCCGGCGGGGCGTCTTGCTTGGGCTTGCCATTGTCGTCGGTCTGCGGCGCAGACTGTGTCTGAGACTGGGATGGATCTTGGGCGGACGCGGCCTTGCCTGCGAAAACAAGGGTGGTCCAGGAGATTGCCATCACCAGCGTCCAGACCGTGAAATGCGGCGAACTGAAACGACGGCTCTTCCTCATAAAATTGGCCAACATCGGGAACCCCGGCGAGATGGAATACACTATTTGGGAGCGAAAACTCCCTGTGCTAGTATAGACGCTTGGGATTCGCGATTGGGATGTTTTGCCCGGCTCCCGTTCCTCCTCCGCTGGCAACGACTACAATCTGGCGAAGTCTAACTCTCAGTAAGCGGGACTTCTGCGGTCCTGCCGGGCGTCGTACATGAAAAAATTTGCTTCCGCATTATTCGCCGCTTGCCTGTCTTTTCCTCTGATGGTATCCGCGCAGAGGTCCGATTCCGCGCAGAATCCGCCCATCATCCCCGTCAGCCAGATTCACGCGGGCATGCACGGTGTCGCTTACACGGTATTTGAAGGCGTGAAGCCTGAGGCCATGGAAGTGGAAGTTCTGGGCGTGCTGCACAACGTCAATGGGCCCAAGGGGGACGTCATCCTGGTGCGGCTGCACGGACCAAAGGTGGAATATACGGGCGTGGTGGCGGGTATGAGTGGCAGTCCGGTGTATTTCGATGGAAAATTGGCCGGCGCCCTGGCTTTTCGCATCGGGGAATTCTCCAAAGAGCCGATTGCGGGAGTCACGCCGATCGCCGACATGCTGGAGATCAATGCGCTCGACCATTCGCCTGCAGAAGAGACTGCAGCGGTCAAACCTGCCGTGAACACCGTTGCCGGAAAGACCGGTACGCCTGGGATGGTAGCGTTACCTGGCTCGGCACAGGATGCGGGCAACGGGTTCGCGAACTATCTTCAACCGATTGAGACGCCGCTGGTTTTTAACGGATTTTCCCAACAGGCCATTCAGCTTTTCGCCGGGCAGTTTGGATCCGCGGGAATTGTGCCGGTGATGGGAGCGGGGTCGGTCAGTAACGAAAAGCAGCCTGAGCCGGTCGTAGCGGGATCAGCCATCAGCGCCGTTCTGGTGCGCGGCGACATGGACATCGAGGCCACCTGCACCGTGACCTACGTCGATCCCCAAAGGCTCTTGGCTTGCGGACATCCCCTTCTGCAATTTGGTTCGGTCGATTTGCCTATGAACAAGGCTGAAGTTCTGGCCACACTGGCTTCGCCGCTGAACGCCTTCAAGATCGTGAATACGACCGAGCCCGTCGGAACATTCGTTCAGGATCGCCATACCGGCATCATGGGCGTATTCAACCGGCAGCCGGACATGATTCCGGTGACGTTGAGCATCCATGGCAATACCGGCGTGAAGCAGTTTCATTACGAAGTGCTGAATAATCCCAAGCTGACACCGGTGGCGCTGATGGTCACGGTGTTCAACGCGCTGCACGGAGTCAACGAGTTCGGCGAGGAGATTACTTACCGGCTGGCAGGAACTATCGGGGTCAAGGGATTTCCGGAAGTGACGATGCGGAATATGTTCGCTCCGTCGGAGAATGCACAGCCGGCAGCCATGCAGGCGGCGATTTCCTTGGGCGAGCGCTTCGAGCGTATCTATGACAATCCCTATAGCGCCGCGGCCGTCGCGGGCGTTAAGCTGGATTTTGATTTGGTCCGCGAGCGGCGCTGGGCGCGGCTGGAGAGCGCTCGTACCGATGTGACAGAAGCTCGACCGGGCGAAGAAATTATGCTTGAGACGGTGCTGGCGCCCTACCGCGGCGAGCGCATTGTGCAGCAGATTCCCGTGAAGATTCCGACCTCGGCAAGTAAGGGGATTTTACGCATTCTGGTGAGCGACGGCGATACGCTGGATCACATGGGGCGCTCGAATGCCGCGTTCGGACGCAAACTTGACCTTGCCTCCACCATTTCACTCCTTAACAAAGAGCACTCAAATAACCGCGTCTACGTCTCCTTGCTTGAGGCCGACCCGGAAGCGCGGGTCGCCGACAAGGTGATGCCAACGCTGCCGATTTCGATCATGAATGTCATGGATGGCATGCGAGGCAATCAGGAGATGATTGTCAGCGGTGAATCAAACGTGGATGAGACGGCAACGGCTCCGCTGGACTATGTGGTCTCGGGAGCGCAGTTGTTGACCGTTACGGTAAAGTAGGCTGGCGCAGATTCCGGCTCTCGCCCTAACATGAGCCGATCTTTCGAGGGCATCGAGGACCGCTGTCCGGTTGTGATTTTTTAAAACCCAGCATTCTCCAGTTTTTGGTGCAACCAGGTAGTCGGAGTCTGCGTGGCCCTCACAATAGAATCCACCGAACGGCCCGTCCTCGGACCAGACTGTAAACCTATTTTGTGGATTGCGAAGGTCGGGGCCATCCTTCATTGCTCCTTCAGCAGCGTCTTAATCGGGGCCACGCTAACTAAGTTCCTAAGTGCTTTCCACGCTGATCCTCCTTCGCCAAAGTGTGGCAGGGAAGGAGTCAAAAGCCTAGCCAAGCGGCAAAAAAGGAGAAAAGCTTTCCCTGCGTCCACTGCCAACGTCTCGCGGGCGTGGCGCCCGCGCTACACGAGCTACTCCTCGTTTTCGCCCATCTGCTGCGTAAGATAGCGCTCGTAGCCGAGTTCCCTAATTTGGTGCATCTGCGCCTCGAGGAAATCGACGTGCTCTTCTTCGTCCTTGAGCAGTACAACAAACAGGTCGCGCGAGCCGTTATCGCCTTCGCGAGTCGCTATGGCAATGGACTCGTTGTACTGCCTGACCGCCCCAACCTCGAGGGCCAAATCGCTTTCGAGCATGCCTTTCACCGTCCCGCCGACCTTTAACTCAAGGGGCATCATCGACGGACTGCCATCGAGAAAAAGGATCCTTTCGATCAGCACTTCGGCGTGCTTCATCTCGCCGAGGGATTGTTTCTTGATGAAATCGGAAAGCCGATGATATCCCCAGTTCTCGCACATCTCGGCGTGGAGGAAATACTGGTTGATGGCTGTCAGCTCTTCCCGGAGCGCTTTATTCAATGCAGCAATGACTTTAGGGTTACCTTTCATGGCCAAGCGAGTATGCCAGAAGAAAGACTGACCGGCAAGATCTGCAATCACACGAATCACACTACGAACCACGATTTGTTATCGAAACAACAGCACCCCGGCTTTTTCCATGTGGCGGAAGCCATCCGTGGCCCATGCGGCCAGGACCATGAGCGCTCCGTTATAGCCTACGTGCGCCAAAAAGCTTGCGGCAACCGACTTTGTGACCGCACGCACCGTGGTGAGCACGACGCCAACCAAAACGATGATCAGTACGGCCGACCACGAACGATATTGAAGGTAGTGCATCAGTCCGAAAGGCAGAGCGGTAAGAAAGATTCCCCAAGCCGCTCCCATCCGGCGCGCCAGTACGGGGTACAGAAACCCGCGAAAGAAAAGTTCTTCCATCAGCGGACCGAGGGTGATGGCGAAGGCCACGGTGAGATAAGCGTCCAGAGGACGATCGAAGAATTGATCGAAGGGTGTGGTCTTGGGCATGGGGAGAAATCGGCCCAATGCGTCCAAGCCGAGCATGAGGACCCCGATCCCAATGACCTTCAGGCCGCCGATGCCTGGCCAGTTCCAGCGGATGGCCGGCCAGAACCGCGCGCGATATTTGCCCTCGACCAGCAGGATCATATAGACACCGACAGCGGCATATGCCACCAACTCGGCGAGCAAGGCTAGCGCCGGCTTCTGCGCCACGTCCACCCAACTCTGGTGCGGATAGGCGAAGTGCCGCGCGGCGAGAACGATGCCGACTTGCGCGACAAAGAGAATGCCGAGGGTGAGCGCAGCGAGCAGAAAAACGTCCCAGCCGGTCCAGACGGGCTCCTCATCGGCTTTGGGCGAACGCGGTTTTGACGCTACTTCGAGCGGCGGAAACGAGTATGTAATCGGCGGTGCCGATAACTGAGGCTCGCCGTTCAGCGGCTGCGGATCAAACTGCGGGTTGTCGGGTGATGACAGAAAAGGCTTTCCTTCGCTTTACTGCAAGACATAAGATTAACATTGCGGCGGGGTTCTCAGTTCCAGATCTCGGTTCTCAAAGGACGTTTCGAAAGTTCGCACCGTGGAGGGCGTAGGCCGTGAGTCTGGGCCACTCCCAGGCCGCCCGCCTTACGCGCTCCGTTTGCCTTTGCCCGCAAAATATCCCGCCAGCGCCTGACCGGTATATGACTTCTTCACTCTCGCGACCTGCTCCGGCGTGCCTTGGGCCACGATGCGGCCGCCTTCTTCACCGCCTTCGGGGCCCAGATCGATGATCCAATCGGCGTTGCGGATCACATCCAGATTATGTTCGATGATGATGATGGAATTGCCCAGGTCGGTTAACCTGTGCAGGACGTCGAGCAATTTTCTAACGTCGTCGAAGTGCAGGCCAGTGGTGGGTTCGTCGAGCAGATAAAGAGTCTTGCCGGTCTGGCGCTTGCTCAACTCGCGGGCCAGCTTGATGCGCTGGGCTTCGCCGCCGGAGAGCGTTACCGCAGATTGACCGAGATGAATGTATCCCAGGCCGACGTCGACCAGCGTCTGCAGCTTTTGCTTTATCTGAGGGATGTTTTCAAGAATCGGAAGCGCATCGGAGACCGGCATCTCCAGCAAGTCGGCGATGGAGTTGCCGTTATACTTTACCGCGAGCGTTTCGTGATTGTAGCGGCGTCCTCCGCAGACTTCGCAGAGCACGTAGACATCGGGAAGGAAGTTCATTTCGATACGGCGCTGGCCCTCGCCCTGACAAGCCTCGCAGCGGCCGCCGGAAACGTTGAAGGAAAAGCGGCCCGGCTTGTAGCCGCGCTCGCGAGCTTCGGGGAGCATGGCGTAGATATCGCGAATCGCCGTGAACACTCCGGTATAGGTTGCTGGATTCGAACGCGGAGTGCGGCCGATCGGCGACTGGTCGATGCGAATGACTTTGTCGATTTTCTCCGCGCCCACAATTGCTTTGTACTCACCAGCTTTTTCGCGCGACCGGTAAAGTTGCCGCGCCAAGGCCCGATACAAGATGTCATTCACCAGCGTGGACTTGCCTGAACCTGAAACGCCGGTGACCACTGTCATCACGCCGAGCGGGAAAGTCACGTCCAGGTTCTTGAGATTGTTTTCCTTCGCACCGAGAATCGTCAGCGCCACCCCGTTTGCCTGGCGGCGCTCGGCCAGCATCTCGATCTGCGCCTTTCCGGAGATGTAAGCGCCGGTCAGCGAGTTGGGGTCGAGCATGATTTCTGCGGGCGTGCCGCGGGCTACCAGGCTGCCGCCGTGACGCCCGGCCCCGGGGCCGAGATCGATAACATAATCGGCGCGGCGAATGGTTTCTTCGTCGTGCTCGACCACAAGCACCGTGTTGCCCAAGTCGCGTAGATTTTCGAGCGCGGTCAACAGCCGTCCGTTGTCCCGGTGATGCAGGCCGATGGAAGGCTCGTCCAGCACGTAAAGTACTCCGCGCAGCTTGGAGCCGATCTGCGTGGCCAGACGGATGCGCTGGCCTTCCCCGCCCGATAGCGTTGCCGCCGAGCGATCGAGCGAAATGTAGTTCAGTCCAACCGCATTCAGGAATTGCAGACGCTCGACCACTTCATGCATCACGCGGCCTGCAATCTTTTCTTCGCGGCCCGCAAGCTTAATGCTTCGCGCAACTTCAAGAGCCCGGGAAATTGGCAGCGCGGTAAAGTCGGCGATCGACATGCCATTCACTTTCACGGCTACGCTTTCCGCGCGCAGGCGCTTGCCGTGGCAAGCGGGACACTCCGTTGCCGACATGTGATCCATCAACCAGTCGCGATAGCCTTCGGAGGTGGACTCTTCGAGGTTCTGCTTCAGGTAACCGAAGATTCCGCGGAAGCCGGTTTTGCCGCGGCCGTACTCGCCATTCAGCAGCAGATCCTGAATCTTCTCGGGGAACTTTTCAAACGGCGTGGCTAGATCGATTCCATGCGCGGCAGCCGTCACCTGCAAGCTGTGAATCAGTCCTTGCGAAGCCGAGCCCGGACCAAGACCGCCGTCGAGCAGTGGTTTCGACCAGTCGGTGATGACTTTGGCGGGATCGAAATCGTAACGGCTTCCGAGGCCGTGGCATTCGGGACAAGCTCCGTACATGCTGTTGAAGGAAAACGAACGCGGCTCAAGCTGCGGTACGCTGATGCCGCAATCCGGGCAGGCGAGCTTTTCTGAATAAAGTTGCTCATCGCCGCCCACCACGGCAATCTGCACCAGGCCGCCCGCCAGTTTCATGGCCAGGCCTACTGACATCTCGAGGCGATGCTCGATGTCGGGCTTGACGAGCAGGCGATCGACCATCACTTCGATGGTGTGGTTCTTGCGCTTGTCGAGATTGAGGTCGTCCTCCAGGTTCACCAGTTCGCCGTCGACGCGCGCGCGAGTATACCCGTGTTTGAGCAGCGTCTCCATCTCTTTCTTGAACTCGCCCTTGCGCCCACGCACGATTGGCGCCAGCACCATGACGCGGTCTTCGGGAGTGAGAGCCATGACGCGCTGCACGATCTGCTCGGCCGACTGACGACTGATGGGGTGGCCGCACTTGGGGCAGTGCGGGACACCGATTGAAGCGAACAACAGGCGAAGATAGTCGTAGATTTCGGTAATCGTGCCGACGGTGGAACGCGGGCTGCGGCTGGTCGTCTTCTGCTCGATGGAGATCGAGGGGCTGAGTCCATCGATGGCGTCGACATCGGGGCGTTCCATCTGGTCCAGGAACTGACGCGCGTAGGTGGAGAGTGTTTCCACGTAGCGCCGCTGCCCCTCGGCGTAAATGGTGTCAAAAGCAAGGGAAGACTTGCCGGATCCGCTTAAGCCGGTTACCACGGTGAGGGTATTGCGCGGAATCTCCACATCGATGTTTTTGAGGTTATGCTGGCGCGCCCCGCGCACCGAAATCCGGGTAATGGCCATTTGGTTCTGCGTCTGAAAATCGGGCTGGATCGGCCTTCCGTAATATCGACAGGTCTACAGATTTGTTCGACATTAGAGGTGCACAGCTCTACTCCGTATCTTAGTCGTCAACAGCGGCAGGCGTCAACGAAGGATAGATTGAAGATGCCGCATCGACCAAAGCTAAGCCGGCGGCATTCGAATCATGCAATTAATTCTGAATCATGCAATTAATAAGGGTATCTAGACAGGGTGGTTGATCTTGATTTCGCTCTTCATGCCTCTGATTCTCTGCGTAACGGTAGTGGCCTCGGTTGGAATTGGCGTCATCGCGGCTTACGCCGCTGTTATCGGAATCCTGCAAGCCTGCGCCCACGCGTCGCAGCAGGCGCCTGTGGAAGCCAGATCCCGGCTGGTTCTCGTGCCAACGCAGAACCATGCCAGCGGAGATTAGAAAGCTCTTAACTGTTGGTTGACTGCCTGCCCACTCCTCCGTAAGGGGGAAGCGTTCGCGCACCCGCGATTCCAATTTAACTTTAATGAGAGTGTGCAACTTCGTTTGTTCGTCGAAAAACGCTTACGAAGCGCGCTGCAGGGTAATCGATACCAGGTTCCAACCCAGCGCGCCGGACGCTTGTCCTCCGAAACGATCAGTTGGAATGGGCCGGATTTTCCGAGCGGCTGGCCGTCGCGAGCGTCGGCGACCAGCACATGACCCTCATGAAAGCTGGGATCGACTTGGGCAAGGGAAAGGGCGACGGCGTATCCATTTGAACCGGTCGCCGTGACGTAGGTAGCCATCGCTTCTCCGTGAAGTTCCTGGCCAAGCGGTGCGTTGACCTTCGCGAGCAGGGTGGCAAGGAGAACGCCGGAGTAGGTTTCGGCCGCGTTGGTATGACCGTTGCGTGCCTTGATGGTGACGTGCGGCCAGGCGCGAAAATCCGCGGGCGAGAGCGCCACTGGAGCATGATAGGGATCGGCAGTGAGCACCAAACTGCCGTCGACTGCCGTGGGATAGACGGTTACCCCGCCCCCGAGGGCTACCTCTAGAACCACTGGGACGATTTGACGGGCGCTTGCCTTGTCCTCTGGAATGCTGATGTCGATGTGCCGAGTGTCCTTCTTGAACCCCTGGGCAGAAACGAATAGGGCATATCCGCCGGCTTTCAGCTTGATCGAGAGCTGGCCGCGATCGTCGGTTTCGAGCGTTGGGGGGTGGGTTCTCCGGAGACGGTACAAGTCGGATCTTTGTCTGCGGAATGCCTGCTCCGGTTTGATCGCTCACGCGGAAGGGTAACAAGCGTAGTTGCCGGCTGCTGGCCCGCGAGAGCGGTGGCAGCGAACAGCGCGGCGCAGAGCAGGCCGAGATTCAAGTTTAGCTTGCGCATGGTGTAAGAATAGGGCGGGAGCAAGCCGGTGTCAGGAGTCAGCGCGCCTCGATCACCTCATTTCGCTTCTTGGCCTCGAACCCTTTGGCGACTAGAAGGGGAACCGTATCGACAAAATAGGAATGCGGTTGGTGGGATGGAATGACGTCGCAGCAATCTCGAATCCGCCGCCGGCGGAGAAAGCCAGACGATTCCATCGCTTAAATCTGCCGAGCACGAGGCCTGGCGTGAGATATACCGATGTTTGGCCGGGGTGGCTGGTCGGGGCAATATTGCCCTTCCCGCCGTAAAAGTGGTTGAAGTTGACTTCCAGTTCAGGCCAAATTTTCTTGTAGATTTTGTACTGGAAGGGGTTATTCCACGGCAGGGTAGGCCCGATGACCGACTCGTTTCCGGTGGGCAGGCTGTAGCCGAAGGTTCCCTGTATGTCGAAATTTCTAAAGCCTTTTCCGTAGGCAATGGTGGGTGTTATTACCGGGCTCAATGCTCCTTCCTGGTACTGGCCGCTGGGAAAAGTCATCTGCTAGAAAGCGGTCAAGATGTAGTTGCCGTGCTCCTCGTTTCCAGCAGCGATTCGATATTTCACGAGGAACTGGCAGTCCCCGAATCCATTGTTGGCAGAATCCGGGTTGTTCACGATGTAGGGAGGCACCGCGAGGATCACCTCGACGTTTTTTGCTGGAATCATTTCCCGTCCCTTGCTCACGCCGTAGTTGTCCGTAGTAACGCCGCTATTGTGGGTCTGCCATTGAATGTCGTAGCGAAACTCCTGTTCGAGCCGGGGGGTTGTGGTATTGACCGGAGTGATCCAGTGCGGCTGTTCCGACTGCGTTTCGGAGACCATGTGGAACCAATTACCAGGAAATCCATGCTGCACAGAAGAGAACATTGACGAAAGACCGAAAATGAGTGCGGCGAAAATCAGAGCAATCGTACGCAAGCGATCCTCCCGTCGATGCTGGAATCAAGAAGTGTACATCACATACAGTTATTGTGTCTTAAACTATACAAATATAGACTGCCTGGTGGATTTCTCGGTTACAGTGAACGCGACTTCAGCGGTTGAAGTCGGGGCTGGATTCGGAGCCGAGCCGCACGCGCAAGGAACGACTGTCGGAACGACAATGAAACCGACACCCCCGACCCGGTTGCCCGTGCCTCCTGTTGAATGTGGGATTTCGTTCCGATGCGGAGAGACGGCCAAGCCGAACGCAAGAGTGACGAGTTGCTGAAGCTTCGCGACGCAGCTTTACAGCTAGGGATCAGTTTCCCCTCAATCCAGCGGTGGATTTACAAGAAGAAGCTGCGCAGCGTTCGGACGATCGGGGGACATCACCGTATCCCGCAGAGTGAGCTGGACAGGCTGCTTTTCAGGACGCGAGGCAAGACCGAGAAGGAACGCAAACCGGCGGTGCGCCGCGTCAGCGGGCGGAATCAACTGTTAGGACGAATCGATCGGGTTCGCATCCGCGGTCTTATGGCGGAGTGAAAATTTCTATCGGGCAGCAGCAGATCATTTCCATCATAACCGCGACTTCGGCTCGGGAGATGAATCTCAAGCCCGGGCCAGACTGCGATCGCACTGATCAAGGCGACCGAGGTGATGATTCTCAGGGCCGCCGACTAACCGCCGGAAGTCACTTTGATTGAACTTCAATTGGGTCCGCGATATTTAGAGGTCCACCGCCCCGGTTACCGGCTTCTATTTTTCGTCCCCGCTTCAAGTACGCGGCAATGACACCGGGCTGAGACCAGTCCAAGTCCCATCCATTCTCAATTGACAAAATGGTATACGAACCTGGGACGACGCCGCGCAAAAGAAACGTCCCGTCCAGATCGCTTTGGTCGCGGCGGAAAAGATCATGGTCCACTTCAGGATTTTTCGGAACGAGAACCACCATCGCTCCTGCGAAACCTTTGCCCGCCTTTGTGACTGTTCCCCGTATTTCGGCGTTGCCGCTCACCACGGTTAGTGAGATTGAGGGCGAAGAACCTTCCGTCACCGCGATCGTGTGTTCTGAAATCCGGGCACCTTCGGCGGAGATATGCGCGATGGAGTAGGGCTTCACTCCACCCAACACAGCGACTTCATATATACCGGGCGCGACCGGCGGCAGTTCCGCTTCTCCCCTGGAATCGAAAGCCTGATAAGCCGAGACCAGCCTGTTCCCCGAGCGCAGTGCCACCGCAAGGCGTGGTGGAAGCGTAGCTTCACCGGCAATTTTCAGCGACACTTTGACCGTGCTCACGGCTTCGCTTCTGGAAGTGTCGATCTCCTCGCCATCCCTGGTGAGATCGACTCCGTTCATCTGAAGAACTGCGCCTGGTCCGCGGAGGCGAATGTTATAACGGCCTGCGGGAATTCCCGTGACTTCCATCAGCCCCGACGGAAATCTCCGGGTCATCGGGTTCTGAACCGTGTAACCATCGAAGGCGGGTTGCTGAAGCTGGGGAACGAAGAGCGTATTCTTGCCAACGTCCGGCATACGAAAAATTAAATGGAGAGACGGAACTGGATTCAAGTGAAAATCCGCCTGCACTCTGTCGCCACCCCGGATCGGTATCGGCATCGCCTCGTCCGCTTCAGTCACGTCAGGGTAGTAAGTCACTTGATAAGCGACATCAAGGGATCGATCAACCATCTGCGGACCTTCCCCTGGTTGATCGGGGTATGCCGGCTCTGAGCTTGGATGAATGGCGTACCAGGGTTTGCCGCTTACCGATAAGAAATAAGTTCCTGGCCGAAGTGGCGTAAGTTCATACTCTCCAAGATCGTCCGTCTGGGAGGAGGAAAACGGGCGAATCTGATCAACCCCTGAGCTGTGATCGTCGTAATACAAGGTCACCGTGGCCTGGCGAACCGGGTCGCCAGCCTCGTCCAGAACTTTGCCGGCGATGACCCCATCGGGGGCTAGTCGGAGCACCAGAGTTTCTGTGTCCAGGCCAGCCCCGGTGACAATCGCGGTGGAGTACCGATCGTGCTCATCGTAGCTGGCGGAGATGAAGCCGGGTTTGCCACCTGACAGCGCATACTTCCCCGCCGGCAGGCCCGTGAACTGATACTTGCCGTCTTCAGAAGTGACCATGAACTCAAACTTCTGAAAATCCTTCGGGTCCCGGATCGTTACTCTTGCGCCAGCAAGCGGACGGCCGTCGTTTTTGCTCACCACAGTTCCAGCAATTCTGTTGCCTCCGGCAGGAGTGGTTGAGGAAACATCGGCCAGCTGCGGCGCGGCCGGGGCTTTGACTCCCACCAAACCGAGCGCCAGCGCCAACCACAACAAGCGAGGCGAATTTGAGCAGGCCACCATATTTTTTCGATACGCTCTACTCCGAACTGGAAATGCTCTGCAGCTGCAGGGTCACTTTCTGTCCGGACGCAAAGTGGACGATCTGGCCCTTGGTTTCATAAAACTTCATCGCCTCCGGGTCACGATAGGGAAGATTCTGCTGTTGGCTTGCGAAGGCGATTACGCGGTAAGCGCCCGGCGCCACCCTCTGCGAGTCGAACTTGCCATCGTAGGATGCAGGAACTTCCAGAAACTGGCCCGGACTGTCGGGCACCGGAATGCAATCGATGTAGGCTGCCCAAGTTGGGTGGGCTGAGCCGGGGGGAGTTACGGGAGTGACGAGCAAGGTGCCTTGGAGTTCTGCGTAATCATCACGCAATGTGATATCGATTGGCGTACTGGCGCCGGGCACTACGACCAAAGGTTCGCGCAGCAAATCGGTCCCGCCCATCGTCGCTGATGCCACGTAGCCACGCGCCGCCGTTAATCGTAACCAATATCGACCCGGTGCCAGATTCTCAAGGACCAGGGAGTCGTCGTTCGGACCGGCAGGCTGGCGCATCGATCCGCCCCTAGGCTGCCCGAATTCCTCCATGGCTTCGGCACTGATTTGAAGGTCGAGCCGCGGCCCACGCAGGGAAAATTCGCGATTACCGGTCCTCCAGATTGCGTGGGTATCGGGTTGTTTGGAACTGAATTCTTCTTTAACATTTACCGGGATCGAATTCGTCCGAACCATCGCCATCACAGGGCCTTCGACGGGCGCCCCGGCTACATCGATGTTCACCGAACCTGAGGCCGGGTTCGGCCCGTACGACTCCGCCTCGACAAGATATTTTGCATTCGGTAACAGTCCCTCGACGACCTGCTTCTCCCTGTTGTAGCCAAGGGAGTACCCCGGACCGCGCTGCCCCTGCAGCGAAACGTTGATATTCATTCCGCCGTTTTGGTCGGCGTTGGCAACTGGAATTTTTACTGGGTAGTAGGGTTTGCGGATCAGGGAAAGATCCGCCTGGAAGGTTTGACCGGCCGTCAGATGAATCGTGGCCGCAGTGGCAAAATCGGTGGCGCTCGGGTAATACAGCGGTGGGAAGCCGTAAAGTTGAGCGCCGGGAACGGCGCTGATTCGATCGTTATCCATCCATTCGCGCGTTAAAACTTTGTAACTGCCGGGCCCGAGTTCGGCAAAGCGGAACTCGCCATTGGACTTGGTTCGTACCGAATTTTTCAGCATCCAGCGAGGACTGCCGTCCTGAATTTGCCTGGAGTAGAGTTGCAAATCGATGCCATTCGTAGGCTCGGCTGCGGGAAGAGTAACTCGCCCCTTAATCAGTGCCTCGGGCATTAAAGAGATCGCAACCTCCGAACCGGGGGTACCGTCGAACTGTGTTCTCCCATTCGGATCATCCAGAAATCCCGGTTTGCGCGCCAAGAGCCAAGTGAGCCTGCCAGCGGCGCCGGTTGACCACATTTGGGCGGGTTCGCCCGAATAAGAGAAACTACTTGCAGTGTCGGCCGCAACCTTGGGCACAGTAAATTCGAAATGTCCCTCACTGTCAGTCAGCATGGCGTAGCGACGGTCGGCAGAATAGACAAGAGCTCGACCAATCGGTTGCTTGGTGACAGCATTGATCACCGTTCCGCGAACAACTGCAGGTTGGTGGTCAGATTGAAGTTCTTGGCCGAAAGCTTGCTCGGCCAAGATGCAGTGACCCGTAATAAGGACGACCAAGACCAATCGGACCTGACGGGCCCAGGTCCGGCGCTCCGGGCAGAATGACGGACCGTTGCTAGTTCGCAAGGAAATCGCTCCTATGTGGTCGTTCCCGAGGATCGGCCGTGAGTCCGTTGCAACTGTTCGATCGGCCTAATTTAACGTCTTTTCGCCTCGTGCCGTCAATTCCGCGGGCTCAAGGGTCGCGGCGCTTCCCGGCCGATCTCCGTGTTAGCATTTTGGTATTGGCCGCTCTTCCAGCGGAATCCGCATGGCCCGTACTTGTCCCATTCCGGTTTCATTCTTTTCTGTATTGCTTCTCGGCGTTCTTCTTCCCGCGTCGGCTTTTGCGGCGGAACCATCTCCTTGGCTGGAAATCCACTCCACTCACTTCTCGGTGATCACCGACGCCGGGGAGAAAAAAGGTAAGGAAGTAGCGCTTCGATTCGAGCAGATGCGAGCCGTGTTCGCCATCCTGCTGATGAAGGACCGGCTGAACGAACCCGTCCCGCTGACCATTCTCGCCTTCAAGAATGACAGGAATTATTACCAGAGTGCGCCGTTGCGACAGGGCCAACCGATCACCGTTCCGGGCTTCTTCGTTCCCGGGCGAGACCAAAATCTTATCGTACTCAACTTGTTTGAAGAGGAATCGTGGCGAGCTGTCGCTCACGATTTCGCGCATATGCTGCTGAACTACAACTATCCTCCCGTTGAGGGATGGTTCGACGAGGGCCTCGTGGAGTATTTCAGTTCGATCCGCGTCGACGATAAGCGATACGAGATTGGCGCCGATCCTGAACTGAACAGCTTGTTCCGACAAGATCTACTGGAGAATCAGAAAGAAGTTCGCAATCCCCAGAAGTCGCTGACCGAGTTACTCGGCGGGCAGGTCTGGCTGGCGCTGCCCGATCTGCTCACGATGAAGCATGACACCTCCACTGATAACGAAGGCACCCACCATACGTTGTTTTACGCGCAGTCTTGGATGACGATGCACTATCTGCTTCACGAGAAGAAGCTGCCTGAGACGGGAACCTATTTCGATCTGGTGGAGAACCAGCACGTGCCGGTGGAGGAAGCGGTTCAGAAAGCCTACGGCGTGACGCCCGCAGAGTTTGATCAAGCCGTTAAAAGCTACTTCCATTCCCTAACCCAGCTGTTCACGGCGCTCGACGCGTCCAGGCAACCGGGATCTACGGCGAATCTTCCGCCGGTTTACCAGTTCCCGACGCCCGTGGGACCGAACGACAGCGTCATTACTGCGAAGCCGATGCGTGAAAACGATGCGCGGGCTTTGACGGCGGCGATCAAGACAAGGATTCCGCAGCGTCGCGCGGCGGGCCTGCAGGAACTGCAGGCGCTGGCTACCACTCCTGAAACCACAGGGTCCGGTAAGCCCATCGAAAGGAAAGTGGCCCGTGGGAACGACGAAGATGCTCCGTTAGTGGCAGCTTCAGGCAATGAAATCGCCCATCGGGCGCTGGCTTGGGATCACTTGCAGCGTGGCGAGTTCGATGCGGCCGCCGAGGAACTCAGCGACGCGGCTGCCCTCGACCCGCGGGACATGTGGATCCGTTACTACGTTTCCGTCATGAAGTACCGCGTGGCTGCAAGCAAGCATACCGATATCCAAGGCCTGCCCAACATGATGCAGGATCTGCGCGCAGTGCTCGAATGGTATCCGGAATTCGCGGACGCCGATGACCTGTTGGCGATGGCGCGCATGGTGGGCGGCGGTCCGGTCGCAGCCACGCAGGCAGAGCATGCCGCCATTCAACTGAGCCCACGCAACCAGGAATACGTCTATCATCTGGCGGAGATCTATATTGAGGGCCAAAAATGGGAACCCGCCCGAGCCTTGCTGGAGCATTTGAAGACGAGCAGCAATACCCAAGTTGCGGTGGAGGCGCGTGAGCAGTTAAGCCGACTGGCGAACCAGCAGAAATATGGTCTCTCGGCCTCAAACGCGGGCCCAAAACTCTCCGCGCAAAGCTCGCCCTTTGATGTGCTCGAGCAGGATGCCGCAAAACGCGCGGCGGAGCTGCAGGCAGCACAAGACGCCGGAGCGGAGGACACGCGTGCAGCCAAATTTGTTCAAGGCCGGCTTGTGGGCGTGGATTGCTCGCAACCTCCAGTCGCCGTTCTAACCGTTGCCTCGGCCGAGAAGGTTTTGAAATTGCGCACGGCCAATTACAAATCGCTGCTCCTGATCGGAGCCGATACTTTTTCTTGCGGCTGGAATGACCGGTCGGTGTCGGTGAACTATAAGCCCGGCGGCCTCTCCGATGGCGATTTGGTGTCCGTCGAACTGCGGTGAGGGGGCTTGCACGAACCCAAAATAAAAACCCTCCCGTCCTGAATGGGAGGGTGGCAATCCCCATCGATCGCGTTAAGCCCGGACAACGTTGCCCGCTTGAAAACCCTTGGGGCCTTTCAGCAAATCGAACTCCACGGTCTCGCCCTCATTGAGCGAGCGGTAGCCGTTCTCCTGTATCGCGGAGAAATGTACGAAAACGTCCTCCCCCGTGGAGCGCTGGATGAATCCATATCCTTTCGCCCCGTTGAACCACTTCACTGTTCCCTTCTCTCTCAC
>JBEKUD010000134.1:0-13736 GCA_049515395.1 Candidatus Sulfotelmatobacter sp. | reverse complement strand
GGAATCATGGCGTCCCACGATTCGGTCGATAAATGCAAGCGCAATCTCTCGCGAACAATCTGATCGTGCGATTGCGGCATTAGAACTATATTCAGCAGATGCGGGTCGTTGTAGGGCCTAAGGCACCCGGGTGCACCGCAATCGGCGTTTTCATGTTCTTTGGTGCGATCATGGCGAGTCTCGCCGCAACTACTTTGCTCTGGCGAGGAGCGGCTCTTGATCGTATCGGGGCTCTCAACCCGATAGCGTATAAGCAGCTAGCGCCTCCGGGCGGGACCGTTGGGATTCTCCTTCTGCTGCTCGGCGGAGTCCTCACCGCTGGAATCGGGTGGTTCCGACGCCGCCTTTGGGAATGGAACCTCACAGTCGCAATCATCACCACACGGGTTCTCGGGGATGTCGTGAACTGCATCAGAGGCGACTAGCTTTGCGCGGCGGAACTGGCGTCATCATTGCGGGTGCACGATTGCTGTTCCTCCTGCGCGAAAACTGAAGGCCATGTTTGCCGAGAACCTCTTTCGAAGAAATTCAAAAAGAATATAAGCGCTGAGCGCGGCAATCGTGGCAATTTCAAAATTGGCAGCGGTAAAAAAGTCTCGGATTGCCCCAACCAATCCCCTCTTCTGTCCCACGCCTGCGCGCTCAAATTGTCCCATCAAAAGATGGGAATAAAACAGAAAGATTATAAAACCGGCCTCGATCACCGCGCTCCAGACATTTTTCTTCATGGCAAATACGGACTCCTTGGTCGCTTTGACACGCTGGCACGAGACGCTCGCAACGTGGGTCGAGCGGTTGCGGGGAACTGCACCGCTGCTCGTTCCCGTCGTGAGCAATACCGCAAGATACATCTACCCCGGCGGTAGCGTCAGTTATAGTGACCCCAGAGCGGGCTGAGATTATAGGCAACGTTATTTCCGGTTCTAGCGAAGCGGGGACAGACTTAAGCTACGCAGAGCTTGCTCAGCGAGCGAAGCAGCATAGCGATTGCTTGAAACCCGCAGAAAACAATCCAAGCATCAGTTGCCAGTAAGGTTCGGGAACTCCCCCTGTCCCCGACTTTTGGGCAGCGCCGGTCTGAGATGTTTTAGTGACTCGGGGTCGGCGCCTTCATCAATTCCACGAACATCTTGTTGAATCTGGCAAGATCCAAATCCATCTGGATTTCGACGAGCTGCGCGCCAAGCCTCGGGTTGTCTTTGTCGGTCCAAGTCAGCGTGTCTCCGTAGGCCGCACCGTGATCAATATTCACACTCAGATAGCGCATTTCTTTCTTGGTGATCAGCGTCGGATCGATCCACCCGGCGGCGGCCAGTTCGTCCCACATGTAGGAACCGCCCTGATCCTTCATAAAGAACGTTACGACGTATTGCGCAGCGGCACTGTTGCTCTTCTCGATCTCCGCGACCATCGCGTCAGTGAATCTGGTTTTGACCGAGATGTCCACCGGCGTGCAAACGATCTTCTTCCACGGGGCCTCTAACACGCTCTTCGCGGCCTCCGGATCGAACCAGAAATTAAATTCGTGTCGTGGCGTACTGATGAACTCCGGATCGTCGGTCTGCGGGCTCAAGCTGCCACCCATGAAGACCAAGCCCTCGGCCAGTTCAGCAAAATGGGGATCGATTGCGTTGGCGAGCGCCAGGTTCGTCATGGGGCCGCCCTCGTAGATGGTCACTTCATGGGGATATTTGTGCACCATGCGAATCAGGAAGTGAGCCGCGTCCTCATCGGCCGGTTTGCTAGTCGGCTCGCCTTCGAGGAGTTTTGGGATTACGTCGTGTTCGTGCCACCAGCGATCGTCCCAGGCGCCGGCGAATGCGACTTTTCCATACATTGCCTGCCACAACTGGGCTTCCTTACGGCGGTGCACCAGCGGAAACACGGCTCCAGGCACGACCGGGATATCGGTGCGCCCAATTCGCTCCAGCAGTCGCAGGGCATGGGCTACCTCTTCGTCGCGCCACTGGTTGCCGCTGACCACGGTTATCCCCAGAACTTCCACCTGCGGAGATTGAATCAAGGTCAACAGCGTTTGCATATTGCTGCCGCCCGGCCCCGAGCAATCCTGATTGATGATGACTTTACGACGTTGCTGCGCGAATCCAAGGGTATTCGTAACCAGCAGGAAGGAGATTATAAGCTGTAGTTTCAGAGTCCTCATCACCAGCCTCTTCTCGTGTGTCGCCTTCGTCACGAGCACCCGCCATCTTAGCAAGGATAGGAGGTTATCCATTAACATCACCCCGGAGTGGTCAACTGGCAAGGTGTGCATGGTAAGAATAATTGAATCATTACGGTACCGCACGAGCCTCAGGGCATCGAATATTTCAGGAAGGGATATTCACGGTGGAACACGATGAGCCGTAAGGCGGGTGTGATTGGCGCCGGTCCGAACGGACTGGCCGCGGCTATCGTTCTGGCCCAAGCTGGAATGCAGGTTGACGTGCTCGAAGCCGAGTCCACGCCGGGCGGGGCCGCACGCACGATGGAGTTAACTTTGCCTGCCTTTCGGCATGACTTCGGATCGGCGGTGTATCCGCTCGGCGCAGGATCGCCGTTTTTCTCGTCGCTGCCCTTGATCGACCACGGCTTAGAGTGGATTCACTCGGCTGCGGCCTTGGCGCATCCTCTGGATGACGGCACGGCGGTGATGTTGGAACGTGACCTGAATGAAACCAAAGTTTCCCTCGGAATCGACGGACCGACGTGGGACAGGCTCATGCGTCCGTTCGTCGAACGCTGGAATGATTTTGCCCCCGAGGTACTGCGTCCTGTTTCCTTTGCCCCCAGACATCCATGGATGATGGCGCGCTTTGGAATGGTCGCGCTGCGGTCCGCCGAGTTTGTCGCTCGCCGGTTTCGCAGCGAACGAACCCGGGCGCTATTTGCGGGTTTGGCAGCCCATTCTCTCCTCGCCCTCGATGAACCGTTGAGCGCGGCGTTCGCAATTTTAATGGCAGTGCCGGCCCACGCCGTTGGTTGGCCGATTCCTCGGGGCGGCGCGCAGGCACTCACAAACGCACTATGCTCGTTGCTCTCGACCTTGGGAGGCAATGTGAACACTTCCTCGCCGGTCCAGAATTTGGAGGCGTTGGCCAACTGCGACCTATTTCTTTGTGACCTGACTCCGCGGCAACTCGTCAAGGTTGGCGGGCAAAGATTATCTGACAGCTACAAGCGTCGAATGGAAAGATACCGCTACGGAGCCGGCGTCTTCAAAGTGGATTACGCGCTGAATGCCCCCATTCCATGGAGAGCTCCCGATTGCTTGCGCGCAGCAACGGTGCACTTGGGAGGAAGCTTTGAGGAGATTGCTGAGTCGGAGAAGGCGGTGCGAATGGGACAGCACGCAGCGCGTCCATTCATTCTGCTGGCTCAGCCTAGCCTGTTCGATAACTCGCGGGCTCCTGCGGGCAAACATACGGCTTGGGCTTATTGTCATGTGCCGAACGGGTCCAAAGAAAACATGCTTGAGAAACTGGAGAGCCAGATTGAGCGTTTCGCTCCGGGCTTTCGTGACTGTGTTTTGGCTCGACGCGTATTTTCTCCCGCCGATCTTGAGAGGATGGACGCGAACCTGGTGGGAGGCGATATTGGAGGCGGCGTGATGGACATTCGTCAGTTTCTTTTTCGACCGACATGGCGGCACTACGCCACGTCGGCGCGAGATGTCTACATCTGTTCAGCGTCCACTCCGCCCGGCGGAGGAGTGCATGGCATGTGCGGCTACTATGCTGCGAAGATGGCGTTATCGAGGTTGGATTGCGATTAGTCTGAATACGCGAAAAAAGGACGTGATCGCGCATTTACTCGTGCCGAGCAACCGTAGGCATTTCGACAACACGAATCTTGCCATCAGCTTCGCGCTCGAGCGTCGGGGCATAGAGTCCCAAGAATTGACGGCGCCACCAGAGACCTGTGGACCGCTTTTCGGACATCGTCGTAAACCAATATTGCCAAAACACGGCGCGCACCTCGCGCGGCGGCGCATGCGCAAACGGATTGCTCTTAAAAAGGGAGAGTACGTCTTCATCGGAAAGCAGACGCACTTCAGTTCTGGGTACGATTGGATAATCTTGCCATGAGCCCAACGAGGCAAACCAGAGATTCCAATCGAATCGCGGTTGATAGGGTGCGTAAATGCCGGGCGCCGTGCTCGGATCTTGCGGTTTATAACGAAAAGAATAGGGAACCCAGTTTCTTCCATCGTCGGAACCCTGGAACTCGATCTCGTAGCGGCCTCGGGTCATGATGCCGAACAGGCCGTAACGATTGGCGATGCGAAAGGGCTCAAGCGCAACTACCGGCGCGGTTGGCAACTGCAACGCGGAGAACATCCATATCAACTGCGCTGTTGTGGCGTAGAAAATCCATGCAAGTATTGTGCCGGCCAGAGATAGTTTCGCCATCTTGAAATAACGAACGACGCTTCCCGGGGCTTGCGTTTGGCCTTGCTCGGTTGTCGCGTCCGCGATGTAAGATTTCTTCCATTTTTGCGGTAAGAAGCGTGACAAGAAGCGATCATCCAACAAGAGAAATCCTAAGGTCAAAACGAGGTAATTCAGAAACGTGTAGTTGGCGGTGAGAATGATGCCCACTTCCCAGGGAGTGACGATGAAGAAGCACACGATGCGCCAGCGGCGCGGCAGGAACAACATCCAAACTAGAACCAACTCGAGTGCCAGAGTTGCGAAGACAGATGAAGCGTGGAACCCGCGTGGCAGATGCTGCACGTACCAGCCAATCCATGTAGGCAGCGGACCATTCTGATAGTACTCGTCCATGGCGGTAAAGTGACGCCACTCGGGATCTCCGCCGGCAATCTTCGCAACGCCGGATTCGAAGTAGATGCGAAACCATTCCCACTGCAGCAGGAACAAACTGGCGCGTGAAGGCGGCGATGCCAAGCCGGGCCCGGGACGGAAGCCAGGCGGAGCAAAGAAAAGTGCAATAAATCCCGCTTCGAGCAGCATGCCGTCTGACTGATAACCGGAAAAATCTTGCGCAGCACTAACGAACGACAGGAAGCACACAAAACAGATCACCAGCATTCCGCGCGGCCATACATTCAGAATCAAAAGTAATGACGCGACCATGCCCGCCCAGCAAAGAGCGATCAGTAGATGATTGTCGCTCGCCAGCCAAAGCAGTGTGGGCGCAAACCACACGCCGCGGGTGTAGCCAAACGAATGTGCCACGGATCGCAGGTATTCGTCGGCCGGCAAAATCCCTTCCGGTCCAATGAGCCCACGGATCTGAAAGACGAGAGAGAAGAATGCGGAAAAGTAGATGCAGCCTAGTGCTCGCAGAAAAAGCCATCGTGGACCGACGCGGTCACTGGCGCCATGCTCGGAGTCAAACAGAACGCGGATGGCCCGAACCCATTTCATGAGCCTCGGTTCATTATAGCAACGAAGGACGATGGGCCGGCACGCGGTCCGGGGCGGACGTGGCTGACCGGCGAGTTGAGCCGCTTTCTCTCAGGTAAGGCGCATCCCTTTCGCGGCCTCTTCATCCAACTCAAGATGAGTAACGGATTGGCGGTTTCAGTTCTTGATCTTGTGGGCATGCGCGAAGGGGAGTCGGCCGGCAGCGCCATCGCGCGGTCGGTTGATCTGGCGCAACACGTGGAACGGTGGGGATACAAGCGCTACTGGCTGGCAGAACATCACTCCATTGCTGGACTGGCCTGCTCCGCTACGCCGGTGCTGATTGGGCATGTAGCCGGTGCGACGAAAACGATTCGTGTAGGCAGCGGGGGAGTGATGTTGCCAAATCATGCACCGCTGATCGTGGCGGAACAGTTTGGAACGCTTGAAGCGCTGTATCCAGGACGAATTGATCTGGGACTGGGTCGTGCTCCGGGCGGGGATTTTAAAACGATGCGCGCGCTGCGAGGGGATTCGCAGCAAAGTGGGGACGATTTTCCTGCTCTCTTGCAGGAACTGCGGGCGTACCTGGGACCGGAGAAACCAGGGCAATCGGTCAAAGCAATTCCTGGACAGGGAAGCCATGTTCCGATTACTTTGCTGGGATCGAGCGGCTTCAGTGCGCAACTTGCAGGAATGCTTGGGCTACCGTTTGCCTTTGCGGCACACTTTGCTCCTGAATATTTGTATGCAGCCGCACAACTCTACCGCGAACAGTTTGGGCCAAGCGAGATCCGGCAAAAGCCATACTTGATCGTGGCTGTGCAGATAATTGCGGCGGAGACGGACGCGGCAGCGCGGCGACTGTTTACAACGCCGCAGCAGCGCTTCCTGCGGCTGATACAAAATCAGCCTGTGGAGTTGTTGCCTCCAGTGGATTCCATGGAGCCCTTATGGCAGAACTACGGGGAGCAGGTGGTCGTGGAGAGCAAACTGGCGGCGGCGATTGTGGGATCGAGTGCAACAGTGAAGGCGGGGTTGGAGAAGTTGGCGGGTGAAACTGGGGCGGATGAGGTCATCGTCGTGACTGACACCTATGAGCATGCAGATAGACTGCAATCGTATCAGCGCGTGGCGGAGAGTGCCTCGATGATCCAGGCGAGGCCAGCCGTAGCCGTCGGAAGCTGAGGGATCCTTGTCGGCTGTAATTGCGCATCTCCAGGTTGTAGTCTTTCATAAAACTGACTTGTGCATGATCTCTGCATTGGTTGGGTATAATCATGCTGTTTGGGCAGGGCATGGCTCGAGCGAACGGAGACCAAGATCGGTCCACAACCAGCGCCCAAGAATTGCCTGAGTTAGCAGTTAATATAAGATGTACTGGACTCGAGTCTTGCCCACCTACATGCCGGTTTGAGCTTGTCTTCTCTCATAGAGTGAAGACTGAACGGGCACATTTTCAGTTGAATCACTAACCTCAGAACGGGCTGCCACTCAAAAACATAGCGTGAATTCGACGATCTTTCCTCGATGTGGTGGGATTCTTCTTCATGTGACATCTCTGCCCGGAGGCCATGGGATTGGCGATTTGGGTGATTCAGCCCATGACTTCGTTGATTTCCTTGCTGCTTCGGGTCAGAAAATCTGGCAAATGTTGCCACTCGGTCCAACAGGATATGGCGATTCCCCTTATCAGCTATTCTCGGCATTTGCCGGCAATCCTCTCCTCGTTGACCTCAAGGCGCTGCAGCAGCGGGGACTGTTGTCGACAGAGGACCTGGCTGCTACGCATGGATTTCCAGACGATCGCGTCGAATACGGACGAGTCATTGAGTTTAAGCAAGCCTTGCTCCAAAAGGCTGCTAACTCATTTTTTGCCGATGGAGATCAAGAATCTCGAGGAGCCTTCGACAGTTTCTGCGGGAGCAGTGCCGATTGGCTGGACGATTACGCGCTCTTCACGGCGTGCAAGGGAGTTTACAAGGATGCGGTCTGGTCGGATTGGGATTCGGGATTACGGCGGAGAGAAGAATCGGCATTAGAGGATTGTCGAGAAAGATTGGCTCCTCAGATCAGGATTCACAAGTTCGTCCAGTTCGAATTCTTTCGGCAATGGCAGAAGCTCAAGGCGTACTGCAAGCGCTGCGGGATTCGCGTGATGGGCGATATCCCGATCTATGTCGCTCATGATAGCGCTGATGTATGGGCGCATCAGGAACTGTTCCGGCTAGATGAGAGCTCCATGCCCGCCGCGGTTGCGGGAGTTCCTCCGGACTATTTCAGTGCCACCGGTCAGCTTTGGGGAAACCCGCTGTACCGCTGGGAAGTGTCGGCCGCTTCTGGTCACAGTTGGTGGATCAATCGCTTTCGGGCATCCCTTGAAATGTTCGATATGGTGCGACTGGATCACTTCCGAGGTTTCGAAGCCTTCTGGGAAATCCCGGCGGGGTCTCCGACGGCGCAGAGTGGTAAATGGGTCAAGGGGCCTGGAGCGGAGCTCTTCCGAAAAGCTAAAATTGCTCTGAAAGAATTGCCCATCGTTGCTGAAAATCTGGGCGTGATTACGCCCGAAGTGGAAGCGTTGCGCAAGGAGTTTGGTTTTCCTGGTATGAGCTTGCTGCAATTTGCCTTCGGGAACGATCCTCAGGGGCCTAGTTTTCGGCCGCACAATTACTCTCGCGAACTTGTTGCCTATACAGGCGGACACGACAATGACACAACGGTTGGTTGGTGGACGAGTTCTGGGATAGGGGAGAGCATTCGAACGGCCGAAGATATTCGAAAAGAGCGCGAATTTACCCGGGCGTACTTGGGACTTGGAGATGATCCGGTCAATTGGGTATTCATTCGCACGGTGCTGGCGTCCGTGGCCGAGGTTGCCGTTATCCCTTTGCAAGATGTGTTGGGCCTGGGCAGCGATGCGCGAATGAACTTACCGGGAACGGTCAGCGGAAACTGGAAATGGCGATATAAACCAGGAGCTTTGACAAGAGATCAAAGTGAGCGTTTGCGGACGATGACACTACTCTACGATCGCTGAATACCGCCAGGGTGGCTGCGGAGAAAGAACTCGCGGAGCGCCACATCAGAGTGGAGAGAATTCGTCTTCGCTCTCCTCCTTCTTCGCGCGAACGAATCTTTTCTCCAGAAAGCTCTGTGCCAAGTCTCTCCCGCCGGTGCCGAAGGCGATGGCCAGGCCGAGCATTAGAGCTCCGAACCCGATGCCGAAAGCCACCAGCATAGTCTGTTCTGCTATACCCAGTTCTTCAAAAGCGATCGACAATACGAAGACAATGATGAGGCTGCGGATCGCCAGACTCAGAACGCGCGGCGAAGGCACATTCGCATTGACCGCGGCCAACAATGCGGCGCGAGAAAAGAAGCTGGCTGCCAGCAATCCGATAAACACGATGAACATGGCGACGAACAGTCGCGGCAGGAAAAAGAAGAATTTTCCAATTTGCTCCTGCAGGCCCAGAATTCCGAGCACGCTAACACCCAGCATAACGAAGCCGATCCACACCACCCAGAACACAAACCGGCTCGCCACCTCCGTGGCGGATGGAAGAGCCGCTTTGGTGAGCAATTGGGAGGCGCCTGCATGTTCTGAAAGCCTGTCAAATTTGATGAGGCGCAGAATGCTGCGTAGCACCACTTTGACAAAGTAAGCTACCGCCCATCCGGCAAACGCAATGATGAGCATCACGATGAGGCGAGGAAGGTAATGGGCAAATCCTCTGGCCAATTCGTGCACAGCCTGAGTCAGTTCGCTGACAATCATTTCCCGCATAGTTATCTCACTCTCTCGATTTCCACATCTGCAGCAGATATGGTTTCAATCGCTCGAACTCGAGGCACAAGGTTTCGATGCTGTTTTCGACGTGCTCCGCAGAACCGTTGCGATGCTCCAGAAAGAAACTCAATGCGCGCCCGCGAAAAAGCGGTGCCAGCGCTTGAATGATGTGGTCTCGACTGATCACAGACCTGTGGTAGGAAGCGGCAAACTCATAAACCGTCTTGACCCACAAATCCGCGGAATAATGAAAATCGCTTTCTCCGGAGCGGGCGACTCGTTGCAGCTCTTCCAGAGTGCTCGGAGAGAGAATGGAATGAAACACGGTTTCCAATTCGGCGACACCAGTAGAGAACATCTCTCGCAATCGTTTTCGATTGACTCGCACGGCGTCCAGGAGGACTTCATGATCGGGTCCATTGGCAGGCAAAGGCTGCGAGCCGGCAACCACACTCCAAAGATGAAAGTCTGGCTCCAAGGCTGAGAACAGCGGACCAACGGTTTGTCGCAACGCCGGCACGAGGTCCGCCCCTCGACGCTCGATGTGTTCTTTTTGGCCGAGGAAAGACTGGCAGATGCGAGATTGGCCTGTAACGGCGGCCAGAGTAAAGCGAAGTTCGATTCCGTCGGCTTCGGTTGCGGCGTCCCAGTTATTCTGCAGAAGAAATTGACCACCAAGGCGGCCGGAGAATCCGAACTCCTGCGCGTACGGCTCACGGATTCTTAGGCCGTAGAGTGCGCGAGTCATGGGGTAGAGCAGATTTGTTATGAGCAGGCCTTCGAATTTGTGTCTGCGATAAGTCGGAGTCACAAGATCGAATCCGTCGTCACGAATGGGGCGCAGAAGTTTTGAAATCCATTCCCCCTCGATGTTGCAGGAATCGGGGGATATCACGACACAGGCCTTGGCTTGGAGTAACTCGGTGGCCGCAAGAATGGTCCGCAATGCCGTCGGGCTTGCCGGACTGCTCGCATACTTCGTGCTGATAGAATGCAGTGTCCTCAGCGCATTGACGTTTGATGCGCGACGAACGTCGTCAATGGAGATACCGGTCACCAGTTCGGGGGTTCCATCGCGCGAGCCGCCGTCGGCATTGATGATGACCGCCCGCTCCCGGGGAAACCAGCGCAGGATGCCGCTCTGAATGGTTTGCACAATCGAGCCGATCGTCTTGGCATTATTATGAGTGGGCAAGCCGACGAGGATGTCCACCTCGCCCACGTTGATGAGTTGGCGAAGAAAATCATCCGTTAGAAAAGTCTCTTCTGCCAATTTTATCTCCGTGCGCGTCGCCGCATACAATAAGGCGTCCTGTGACATTGTTTCCAGAGTCTAACTTCTCACCGCAAAGGCGGTTAAATTCGTCGCAGCCGAAACCAGAAAAACTGGTAAGGCCCAAAAGTCAACAGATAGGGAAGATCCCCAACCCGGGGAAATATATTCTTGCCGGACATCTCGATTGGGATATTTCCTTTGTAGCGCCGCAAGTCCAATTCGACCGCCTGTGCAGCGCCCGAAAGATTATTGACCACGAGCACCGCCTCGTTACCGAGCCGGCGCACGTACGCCAGTATCCTATGATTCGCAGGATGGAGAAACTCGATCGATCCCCTGCCAAACACTGAAGTTGATCTTCGGACTGCTATGATCTGCCGCATCCAACGGAGAAGCGAATGTCCGCTTCCGACTTGGGAGAGGACGTTCACTGCCGGATAACCATAAACCGGATTCTGAATCAGCGGAGCGTAGAGACGATCCGGATCCGCCGTGGAAAATCCTCCGTTCCATCCTCCGCTCCACTGCATGGGAGTTCGCACTCCGTTGCGGTCGCCAAGATTGATGTTATCGCCCATTCCAATCTCATCACCGTAATAGATGATGGGAGTGCCTGGCAATGACATCAGCAATCCGTTCATCAATTCAATGCGCCTGCGATCATTATCTAGCAAGGGCGCCAACCGTCGCCGGATGCCCAGGTTGAGGCGCATCGTTTTGTCTTCAGCATAGGAGTCATACATGTAATCGCGCTCCATATCCGTGACCATCTCGAGCGTCAACTCGTCATGGTTGCGCAGAAATAGTGACCACTGGCAGGTCGGCGGAATCTCCGGCGTCTGCTGCAGAATCTCCGTGATGGGTTTACGATCTTCCAACTTTACCCCCATAAACATCCGGGGCATCAGCGGAAAATGAAACGCCATGTGGAACTCATCTCCGTCGCCAAAGTAAGGACGAAGATCCGCTGGCCACTGATTCGCTTCGGCCAGCAGCATCCGTCCCGGGAACTGTTCATCGAGCCTTCGCCGCAGGTCCTTCAGGATTGCGTGCGTTTCCGGCAGGTTTTCACAACTCGTACCTTCGCGCTCCACGAGGTAAGGAACTGCATCCAGTCGGAAGGCGTCAACGCCCATTTCCAGCCAGAAACTCATCACCTTCCACATTTGTTCCCGAACCGCTGGATTGTCGTAGTTAAGATCGGGCTGGTGACTAAAAAATCGATGCCAATAGTAGGACTTCGAGATGGGATCCCAAGCCCAGTTAGATTTCTCGGTATCGAGAAAGATGATACGCGTGTCTTTGTAACGATTGTCGGTGTCGCTCCAAACATACCAATCGCGACGAGGATTATCTTTGGAACTGCGCGACTCCTGAAACCACGGGTGCTGATCGGAAGTATGATTCAGCACCATTTCGATGATGATTCTTATACCGCGTCGATGAGCCGACTCGAGGAGCTTGCGGAAATCTTCCAGCGTCCCGTAGCTAGAGTGCACCGCGTTGTAATCCGCAATATCGTAGCCATCGTCGCGAAGTGGTGAAGGAAAGAACGGCATCAACCAGATCGCATTGATTCCCAGTTCCTGGAGATATCCGAGCTTATGCTCTAGCCCTTGGAAATCTCCGATGCCATCGCCATTGCTGTCATAGAAGGTGCGAACGTGAACCTGGTAGATGATTGCATCTTTGTACCAAAGCACATCCTGATTCAGCGGCAACTTGAATTCCTCCTGGACGATGGTTAGAACTTTTGTAGCAGTGCAAGAACCAAGTTTATATAAATTGATCAAGTTAGTTTTAGTGATCGACGGATAAAGCTGTTGAAAAGCCGACCGAGTAGAGTTCTGCTGCGTCAATCCGCGGCCTCGCCTGGTCAAAGATCGCATCTCCGGTGTCTATTTCCCAAGAACGTAGAGACGTCACGGCCTAGTTTTTATGTTGCAAGGATACCTAGCGGCCCCGTTCTACCGCTGAGTTCAGCAAAGCTGTAGCGGCCGATGACAGTCACGGAGATGCCATGGGAGCTTCCAGTGGAACCACCAACCCGCCAAGATTCGGGATTATTATCCTTTCCACAATACTGATGATTGCCGCGATTACGGCAGTTCGGCGCTTCCAAGCGGCCAGCGCAGAGCCCTTCCTCAGTGCCGTTTTCATGCATGGCGTGCTCACTCTTACGCTCCCTTACGTTGCCGCCCGCTCTGGTTCGGGGCAATTGAGCGTGGATGTTTTGAATCCCGAAGACCGCGTGGTTGGACACGCGGAGCAGCGCGCCGAAGTGTCTGGAGTGCGGATGAGACCGGCGTATATGCGACCGGCGCTAGCGCAAGCGTAGAGACGACCGGATTGGCGGTGCAAGCGCTACTGAAGTGGGGTGAGGCGTCGGTCACGGCCCACAAGGCCATGAACTATATCGCGTCGAAGAAAGACGCGTCGGGCGAGTGGGGCACGACGCAAGCCACCATTATGACTCTTCGAGCGCTGCTTCTCGCCACTGAAAAGGGTTCAGCGGATGTTCGCGGTACGATCGAAGTTCTGCTGAATGGCAAATCCGTCCAGAAACTCGCGCTGACATCTGACAACAACGATCTGCTGCATCAGTTCGTGTTCAAGGGGATGGATGCCGAAACAGTGGAATCGGATCGCGTTAGCTCAGCCAGTGCTGAAAAGAAAAGCATGAAAGGACCGAGGCAGGCGAACACCATTGAAATTCGCTTCGACGGCAAAGGTGGGCTGGCCTACCAGGTCGTCGGAAGCTACTTCATCCCGTGAGATGAAAAAGGAGAGAATGAAGCGCTTTCGATCAGCGTGGATTATGATCGCACCCATCTCACGCAGGACGACATCGCCACCGCTACTGCAACGATAAGAAATAATCTGCCGAAGACGGCGAACATGGTGATGGTGGATCTGGGCATTGCTCCCGGGTTCGACCTGCTCAGCGAAGACCTGCAGGCTTTTGTGGAGAAGAGCGCATCACGGAGAAGTGGCCGGTTGGAGAAATTCAGTTTGACGGCGATGCAGGCAATCCTCTACTTCAATTCAATTGCGCCCGAGGATACGGCTCATCTGCATTTCCGTTTGCGCGCGAAATACCCAATCCGCGCCCGCACGTTCCCGTCGCGAGTCTACGAATATTACGATCCCGACGCAAGCTCGCTTGCACGGCCTCAGCGACTCCGCAACCGAGAGGCTGCGAAGGCGGGAACCCGAGTGTTGTGGTGGATTTGGGTGTAGATGAGAAGGCGAGGGAGATTCGCGTGAGGTTCCGAGGGTCCAAATGTGGCAAGCA
>JBEKUD010000133.1:0-13802 GCA_049515395.1 Candidatus Sulfotelmatobacter sp. | reverse complement strand
ATCCGCGAGGTTTCATCGAAGTGAATAAGCAACTGCAAACCGCCGATCCTTCCATCTACGCCATTGGCGATGTGGTGGGTGAGCCGATGCTGGCGCACAAGGCTTCGCATGAAGGTCGTGTTGCCGCCGAAGCGATCGCCGGACACAAGGTCGCCTTTGAGCCTAATGCGATTCCTGCGGTGGTCTTTACTGATCCCGAGGTTGCCTGGTGCGGTCTCACCGAGACTCAAGCGGCGAAGGATCATCGTGAAATCAAGGTCGCGAAATTTCCCTGGGGCGCATCGGGGCGAGCCATCACCCTGGACCATCCTGAGGGAACGACAAAATTAATTGTGGACCCAGCGACAGAACGCGTGTTGGGCGTAGGAATTGTTGGAGCCGGAGCCGGCGAACTGATCGCCGAGGGAGTGTTGGCCATCGAAATGGGCGCTCTGGTGAGCGATGTGGCCATGACCATTCACCCTCATCCCACTCTTTCGGAGACCGTGATGGAATCTGCCGAAGTTTTCTTTGGCACGAGCACGCACGTGTTTCGTCCGAAACGCGGGTAGCTGCTTTTTACCTGGCAACCGATCTCCGCAACCAGTTTCGCTACAATAAACTCTCATCTGGGTGGAGTAGATCTGCTGCACACGGTCGGACGCAGGGCTGCCGCGGAAAATTACATGTTCAATTTTTCCAAACGAATCGCGTTTATTGTTTTCAGTCTCGCATTTCTCCCGCCGCTCTTATCTCAACCGGCGATATCGCAGTTGCCTCAACCGCAAGCGCCAACGAGCGCTGCCTCCCAACCTCCAACCGATCCCCTGAATCGACAAACCCCCGATGGCACCGTTTTTGGATTTTTGGAGGCCGCGCAGTCGGGGAACTACGCCATCGCCGCGCAATATTTGCAAATGAGTTCGGCGCGCCGTCAAACCGAGGGCGAAGCCCTTGCGCAGAAGCTGCAGACAGTGATGAACGTCACCTTCGCCGGAAACCTCAAGCCGAGCCGAGAGCCCGCAGGCACGCCACAAGAGGGCGTCCCCGGGGACCGTCAGAAGCTGGGAACGATGTCGTCCGGCGACGTCGAAGCCGATTTGGAACTTGTACGCGTTTCCGATCCGAGTGCAGGAAAGATCTGGCTCATCTCTTCTGACACTTTGACCAAAGTCCCGGAACTTTACGACCAGGTCGAAGCGCGGCAAGTGGAAACGCGTTTGCCCAAGTGGGTGGTGAAGCATCAGTTCGCGGGGATGCCCTTGTGGCAATGGTTCGCATTGCTCATATTCATTCCGTTGGCGGCGGCGGCAGGCTGGCTGGTGTTGGTGGTGCTGCAAATTCCTGTGCGTTGGTGGGCTCGCCGGCATGGCCACTCCGAGCAAGAATTTAAATCGGTATCCGGCCCCGCATGGCTGCTGGTTGGAACGCTCATCCACAGGATTCTCGCGGTCTACCTTGGCATGCCCCTGCTGCAACGCCATTACTACACTCAGGTCACGGCGGTGGCGGTGATTATCGGGACCAACTGGATCCTGTGGCGCGTGATTCGCTGGTTCTTGCGGGGCGTGCGAAACCGCGCCTTGGCCCGCGGCCACGGAGGCACGGGTTCGCTGATGCTGCTTGGCGAACGCCTCGTCAAGGCTTTCATTTTCGTGATGGCCATCTTTTTCATCCTCGGCGTGCTGGGGTTCAACTTGACCACCGCCCTGGCGGGTGTAGGCATTGGGACGCTGGCGATCGGTTTTGGCGCGCAGCAAACCATAGCGAACTTATTTGGCGGCGTTTCGGTATTGGGCGACGAAGTGATTCGCGTCGGCGACGTTTGCAAATTTGGTGATCGCACGGGAACCGTCGAGGACATTGGACTGCGCTCCACTCGCGTGCGTACGGAAGAGCGGACGCTGCTCGCGATTCCAAATGGCACGGTGGCCACCATCAACGTGGAGAACCTGAGCCGTCGCGATAAGATGCTCTTCAAGACTGGACTCGGTTTCCATCTGGACACGTCGCGGGAGCATCTTCGCTCGGTTCTTTCGGAAATTCGCCAAACCTTAAGCAGCCATCCCAGGATCGAACGTGACAGCGTTCGTGTGCGGCTCGTGGAACTCGGCTCCAGTGCGCTCAATGTGGAACTTGTTTGTTATGTGATGACCAGGGATTACAACGAATTCGCCGCTGTTCGCGAGGAACTGCTGCTGCAAATCATGAACCTGGTGGAGGATTCCGGAACCAGCCTCGCGTCTCCCTCGCAGACGCTCTATCTCAGTCAAGACCGGGCTTCCGACAAAGCTAAGGCCAAAGCTGCCCTGCAGCCGATCCGTGACGCAAGCCCAGGCAAGGGGCCGCCTTCCGCTGATGGCGTCAACCCGAGGCAAGACACGGGAAAAAACGTGGGGAAAAATGATTAGGATGCTGCGTGTCGGCGCCTCGTCAACCAAACCAGGAACCGGTGGGTTGGATAGTAGACAGCGACGGGCACAATCGTCAGATAAATCAATAGATAGACGACTCCCGGCATCACGTGTTGATCATGAAAGAAAGGTCCACGAGCCCAGTTCACATCGAATTCAGGACGCCAGAAATAATTGATCGGTACCACGATCCACGCCGTCAGCGTCTGAACCTTCCAACCTCTTCGGTCGTAGCCTAAGCGCCAGATCGCCCACAGCAACAACGGCGGTGTGACCACGTGGAACAGACTCATCAACCGAATTGACAGCGGAACATGTGGATCGAACATATATTCCGTGCCGCCGATGATGTGTCGTCCGCTGACCAGGGCTCCTGCAAGATCGATCGTGAATAAAGTCTGGAACAGCAGCAGGCCGCTTGCCTGCCAGGAAAATATCAGTGGGCTTTCTAGCCATAGAGCTGCGGTGATCAAGAAGTTGCCGAGATCACAGAAAAAAAGAAAATTCTGCAAACCATACTGCCGCCAGTACACCGGCACCCAAGCGATCACGCACGCAGTCCACAGCAACTTGATCCATAGCGGGATTCGCATGCAACCGTATTGTATGCGGGGGCCAGACTAGATGGCAGAGGCTCTGAAAGCCGCTTTTGACAAGTCTGAAACGGCCTAGTCACAATTACCAGCGTAACTTGATGCGGCTTACGGGTGTACCTACGATGGATTCAATATGGGTTACCAAGCTCTCCTTTTCTGTCCCGATGAGAAGACAGCTCGCACCGTCACGCAAGTCCTAAGCGAGTTGGACTTCGAAGTAGCTTCCTGTACGGAACCCTTTTCTGCGGTCAAGAAGATGATGGGCCAGCGCTTCGACGCCATCGTCGTAGATTGCGACAACGAGCAGAATGCCACGCTGCTTTTCAAGAGCGCACGCAATGCCCCGAACAACCAGTCGGCGTTGGCAGTGGCCGTGGTCGAAGGGCAAGCGGGTGTGGCGAAGGCTTTCCGCATTGGAGCAAACCTGGTTCTCACCAAACCCATCAACGTTGAGCAGTCCAAAGGTACGTTAAGGGTTGCGCGAGGCCTATTGCGCAGGAGCGAAACCGCGAAAGCCGGGGCGGTAGCGGCCAAGTCTGCGACTCCGGCGCCGCCTGCGAAGTCCCCACCAATGAGTCAAAGTGCCGCTCCTGCAGGGGCGGTGGCAGCAAACTCACCGATGTCGTCGCCAATCATCCCAGCGCAGAAGCAGACGCCGCAGGCAAGCTTTGCCGCTTCCGCCTCCACTGGCATCGCCGAGATGCCGAAATCTCCGGAACCCAGCAACTTAGATCGGGAGCGGGATTCCTCACCCTTGCTCACAACCCAGCCCACGCCAGCGCCTGTCGTTTCTGCGCCGTCGCCAGAAACAACACTCAATCCAGCTGTGCCTGCCGGGCCGTCGAGCACAGGATTTTCGGCAGCAGCATCTTCGGGTTCTGCGAGTGCACCGGCTCGGGCGCGCGACGCGAAACCGCGCGTTTCTGCTTCGGACAAAACTTCCGCGGGAATTTCTGGCCGCGAAAATTCGAATGATCGGGTCGTGCCTGGCGGGAAGAATTCCGAAAGCAAGCAGGCCGCTGTATCTCCGCCTCCTGTGACCTTCGACGGTGCGGTTGAGAGCGGCACAAAAACGGGGACAAGTGCAAACAAGAAGTTATTGATGGCAGTCGCTGCGACTGTGCTGGTTGCGGCAACTGGTTACAACGTCTGGACGCATTTGGGACGCCCGAACGGTGAGGCCGCTTCGACCCCCGCTTCTGTTTTGCCAACAACAATTTCTGCCGTGCCGCCTCAAACTGTTGCAGTTCCATCTTCCGCAGAAGCTCCTACCACATCGACTTCTCCATCGGTCCATCCAAGCCCGAAGGTCGCGCAACCATCCGGGAATGCGAAGACCGCAATTCCCCAAGGTGACAATTCGCAAGTACACCCAAACAAAGCGAACCCTGAAGCCGACTCGCCCCAGCCTGCGGCTCACCCGATTGTGCTGCACGGGGGCCACGCGCAAAACGAACGATCGGCGGGCTCAAACGATGCGGTCGCGCCGACCATCGCTACGATCGCCGAACCGGGGAGCGGCGGAACGCTGCCCAATTTGATGAATGGTGCGAGTCCCGCGCTGGCTCCGGTGCTTCAGACCGTGAGCGTTTCGCAAGGAATTTCTCAGGGTCTGATTATCAAGAAAATTGCGCCTTCGTATCCGCCAACCGCCCTGCACCTGCGGGTGCAAGGGTCCGTACAACTTCTGGCCACGGTTACCAAAAAGGGCGACATCTCAGCAGTAAAGGTTATGAGTGGAGATCCGAGTCTGGCGCGAGCCGCGGTGGATGCGGTGAAGCAGTGGAAGTACAAACCCTATCTGCTCGATGGGAATCCGGTGGAGATCCAGACGCAGGTTACCGTCAACTTCAAGCTGCCGCACTAGCCTCAGCATGATGGCTGAATGTTGATTTTTGACGGTTGACTGAAAGGCCTCTTGCTCGCGGTCCTTCTCCGAGAGGTGCTGCCTGTGGATTTCCATCAACCGTATTCCCCCGGCCAGCCCCGTTGGCGGCAGATCTGGATAGCGATTTTGTATTCGCCAGAGGTACACCCCTCACTCCCGAAATTCTTGCTGGGTATGGGGTTCCCGGGCACTAAAACCGCGGCTTCCATCAAAAACTAAATTTCACCGAGAACTCCATCACCCGCGGCGATCCCAGCGCGAAAACACCGGAACCTAATCCCAGGCGGTTGCTGCTGGGCTGCTCGCCCGATGTGCCGTTGACCGAGCCCGGGGCCCCGCTCAAGACGCCACTGAGTGGGTTACTGGGTCCATCAAAATTCGCCAAATTCATGACGTTGAAGAACGAAACGCCCGGCTGGATCTGAAAATGCTCCCGATATTTGTAAACCCAGTTCAGGCTCACATCGAGAACGCGCAGCCAGCCCATTCCGGCTTCATCGTAAGGAGCGGCAGGTACCGTCTGCTGCACTGCGCCCAAAGCGGACAATTGCGGCAGATTGAACAAACCGCTGGTTAGCAGCGTCTGCCCGGCAGGAGTTGGCTGCCCGGCGAAGTTGTGATTGTAGTTGTTGAGCACACTGTTGATGTTGTTTTGAGTAACGCCGTGGCCAAATGATCCCACGTTCGTTCCGGGAAGCACATCGCCCGAGGAACCGTTCGAGGCAAAGCTGCCATCTCCAGTGCCGTCACCCGTGATATCCGTCTGGAAGATGCCGCCAGGATTGCCGGTTGGATTCAAAGTCAGCGTTACGGGTAGCGGGCTATAAAAGTGTCCAATCACGCCCAGACGGAAATTCATGGGAAGATCCATGGTGCCGCCGAAAGAAATCTGGTGTTTGCGGTCGAGCCCATTCGGGCCGAGATAACGCTGCGGATTATTGAAATCAGTAGCGATGGTGATGAAGTCATTGTCAGTCGCCGATGCGATGTAGCGTTCCAACTGATAAGAAACCTGCAGGTCGAAATTTGAAACTGAGCGGAAAGGATGCTCCAGGTGCTGCTTCAGTGACACTTGCGCCGCGGTATTCTTTGCGTAGCCAATGGGAAACAGCATCTGATTGGCCCCAAGGTTCTGGTTGACGCCGGCGAAGGCCGCAGTTGGACACGGACTCCCGCTGCAGAGTGAGTAACCGGAATCCAAACCATTGGAGCCAAAGTCCGCAATAGTTCCGGCGTAGGGATCCGCCCCACCCCCCGCGGCTGCCGTGTAGGCGCCATTGAAATGCTGTAGATAGCAGTTAATCATGCCTGGCCCGACAACCAGGTTTGGACAACCCGCGGCTGCCGATCCCTGATTATTTGCCACGGTCGCAGCCATCGCAGCCTGAGCATTGGCGGAGTAGAAGAAGCGGGCATCGCCCACGTGGTTCGTATCAATCGCGAGTAGCGTGTGCGTCTCGATGTTGCGAAGATAATCAGCGGTAAGCACCATTCCCCGCCGTATTTCATGTTGCAGCCCGGCGTTGATTTGCAGAGAGCGCGGACTAACGTAATTCGGAGCTAACAGAGCCGTACCGGTGGCGTCGAGCCCATCCGACAAGGTCGTTCCGATATATGACGGATTGGGAGCCTTAGTGCCCACCGAGGAAGTGGCGGCCTGGTATTGAGCCTGCAGTGCCGCGATCGCCGGAGCCGCTTGCCCAATCGGCTGACCACAGAATGAAAGGTTCGGGATGGTCCCGTTCGGCAGCGTGAAATCAGGGTTCGGCTGGCCATTTGTACACACCGTCGGATTTGCCAGGAACAGCCCGGTCTGCAGCCGTGCCGGGCGGTCAAATTCAATGTTGTTCCAAATCGAGTTTTCGTAGAAAAGGCCCGCACCCGCACGAAACACCGTCTTCCCTCGGCCGGAAGGATCCCAGGCCAAGCCTATTTGCGGCGCGAAGTTCAGGTTGGGCTGGCGCACCCGATTGCCCAAACCTGAGTAGTATTGATTATCGAACTGATTCAAAGCTGCAATCGGTCCCAGATCGCTATCGGTGCGCCCGGAATCGCGCACGTATCGCACGCCGTAGGTAAGGGTGAAGTTCGGTCTCAGTTTCCAAGCGTCTCCGACGTAGAGCGAAATTCGATTGTCCGGACCGCTGCCGCCAGCGGGGAATCCAAAGGCTGGTATTTCCGAGGCATAGCCTTGGCCGTTGCCGAGCGCCACCGTATTTGCCGGATAGTTAATCGGATTGGCTGCGCCGCCCGGCAGCCCCTGGCACGCCGCGGCGCAATCAGAAATTCCCGCCCCCACCGCTGGAGCAAGTTTCAGGAAGCTTGCGAAGCCGCCGCCAAAAATGTGATTAAACCCGCCGCCGTAGCGAATGATGTGCGCGCCCAGCGCCCGGCTGCCGTCATACTTGATCTGGTGGTCGGACTGGTAGGTCTGCTGCGGAGCCAGAAAACTAGGACCAGAGCAGAAAAAATCCGCACCCGAAGTGAGACAATCCGGGTCGCTGCCAATTGCCAACTCCAGTCCTGGCAGAGGATTGAAGATGCTGCTTCCAGCCGTCGCATCCACGATCCCATTGCGAAATTTCGTATAACCGAAACGGATACTGTGCGTGTAACCGCCAGTGTTGAAGTCCAACCCCATGGCATGCACGGGAGTGTGATTGACGTTGCCAAAAGGCTGAAAGCTGTTGGGAATGATAGCCAGCACGCTGTGATTTTGATCGTAGGAAAATCGATAGAAGAATTTATAGTTGTTGTTGATTTGCCAGTCGATACGTCCGATGCCCTCCACTTCGCGGAAGGGTGAATCGTAGCTGCCGATCAGACTGGAAAACGGGCCGCTGGGAAGAACCGGATTGAGTAGGTCCTGCTTCGTTCGCTCGGCATCCAGGAAGAAAAACAGCTTGTCTTTCTGGATGGGACCGCCGAAATTTCCTCCGTATTGATTACGTTGGAAATAATTGTCAGTGCCGCCGGGCAGGTTTGCATCGAGAGTCTGGTCGCGGAAGGCATAGTATCCCTCGCCATGGTACTTATTCGTCCCCGACTTGGTGGTCACATTCACCGAACCGGAGGAGGTAAGCTCGGTTGAGAGATCGAGGGACGACTGCTGGATCTGGAACTCCTGGATGCCGCTGGCGGGAACATTTTGCGTGGTGGTGCCGACCGTCTCATCGCTGATGTCCAGACCGTCCACTTCTATGCGAGCCGTGCGTCCGAAACGGCCACCGAATGAAATCGAAGAAAAGCCGTTCTTGGTGGGATCGAAATTTCCGCCATCCTGGATCTGCACACCCGGTTCGAGTTGAGCGAGATCCAGAAAGTTCCGCCCATTGATGGGCAGGTTTTCGATCTGCTGGGTGGTCAGAACTCCTTGCACCGTTGCCTGCTGGGTGTTTACGGCAACCTCGACGCCCTGCACCTCGACCACCTGAGTGGCTTGCCCAAGCTGCAATTTGACGTTCCCAGCCGCGGTAACGCCCACCTGCACGGTGAGCGAAACCTCTGATGTCTTGAACCCTTGAGCCTCTACTCGCAACAGGTAATCGCCCGGAGTTAGGGCGCCGGAGGTATACGCTCCCGCAGAAGTGGACTTGGTGGTAATCACCCGCCCAGTCGCTTTATTTCTGATGGATATTTGCGCGCCGCCCACCACGGCGCCCGAGGGATCGGTGACCGTACCTTGAATGCTGCCGGTGGAAATTGTGGTTTGGGCAAGCAGCGATAGAGACCACAACATGACACAGAACAGAATGGACGCAACGCAAAGCCGCATGCGGCGGGGCAAAGTCCTAACCAGTACCATGGGCACCATCCCTTTAACTCGTTTTGTCCATCGGTTCGTCCACAGACGATCCGGCCAACCCAAACGCTTGATTGAGCTTGAAAGTAGTAGCCAATTGTAAACTGATTTACACCACGCTTGAGCGTTGGAAACAATTTCGTAGGATGCTCAGGATCTCCAGCGGAGTTGGGTGCGGACCAAGATATATCTGACGGCAGCTTAATTCAGAACGCTGGCAGGATGCCGGAGGAGTACTTCATTGATCCGTCTCGATCGGTGCCGTCTCGAGAGCGCGCAATCGCCAACTACTCGCGCTGCATAACCTCGTCGATGACAGCCTTGGCGCCTTTATCCACGGTGATGATTTTGTGGACCGGCGCGTACCCGGTAAGGGTGATGTCGACCACGTAGTTGCCGGGATCGAGCAGGACCTCGACAGGAGAAGTCTTGTCGAGCATGTGCTGGTTGACGGCAATCTGAGCGCCCTTAGGCTGTGTCTTGATGCTGAAGGTGCCCATGCCCTGCGCTGCCTTGCTGCCGAACAATCTGCTCATTTTGCCCACGGTCTTGATGTCCTCGACATTGCCGAGGGAACGCAGCGTGGGCGAGAAGCTTACCGTCTGGGCCAAGACGAATTGTGCGCTGGTGGTCTCGTCGATGAATCCTGCTTTGCGCACCAGGACTACGTGCTGACCTTTATCCACGGAAACTTGCACCGGCGTAGTCTTGCCCGTGTCCCTGCCGTCGACGTAAACATTCGCGCCCGGAGGCGTGCTCGTGACTGAAAGCGTCGCCATGAGCTGGTCGAGATGAGTTACGACAAATGCCTTGCTGCCAGAAGTGACTTCGATAGTGCGAGTGTCTGTAGAGTAGCCGGATTTGCTGACGGTGACGGTATGCTGCCCGGGGTCGAGACCGGACAGAGTGAACGGCGTAACCCATGAAGCATCGGTTTTTCCGTCGAGTTGAACTTGCGCGCCCTGCGGATTGGAATCGATGGACATCTGTCCAGGGGTAATGACGGGAGCGACCGGAGCGGCTGGCTTCTTTTTAGCTTTCTTGCCTCTCGCACCGGCGGCGACTACGTGAGCCGTCGTTGGCTGAGTTCCCGCCACGGACGCCGGCGGTTGAGTTTGAGCGGACACGGTGGGCCGAGCCGATTGCGATTGAACCGGGCCAGCTGCTTGACTGGCTGCCGGTTGCGTGGTGGATTCGGCGGCGACTGGATGTGCGGAATCGTCGTCGCTGTTCAAGTGGTTGATGTAGAGGACCAGGGCAACCGCGATGATGAGGATCAAGACGGCCGCACCCGCGATGGAATACACCATCAGGCGGGGTGGAACGTTCTTGATCTCCCTCAGGGCTCTTCCTGCTACTTCGCGGGGCTGTAGCTTCGGCTTCTCCGGCTCTGCGCCGGACATAAAGTCGTGTGCCGGAGAAGGCGGCTGTTCAAAAGCCGGCGGGGGCGGGGGGGGCGCGAGATACACCTCTTGCAGAGGAGGAAGTTCCGTCATCTCCGAGAAGCTGACGCCTCCACGAGATGGAGCATCTCCCGACATCATTGGGTCCACCGCAATTCTGGGTCGCTCGTTGGCGGCAGCTTCGACTGCGGGCTCATCGCAAACCGCCGACGACATGGAAGCTAGGGGTGCGCTCGTGGTCGCATTCGGTCGCGGAGCTGTACGCTGGCCGTGCGCCGAAACCGCGGCCTCGGCGCTTCCGCCGCCGGCAGCGGCGGCGGCCGCCGCCTTACGAGCCGGTTCCTGCTTAACCACTGGGGACGGTGGCGCTGAAAGTTCTCCAGCTGAAACCTGAGACGCTGAACTCCGAGATACAGCCGGCTTAGGTTCTGCCGATTTCGGCTTTTCTGCCGCCTGATTGCTCGGCGACACAGCTTTCACTGGAACGGCACCCGCTACGGCTTTGATTGGGGCCACCGCGGGAGCTGGCGTAGCCTGCGGTTTCGATTCCTTGCATTTCTCCAGATCGTCGAGCAGTTCCCGCCCGTTTTGGTAGCGCTCCTCCGGATCCTTGGCCAAGGCCTTCATGATGAGATCGCTGAGCAGCGGATGGATCTTGGGGTTCACATGAACCGGGGGCGCGGGCATGCCTCCGAGGACGCTCTGACGCAGCTCTTCAAAATCCTGACCATCGAAGGCTTTGCGGTCGGTCACCATTTCATAAAAGACTGCGCCCAGAGAAAATATGTTCGAACGCGCATCGATATCTTCGTCGCGCACCTGCTCTGGCGACATGTAGTGCAGTAGTGACGGGATCTCCGGCATTTGCGCGGTGAACTTGCCTACGCTGGAAACGCCAAATCCCAGGATTTTAACGGAGCTATCCCAGCCGCACATGATCTTGGCGGGCTCCAGAGAATAGTGAAATATCTTTTGCGAGTGAGCGTGATCGAGGCCGCCGCATACTTGCCTTCCGATATCGAGCAGGTCCCAAATCGAAAATCCTTCTTTGCGCGCCAGCATCGTGGCCACGCTGTTGCCCTGTATGTACTCCATGGCGGCACAAAACTGTCCATCGATCTCTGCCGCCTCATAAATAGGCACGAGGTTGGGATTGTTCAACACCTTGGTTGTTTCAGCCTCATGCAGAAGCCACTTATTTAGTGCGTCGGCATCTTCCCCGAAAGCCGACAACTGGATCGCCTTCAGGGCAACGGTTTGGCTGCTTTGCGGATCGTTGGCTTTGTACACTGCTCCGGTGGCAGACTTTGACAGTTCACTCAGAATTTCGAAGCGGCCGATTCTCGTGGACATTTTTTCCATGCCTCATCCCAGACGACAAGCCGCGCAGTTCACTACGAGAAACTGCGTGGGTTCGAAACCCGGGGCAGGGTATGGGTTAGGATAGCGCTCACAAGGTACGCATTCGAGTTACCAAAGTTCGCCCCGATGGGTAACGATGCTATTGCAAATAGGCAAGTTATTGACTTCTATAGCAAATCGATTTCGCGGATTTCGCATAGATCAGTCCCATTCTCAAATCCGCTAGACGATTTGTAGACATTATTTTTCCGAGTTGAGCCCAGCATTGACTCTAAATTTGCACTCGTGCAGCGTGTGGGCCGCTGGAGGATCCAATGGGACGAATGTCAGGGGTAGTAGCAGGGAAAAGCATTCCAGATGTAGTGGAAAGGCATTCTTGCCATCCTAGAAGAAGCAAAAGAGCAGTTGCCCTTTCCCATCAAAATTGTTTCAACTTGTCCGCAAGGCGTTGTGGTGGGGATGTCCATTCCCTGCCGGGGAGCCGATCCTGTTCATACACCGATGGAAGAGGTAGCGATAGCTGGGTTCCCCATCACTATCACTTGCATCGGAGAAAACGGCAAGAAGCTGATCGGCATAATTGATGAACCACAACAACAAGTGGATCATAACGCCAACCAAATTTAATTGGGTTGAAATTAATGCGGGTCGAAACCGAAGTCACGCTTACCTATCGGAATGATCGAGGGAAGATCATCCGCATCGACAAGGCATGGGGTTGTGATCCCATCCTTCAACCCTGGACACACATTGGTTGCGTGCCCGTGGGTGCCCGCTATAAAGAAGAAGCCCGCACCCGGCAGCCCCAGCCCATCGACCGTCACAAGAATTATTCCCCTCGGGACATAGCAGCCCTGTTGGATATCTCCTAGGACACCGCCATCCCCCGCATGGTCAAAACGAAGGGTTGTGTGGATTTGGGCAGCATGGAAAAACCCTACAAGCGAGGGGACGCGAACGCTGCGCACCTCGGCTCCGATCTACTGGATACCTACGGAATCACGCCGCCTAGTCAAGTTGCGGGTTGACCAGAGCCGTTGAAATTTGACGATGCTACAGCGCTATAATTAGCGCCACCCTCCGATGCCACCTCAGTGTCGTTAACCTCGCCACACTCTTTGTGACCACCCCTGCGTGCCTCTCCCTGTGGCACTCGGCACGCCAACCTCCGCCCGAAACTCGGTTGGGCGAACAAAAGACGAAAATTAGTGCTATACTCTGCTTATGAACAAATCGTATCCGCGCTAAAGCTTAACCCCGTGATCTCTGCGGCGATACTTGAGGAGCCGCGTGAGTTCGGATTCGGGCGTTTCTTCGTTCATGATGGACATCGTCGATAGTTAAGCATCGCGTCCATTACGTTTGAGGGGTGGTGCAGCGTTGCTGTCTCTGCACCACCAAGAGGAACAGGCGGAACAGAGGAGGTACTTGTTCCTTCGCATGTGCGATGTTGGTCAACGTACGATGCGGACTCATTTGCTGTCTGTTCAGAATTGCTCAGTTTTTGAAAAACGGCGCTCCGTTCCCGAACCGACTGACTGGTCCAGTGGTTGCAAACCTGAACTTCGTCCCATGAAATGGACGACTAAATCGTCCACCTTCGCTTCGCTGAAGATTCTCTATCGTCCTCAGTCGCCTGCGCACGTGGCGGCCTCCAGTCGCTCAACTGTAATTTTCATGAGATTTCGCGGGCCGCAGACCCTAATTGACAGGTTAGGCGAGCCACACAGTGCTTACAGTCCGGGCTGTGAATTCTCAGAAGGGACAATAGGTAGCAGACCCGAGGTCTCAAGTTCATCATCATCTGGCCTGGGATTGAGCAGCGTATGAGACTGCGATAGACATGGCCGTGATCCCAGTGTCCTCCGAAACAGGCGAGAATTCCGATACACCGAGCGTCCAGGCCGCCAACTTGCGGTCGTTTGTTCGGGCACGGTTAGAAACGGAAACCGCAAGCGTCCTTCGGTTTTGGGCTCCGGGTCATTCTGTAAACTCAAGTCCCTCGAATATTGAAGCCAACATCGTGCTTCGAAACAGTTCCGCCAATCTTTGGTTCAAATTGATGATTCTCATTTCGCCTTGTTGCCTTTTCGCTAATCGGAACACCTCGACCAGAGCACCTAGACCGGAACTATCCATATAGTTCACATCGGTTAAATCCAACACGACCCGCTTTGATTCGGGGATGAGGCGGCGAATCGTGGTCTTTAATGTGTCCGCGGTAATCGATGTGATCCTTCCTGTGCAGCGGACAAGAATTTCTTCAGGGATTCTTACCGTTTCGAGCTTTAATTCAGGGATTGGGAGAGGGGTCGTGGCCACAGCAGGGCTCCTTGCGTTGAAGATTCGAACCAATAT
>JBEKUD010000132.1:0-13826 GCA_049515395.1 Candidatus Sulfotelmatobacter sp. | reverse complement strand
CAACGACCACCTTCCCAACGTTCCCGACTGGGACGAGCAGGCGCGGCTGGCCGCGGAAAAAGAGATCCTCGGATTTTTCATCAGCGGTCATCCCCTCCAGAAATACAAAGACAAGCTGGAAGATTTGCAGGCCCTCAGCATCGTCGAAATTTGCGCGCTGACAAAATCCACCGGCAAGGATGAGACCATCGCCACCGCAGGCATCATCGCCAACCTCCGCGTGCTCAAATCCAAACGCGGCGAGTTCTATGTGCAAGCCACGCTCGAAGACATGTCGGGCTCGATCGACATGATCGTTTTTCCCGAGGCCTATAAACGCCTGCAGGATAAAGTGAAGCTCGAAGTCCCTGTGCTCGTGCGGGCGGGAGTGCGCATCGAAGAAGGCGCCAATCCCAAAATCACCGCGGCGGAAATTATGTCGCTGGAAGATGCCAAAATCCCACTGCCGCGCGCCATCCGCATTCGCGTCCCTCTGGAGAGTGCTGCCGAGTCCACGGTTGACGATCTGCACACGCTCTTTCAGGAGCGCCGGGGCGAGGCTCGGGTGTTGTTCGACGTGGAACGCGCCGGGGATTTCATGGTGGTGATGGAAGCCGAAGGCTATAATGTGCTGCCGGACCGCAACTTTATCGCTCGGGTTGAACAATTGTGCGGGCGCGGTAGTGTGCGGGTCATCAGTTGAACATGGAAACCGACAACAAAGCGCAGGAATTGGATCAGATTGAGCGTCAGGTTGCGCTGATCAAAGCCAATGGCCAAAGTGACGAGACTCGCCGCCAATTGGCGGAACTTCAGGAGCGCGTTCGCACTCTGCGCGAAGAGATCAATCCAACGCCGACCGCTTGGCAGAAGACCGAACTGGCCCGCCATCCGCAGCGTCCGCAAACCCTGGACTATATCGAACGCCTGTTCACCGACTTCAGCGAAATCCACGGCGACCGCACCTTTGGCGACGATACCGCCATCATCTGTGGCATGGCTCGCTTTCATGGGGACGAGATTCTGGTGGTCGGAACCCAGAAGGGCCGCGACATGAAGCAGCGCGTGCACCGCAATTTCGGAACTCCGCACCCGGAGGGTTACCGTAAGGCGTTGCGCGTAATGCAGATCGCCGAAAAATATCGCCGCCCGATCTTTACTCTGGTCGACACCGACGGCGCCTATCCCGGAATTCACGCAGAAGAGCGTGGCCAGGCCGAGGCGATTGCGCATAACTTGCGCGAAATGGCCAGCCTCGAAGTCCCCCTCATCGCCACCATCATCGGGGTTGGCGGTAGCGGCGGAGCTTTAGCCATTGCCGTCGCCGATCGCGTGCTCATGATGGAAAACTCCATTTACTCGGTGATTTCTCCTGAAGGCTGCGCTGCCATCATGTGGCGGGACGCCACCAAGAAAGAACTGGCCGCCGAAGCCATGCGCATCACCGCCACCGATCTCAGCGAATTGGGTTGCGTCGACGATATCGTTCCCGAACCCGAAGGCGGCGCGCACCGGGATTACGATGCTGCGGCTCGCCTGCTCGATGCCAGCCTGCAGAAGCACCTTGCCGAATTGAAAAAACTCCCTACGGCCGAGTTGATCGTGTCACGATATAATAAATTCCGTAACATTGCGCAGTTCTTCAAAACCGAATCCTGAGTCCGGAGTGCTTCCTCTCGTTCATACGCAGGTTCCTCCCGGCTTCGAATGGGTGATTTGGCGTGCCCCGGGACCGCCGTCGCCGTATAATTGGGGGTTCCCCTCCAACAGAATCCGGGCGGACCACTCCGCCCTCTAATCTAAGGAAGGTGTCGGGATGGCCACTACGGATGTCGTGCCCCAGGGTGCGGGCGGGCAATTGGGGCGCAAGCGCATCGTCAATGACATGAGCATTCAGGTCGCGACCGTGAATGGCTCCGGGTCGCAGAGTTCGAATACAGTATTGTTGCGTGCCATCTTTCAGATGGGCGTGCCCATCTCAGGCAAGAATCTTTTTCCCTCGAACATTGCCGGACTGCCCACCTGGTACACCATTCGCGCCAATAAAGATGGCTACATCGGCCGCAAGAAGGAAATCGATTTCCTGGTCGCCATGAACGCCGAAACTGCGCAGGACGATGTCATGTCGCTGGCCCCGGGCGCTTCCGTGCTGTATGACGAACCCCTGGCTCTCAACAAACTCCGAGACGATCTGATCTTCTACTCCGTTCCCTACGACAAAATCGTGGCGACCGTCTGCCCGGAGGCGAAGTTGCGCAAGCTCGTCAAGAACATGGTCTACGTTGGCGTAATTGCCCAACTTCTCGAAATTGAGATGGGGGAGGTCGAAAAAGCCATCCGCAAGCAGTTCGCGAAGAAAGTGAAAGCTGCCAACCTAAATCTAGCCGCCGCCCAGGCCGGATTCGACTACGCGAAGGGCAGCCTGCAGAAGCGCGGAGCGCTCTACATCGAGCGCATGAACAAGACCGCGGGCAAAATTATCATCGATGGCAATTCCGCCGCGGCACTCGGCAGCATGTTCGCCGGATGCACGGTCGTCACGTGGTATCCCATCACACCGTCGTCATCGCTGGTTGAGACGATGATCGAGTACATGAAGGAGTACCGCATCGGTCCCGATGGCAAAGCTACTTTCGCCATTGTTCAGGCTGAGGATGAGCTGGCGGCCATCGGCATGGTAATCGGCGCCGGCTGGGCGGGTGCGCGCAGCATGACCGCCACCGCCGGTCCTGGTATTTCGCTGATGTCAGAATTTTCCGGCTTGGCCTATTACGCAGAGATTCCCGGCGTGATTTGGGATATTCAACGCGTCGGTCCCTCCACTGGATTGCCCACGCGCACTTCGCAAGGCGATATTCTTTCGACTGCGTTTCTTTCCCACGGCGATACCAAACACATCATGCTGATTCCGTGTTCGGTGGCAGAATGTTTCAGCATGGCCTCGGAGGCCTTCAATCTGGCTGAACAATTCCAGACTTTAGTCTTTGTCATGTCCGACTTGGATCTTGGCATGAACAACTGGATGTCTGATCCCTTCGAGTATCCGACCACACCCATCAAGCGAGGCAAGGTGCTCGCCAAGGAAGATCTGGATAAGCTCGGCGGCTTCGCCCGCTACAAAGATTTGGACGGTGATGGCGTGGGATACCGCACGTTGCCGGGTACGGATCATCCTGCCGCCGCATATTTCACCCGCGGCAGTGGACATAACGATAAGTCCAACTACAGCGAGCGCCCCGATGATTACGAAAACAATATGGAGCGCCTCAATCGCAAGTTCGAGACGGCTCGCTCCTTTGTCCCGCGTCCGGAAATTCTCAAGGGCACGAACGCGAAAATCGGAATCATCGCCTACGGAACGTCGCATTGGGGCGTCACCGAGAGCCGCGATCAACTCCGCAGCGAGTACGCCATCGAAACCGATTATCTGCGGCTGCGGGCGTATCCTTTCACCCGCGAAGTGCCCGAGTTCATCGAGCAACATGATCGTATTTACGTGGTTGAGCAGAACCGTGATGCCCAGATGCTCAGCCTGCTCAAACTCGATCTGAAACCTGAACTCACCACGCGATTGCGCAGCATCAGCCATCTCGACGGACTGCCGCTCGATGCCCGCTCCGTTACCGACGAACTCAGCACCATGGAGGGTAAGTAAATGGCGACCACGCCAACCACGGAACCCAAAATTCCGGAACCTAAGACCAACCGCATCGGCCTCACCGTGGTCGATTACAAAGGCGGTAAGACCACGCTCTGCGCCGGTTGCGGCCACAATGCCATTTCCGAGCGCATTGTCGAAGCCATGTATGACATGGGCGTGCAGCCCGAGCGCGTCGCGAAGCTCAGCGGCATCGGATGCTCCTCCAAGAGTCCCGCCTACTTCATGAACCGCTCGCACAGCTTCAACTCCGTGCATGGGCGCATGCCCTCCGTCGCCACCGGTGCGATGCTGGCCAATCGCGATCTGATTGCGCTCGGGGTCAGCGGCGATGGCGACACCGCTTCCATCGGCATCGGCCAGTTCGTTCACCTCATGCGCCGCAATCTTCCCATGATTTACATCATCGAGGATAACGGCGTGTACGGCCTCACGAAAGGCCAGTTCTCAGCCACGGCCGATCTCGGATCGAAGCTGAAATCCGGCGTGATCAACGATCTTCCTCCAATCGACACCTGCGGCCTCGCGATCGAACTCGGCGCTACCTTTGTCGGCCGCTCGTTCTCCGGCGACAAGCGGCAATTAAGCACCATGTTGAAAGCCGCCATCGCTCACCAGGGCACCGTGATGCTCGACGTCGTCTCGCCTTGCGTCACCTTCAACGATCACGAGGGTTCCACGAAATCCTACAAATACGTAAAAGATCACGAAGAGGCCTTGCAGGAGATGAGCTTCGTTCCGCACTTCGAAGAGATCGACGTAGAATATGATCCCGGCACAACCGTGAATGTCACCATGCACGACGGTTCCAGCCTTCGACTGCGCAAGCTGGAAGAAGACTACGACGCGACGGACAGAATCGCGGCCATGACGCGCCTCAGCGAAGCCCACGACAGGGGCGAGGTTCTAACCGGAATCTTTTACGTGAATACCAAAGCCCCCAGCTTCCTCGATATGCTCAACATGGTCGATCAGCCGCTGGCTACGCTTCCAGAATCGGTGACGCGTCCCGGTAAGGAAGCCCTCGAAGCGGCAATGGCGGAATTGCGCTAAGGGCGGGAGTGTGACCATTGATAAGACTTTGTCATTCCGAACAGGGCCGAAGGCCAGTGAGGCCCCTGCTTTTGCATCTCTGCTAGCAGCCGTTCCCCTTTATTTATAACTTCCCGGCTGCAGCCCCAGTCCCGAGCCGTAAAACTCCGCCAGGGCATGTCTTTCGTCGTCCGTAAGCAGCCTCGAGATCGTGCGCATCGGCATGTTGATATCATTCGCTCGACTTCCGCTTGCAAACGCTTCCAGCTGACTCCGAACATATTCCGAGTTTTGAGTCATCAATGACGGCACTCCAATGCGATAAGCCACCGGGCCGTGGCACGCTTGGCAGGGCGGAATGCCGCGCTCGCCATCCCCAAACGAAACCAGATGCATCGCCATGGCAGCGTGCTTGGGATCAGGGCGCGTCTGCGGAAAACTCCGATTATCCTGCGGGTCGGCAAACACAGGCAGCTTCGCATAGTAAGCCACCACGTCCGCCGTGTCCCGCGATGAAAGCGATTCCGCGATTGGCTCCATCGCTCGCGATAACCGTTTGTGACTGCGAAAATCTTCCAACTGTTTCCAGACGGACAGCTTACTCATCCCGGCCAGGTTCGGAGTTGCACCCGTAGCGCTGAATCCCTCCGCTCCATGGCAGTGTTCGCAACGCTTGCCCAGGAGCATTCCGCGAAACGCATCTCCCTCGGAAGCCGCTGCAATCGTCTCCGCCGTCCACGATACATTCGAAGGAACTTGCTCCGGGGCACGATCGCTCGCCAGCAGAAAAAGAGAGCCTGCCGCCATGGCGACAGCAGCAAGTCTCAAAAGCCTTCGAGTAGAGCACTGTCTATTGCGCCGCACAGTTCGCCCTTTCCCCCGGCCGTAAAGTAGGGAACTGATCTCGCGGTACCACCTTCAACTGGGATCGCATGGCGTAATGCCCCGCTCCACAAAACTCGCGGCACATCGTCGTATATTCTCCCGGCTGCGAAAACTCCAGCCGGGTTGCGCTGATCGTCCCGGGAAGAACTTTCACGTTATATTCCGTCCCATTGAAGGCAAGGGAGTGCACGGCATCAGCACTGGTGATGCGCAGATGAACCGGAACGCCGGCCGGAACCAGAATGCAGTGTGGAACAAATAAATATTGCTGCGCGACCATGCGCACCGTCACCGATCCGTCGGCGTCCTGCTCGCTGCCCAGATTGTTTTCGACGAACTCTCCGGACAAATGCAGCGACAGCGGATCGACCTCACGCACTGCTTCAACATAATGAAGCAGAGGGACATCGATCTGGTAATAGCGCGTGGCTGGTATCAGGCATAGCGCCAACACGGTAAAGATGAAAACTCGCAGCTTCCGCCCATTCACAATTCGCTCGATCCCAGAACCGGTGCCCCACCCTTGCGCGTTTCTTGCGCCGGGTGGGGATCTGGATTCCCTCTCTCCTGTCCCATCAACGAGAATCGGCAAGTTGTCTTAACTCGCTGCTCCAATTTCTTTCAGCACCGCGCTGCATCTCTCGCACACCGTCGGATAGGTCTTGTCCTCACCCACATGGACCGAATAATTCCAGCACCGCTCGCACTTGGCTCCATCCGCCTTCTTCACTTCCACGTGCACCCCGCCGGTGCCATTGCCGGAGCCTTGCTTCAGTTTGACCGCGGAAACAATGAACAAATAGCGCAATGGGTCCGCGTGTCGCGCCAGCACGGAAAAAACAGGGTCTGAAGCGGACAAAAGGACCTGCGCCTCCAGGCCCGTACCGATCAGCTTATGGTTGCGAGCTTCTTCAAGAGCTTTCAGAACCTCGTCGCGGACGGAGCGCAAAGTGGCCCACTCCTCGCTGGATTTTCCCGCGCAAGAGTTGGAGATGTTCGCCGCACCCTTGGCATCGTCCATAACCTCTTCCCCCGACGGAAACAAGGCCAGATGCACACTGTCGGCGCGGCTCTCGGTCTTTGGCAGATAATCCCACACCTCTTCCGCCGTAAAGCTCATCACCGGCGCAATCAACCGCACCAGCGCTTCTCCGATCCGCCAAATCGCAGTCTGCGCGCTCCGCCGCGCGAGCGACTTCGGGGCGGAAATATAAAGCCTGTCCTTCAGCACATCAAAATAAAACGCGCTCAGGTCAACAATGCAAAAGTGATTCAAGCGGTGATAAATCCTGTGGAAGGCGAATTCCTCATACGAACTTCGCACATCGCTACAGAACGCCAGGGTTTGGCACAGCATGTACTGGTCGAGCGCCTCCATGCTCTCGAAAGGAACTGCGTCCGTCTGCGGATCAAAGTCTCCGAGATTGCCCAGGATGTAGCGGAATGTATTTCGAATCTTGCGATAGTTTTCCGCGATCCGCAGCATGAGCTGCTCCGAGCCAACCACATCCTCCCGGAAATCGACCGACGCCACCCACAACCGAACCACTTCCGCCCCGAGTCGATCTGATATATCGACCGGATCCACATCATTGCCCCGGGACTTCGACATGGCCTGTCCTTTTTCATCCAGCGTCCATCCCGGCGTAACCACGCCTTTGTAGGGAGGCGTCCCGTGCGTACCCATGGCGCACAGAAGTGACGACTGAAACCACCCCCGGTATTGATCGCCGCCCTCCAGATAGAGATCCGACGGCCAGGGATAGGTTGGCTCATCGGCAATCAGCGCCAGATAGCTCGCCCCCGATTCCAGCCACACATCAAAGATGTCGGTTTCTTTTTCAAACTTGCCGTTGCCGCAACGCGGGCACTTCCCGTCCGCCGGCAGAATCGTATCCGACTCTGCGGTAAACCACGCGTCGGCGCCAGAGCGTGCGAACAACTCAACCACCTTGCGATTGACAGCGGGATCATTCAGCGGCTTGCCGCAGCTCTCGCAAAGAAACACCGCGATCGGAACGCCCCACACCCGCTGCCGCGAGATGCACCAGTCGGGCCGCGTCGCGATCATGTTCGAGAGCCGCTCCTCGCCCCACGCCGGATCCCATTTCACCTGCCTGATTTCTTCCAGCGTTCGCGAGCGCAGCGTGCCCTTGCCCGAGCCTCGACCACCAATCCCGGCTGGCATCGGCGTTTCCATCGAGATGAACCACTGCTCAGTCGCGCGAAAGATCACCGGATTATGGCAGCGCCAGCAATGCGGATAAGAATGCTCGGTCTTCTCGGTGTGCAGCAAAGCTCCGCGGCTCTTGAGCACATCGATGATCGGCTGATTCGCATCCCATACGCGTTTGCCGTTGTATTCCGCCAGGCCGTTGCGCATGATACCTTTTTCGTCCACGTTGCTGGTGGCGTCGAGCCCGTACTTGACGCCCGTAACAAAGTCCTCCGCGCCGTGCGACGGCGCCGTGTGGACCACGCCGGTTCCCGTGTCCATGGTCACGTAATCAGCGAGCACGCCGAGAATCTTGCGGTCCAGAAACGGATGCTGAAAATCCAGCCGCTCCAGCCGGCTCCCTGCGAAATGCGTAAGCTCATGAGGATCGGTAAGCCCACACTTCTCCGCAACCTCCGTCGCCAGCTTCGCCGCAACGATATAGACTTCGCCGCCGGATTCCAATGCCACGTATTCTTCATGCGGATGAAATGCCACGGCCATTGATGCCGGCAACGTCCACGGAGTGGTTGTCCAAATAATTGTTGATACTTTCTTTCCCGCCAGCGCTGGATTAATCTTCGCAGGGTCGTCAAGCAATCCGTACTTCACATACACCGTCGGGCTGGTGTGGTTCTCGTATTCGACCTCCGCCTCGGCGAGCGCAGTCTCGTCATGCATGCACCAATAAACCGCGCGCAGCCCTTTATAGACGAATCCATTTTCGTAAAACGAAAAGAAAGTCGACAACACCACCGACTCATACTGCGGGTTCATCGTCGCATAAGGCCGATCGAAGCGACCGAACACGCCAATGCGCTTGAACTGCTGCCGCTGCAAATCAAGAAACTTCTGGGCATACTTCCGGCACTCCGCCCGCACGTCCGTTGGGCGCATCTGCAGCTTCTTGCCGCCCAGTTCCTTATCAACTTTGATCTCAATTGGCAGCCCGTGGCAATCCCACCCCGGCACATAGGGTGCATCAAAGCCCGCCATGGTCTTCGACTTGACGATAAAATCCTTGAGGCACTTATTGAGCGCCGTTCCCATGTGGATCGGACCACTCGTATACGGCGGCCCATCATGCAGAATGTAGGGGGGCGAGCCCTTGCGAGCCTCGCGGATGCGCTCGTAAATTCGCGCCTGCTCCCACCGGGCAAGCATTTTGGGCTCGTTCTGCGGCAGGTTGGCCTTCATCGGGAAGGCGGTTTTAGGCAGATTGATCGTCGCTTTCAGCTCGAGCGGCACTCGGTTGGCTTCTCCCAATTTGATTGAATTCTTCATTATAGGGAGAGGGGCCGCGAACGTCCATGCGACCAGGGTATAGGACGCCTATACATAAATTTCTGTAAAAACGGCCCGCCTAACAGCTGGCGAAAAGAGTCGGTGCTGCAGTTGTTTTGGGGTGGCGCAGTGTTTCTCCGTGAGCTGTGAGCCGTGCCGCATACAGCCAATAAGAATGCGGGCTTCGGCCGAGCGGGCACCCCCCGAGGCACTGCGAAATAACTGCGTCAACCTCCGGCAGAAGAGGTACAATTTTATAAACCATCGGTGATCCGCCGCCGCGGCAGGGATCGTCTTAACTCTCGAAATTAGGTAGGCTGGGAAGGCAACTTGTTGGAAAGACCACTCATCTGTGTTAAACAAGGCATAGGGCTGGGCGCCAGGCTAGGACTGTTCAATTCGCTATCCGACCCACAAAAGCCGAATCGGGGAACATGTCATCCGTAGAAGGCAATCCGACTCCCGGCCAAGAGCCGGAGCTTCATCTTTTGCTGGCTCCAGATACTTTTGAGCCGCTGTGGAAGTCCTTGTTTCGCGGCCTCGACGAATTCTTCTTTCCCAAGAAGCTTCCGCCCCTGAAGCTGGAATCCAAGCCCATCCCCGTCAAGGATATATGGGGCTTCTACAACTACAAGAAGAATGGAGCGCTCGGTTCCACGGCTGCTCACGTCATCGTGATCGCTCTCATTATCGGCGGGACCCTTCTTGGCAAGCGCATCGTGACCAAAGCCATCGCCAAACCCCAGAGCACCACTCAGTTGATCGATCCCGGGGATTACTCCCTGAAGCCCGCGAAGACGCAAGCCGGTGGCGGGGGGGGCGGTGGAGACCGCGACGTATTAAAGGCTTCGCAGGGTCGTTTGCCCAAGTTCTCGATGCAGCAGATCACCCCGCCGACCGCAGTTATACGAAATTTCAACCCCAAGTTAGCAGTCGAGCCCACCGTGGTGGTGCCCCCTGAAATCAAGGTCGCCATGAATAACATGCCGAATCTCGGCGACCCTAAGTCCTCGGGCATGATTCCTTCGAATGGTACCGGGTACGGCGCCGGCATCGGTTCAGGCAACGGCGGTGGTGTCGGCTCGGGCTCCGGTCCAGGCGTCGGACCGGGTGAGGGAGGAGGCATGGGCGGCGGTGTTTTTCGCCCCGGCCGCGGAGTCACTCCTCCACGTCCCATCTATTCGCCAGAGCCCGAGTTTTCTGAAGAAGCCCGTAAAGCTAAATATCAGGGAACGTGCACCCTGATGATCGTCGTCGATACCGACGGTCGCCCCACCAATCTTCGGGTGGTGAACTCCCTAGGCATGGGCTTGGACGAAAAAGCTCTCGAGACCGTTCGCACCTGGCGCTTCGAGCCTGGACTAAAAGATGGCCACCCCGTAAAGGTCGAAATGGCCGTCGAAGTCGATTTCCACTTGTACTGAGACGGTCGGCGTTTCTCGCCATATGCTCTAGAGCGATCCCGTAAGTCGGTTTGGGAAGGGCACGACTCAGGGCATGCTGCCGAAAGCCCACAAAAGCCTTGGCCTTAGCCCCTGGTGGATTCTCCATCTCGCCTTCTCGTTCCGTTACATTGATGGTTCCGAATCTTTCCGGATCACAGCCAAATGATTCTGGGTGGCGCAGCGCTTTCAGCTGCGATAAAGGGCTCATTTCACAACCGGCTTTAGCCGCCGCGGTGCGGCTTCGGCCCTGGGGGGCGGTTTCTCTCCTCCTATTCCTTCAAGTCCACATGCTGTACATCCTCGATCGAATGCCCCAAGAACCGCTCGCCCAATCGCCGGAACTTTTCCACCGAATCGGTGGCGAAGAATTTCAATCGCGGCTGCCCCCGTCGCTCCTCATGAGCTTGTCCTACCGGCAAGAGCTTCTTTAACCGGGTCGCGACCACGCGAGCGGTGGACTCGGCGGAATCCACAATGCTTACCTGCGAAGGCGCCACGCGATGGAGCAGCGGTTGGAGCAGCGGATAGTGTGTGCAGCCCAGCACCAGCGTGTCGGCATGGTGAAAGCCATCGGCAAACGCTTCCTTCAGGTAAATACCCGCCACCTGTTGCGTCACAGCGTGCTCAACCCATCCCTCCTCAACTAGAGGGACGAGCAGCGGACAAGCCTTCTCCCTCGCCTCTAATCCTCGGGCCTCAAGAGCCTTCCGATAAGCGTGGCTGCTCACCGTCGCCTCCGTCCCGATGACGACCACTCTCTTGTTCCTGGTGACCGATGCCGCGGCCTCGGCCCCGGGCTCAATCACACCCACAACGGGCACGTGGGCCGCTCTCGCAATCTGCTCAAGCGCCAGTGCCGTCGCCGTATTGCAGGCAATCACCAGTAACTCCGCTCCCTGCCCCTCAAGATAGTGGGCAGCCTCAACCGCGTAGCGCGCCACCGTTTCCACGGATTTGGAACCATAAGGCAGACGTGCCGTATCCCCGAAATAAATGTATTCGGCGTCGGGAATTAGTTCAAGTAAAGCTTTAAGAACGGTAAGACCTCCAAATCCGGAATCGAACACACCGATGGTAGGCCTGCGCTTGCTCATTTGGATGGAATCGCTATCTGATCATAGCAGCGCGGAAAGCGCCCAGCGGATGACCAGAGTTGTTCCTTGGCGCTGCTATCCCCGGTTGCGCGCAGCGGTCTCGATCAGCGTGTTATCGGCAAGCTCCGAGCTTTTTCCGCAACACTGCCCCGGAGGAATCGGCGCCCCGTGCGGACACGTCCGCGGGTGTCCCAGAAACGTGCAGATCTTATCCGTGGCTTCCGGCGAGAGTATGTGCTCGAACTTGCAAGCCTGCTGTTCGATCTCGGACTCGCTGTCCATCGCAAGACTGTCGGTGAAAAGCCGCTCGGCTAAACGATGCCTTCTGATGATGCTGCCAGCCCGCGCGTGGCCGCGCGGCGTGAGTTCCACAATCAGCGTCCCATCGCCCAGCGATGCGGAAACCGGCTTCAGGGCATCGTGGCATGGATTCACAAACGGTTTATGCCCATGCGCCAGCGGAGGATGCGGCGCCGAAACGACCAGGCCCATCTGCATCATCTTTTCAATCGCCAGGCTCACCGGCAGCGCGCCGTGAACTTCCATCCGCTCGACCTCGGCGATCTCACCATGCTCGGCCAGCACCCAAAGTTCTTCCAGCACTTCATCGAATTGCTCTTCATCCGCCATCGCGAATACTTCTTGCGACTCGATTTTGCCATGATGAAATTCAATGCGCCGGTCCGCCAGCCGTGCCACCACCGGATCATGCGTGACCATCACAATGGTCCGCCCCTGTTGGTGGAACTCCCGCAGCAATCGCAACACCAGCTCTTCGTTCAGCGCGTCCAGGTTACCCGTCGGTTCGTCAGCCAGAATAATCTTCGGATCGTTGATCAAGGCCCTCGCGATGCACACCCGCTGCTGCTCCCCTCCGGAAAGCTGCGACGGCAAATGATGCGCGCGTTCGCCCAGACCAACTCGCGAGAGGGCTTCGATCGCCTCTTTCTCATCCGTCATGCTGTGGAAGTACTGCGCCAGCATGACATTCTCCACCGCGGTCAGAAACGGAATCAAATGAAATTGCTGGAAGATAAATCCAATTTTCTCGGCCCGAACCCGGTTCAATTCCCCGGCGCTGATGCCAGCCACATTCTGCCCGTCGAGCCAGATCTCGCCGGATGTCGGCCGGTCGAGGCATCCAATCAGATTCACCAGCGTGGATTTTCCCGATCCCGACGGCCCCATGATCGAAAGCCACTCCCCCTGCGCAACGTGCAGCGAAATGTGGTCGAGCGCGTGGATGGCGCCGTTTGAACCTTCTTTCCCGTTCGTACTCTCGTTCCCCGCAGCCTTGGCCGGGTAGAGCTTGGTTACATCTTTGATCTCGATCATTTCACTCTCCCCTTAGGATGACCGCCGGCTGCACACGCCGCAGTAGCGAAATCGGAAGAACCGCCGCCAGCAGCGTCACCGCTATGCTACCAGCCAGAATGAATGGCAGAATACTGAAACGCGGCCCCACCGGAGCGTGGAAGTTGACTCGGCCAATCCACGCCGCGATGCCGATGCCGAGCACAAATCCAATCACAGCACCGGTCGCGCCCAAAGCTGCTGCCTCCGCCGCAAAGAAGCCATTAAGCAGCCGGTCGGAAGCCCCCAGCGCCTTCATGATCGCGAAATCGCGCCGCCGGTCGAAGACCCATCCCATCAACGTGGAAAGCACGCACAGCGCCGCCGTCAGAATAATAAGCGCCGCGGCCGCCAGCAGTGTAGCCCTTGTTTTGCCCAGCACCCGCGCCTCACCTTCCATGATCTGCCGCACCGGACGCACATCCGCCCCCGGAATCGCCTGATCCAGTTGTCGCATGATGGTTGCAATCTCTTCCGGCGAACCCGTCGCCGCCACCTCGATCGTGGAAGGTTGAAGCCCAGTCCACGAAGCAAAATCCCCCCACGATAAATAGATCCGGCTGTCCTCGGCAGCCCCCGTCTGCACCGTTCCCGCCGGCGCAACCTGAATCGTCTGGCCCTGGAACTCAAGGTCGAAGGGCCGGTTTTTCGGCGACACGACGGAAAGCGCCCGCACCCCGACCAGCGCCTGTTGCGGAGCCGACGGCCAGGTGCTCACCGACCACCACCGGTCCAATTGCTTCACGCGCTCAAAGTCCGCTCCCGCAACAACAATCGCCTGACCGTCGCTGGTTCGCGCCACCACCAGCGCAAATGGCGCCACCACGCCACGTCCTGCGAGTACAGATTCCGCCTGCGTGAGAGCGTTCGCGGGAAGGGAA